>JAKALD010000207.1 GCA_021813275.1 Pseudomonadota bacterium | reverse complement strand
CGCGCTCCAGCCGCCGGGCGCCGGCCTGCTCGCCCGGCTCGGCAAGGCGCGCGGTGCGCAGCAGCTCGGCGAAGCGCTCGGGGCGCCGGAAGGCGTCGGCACGCTTGAGCGTCTCGAGCAGCGCGTGCGGACCGGCGCGCGGCGCCTCGGCGAGCGCCGCGCGGCTGCGGCAGGCGAGCAGCGCGAGCTCGCGCACTTCGTTGGGCAGGCGCAGCCGGGCGGCGAGCGCCTCGAGCCGCGGCTCGCACTCTTCGACGGCCATCCAGCCGAGCAGCGCGAAGCGCACGGGAAGCGGCGCTTCCTCCTGCGCCGCGCGTCCGAGCGCGGCGAAGAGCCGCTCGCGCGGCTGCGGCGCGGCGAACGCATGCGCGAGCTCGGGAAGCAGCGGCCCGAGCGCGCCGCACTGCTCGAGCGCCTCGAGCATGCGCGCCGGATCCTTTTCCATCAGGCCGCGGGCAAGCTCCTGCCAGACGCGCTCGGCCACCAGGAACTGCATCTCGCCCGAGGCGACCATGCGGCGCATGAGCGCGAGCGTCTCGGGCGCGATGCGGTAGCCGTAGCGGGCGGCGAAGCGCGCCACGCGCAGCACGCGCACCGGGTCCTCCACGAACGCCTCGCTCACGTGGCGCAGCACCCCGGCGCGCAGGTCGCGCTCGCCGCCGAACGGGTCGATGAGCCTGCCCGCCTCGTTGCGCGCCATCGCGTTGATCGTGAGGTCGCGCCGCGCGAGGTCCTGCTCGAGCGTCACGTCCGGCGCGCTGTGCACGGTGAAGCCCTTGTAGCCGCGGCCGCTCTTGCGCTCGGTCCGCGCGAGCGCGTACTCCTCGCGCGTCTGCGGATGCAGGAACACGGGGAAATCGCGGCCCACCGGCTTGTAGCCGCGCGCGACCATCTCCTCGGGGGTGGCGCCCACCACCACCCAGTCGCGGTCGGCCACCGGCAGGCCGAGCAGCTCGTCGCGCACCGCGCCGCCGACGATGTAGGCCTTCATCCGGCGTGCGCCCTCATCGCCGCCTGCGCAGCCAGTGCGCGTCGTCGAAAGTGGCCACCCATTCGCGGCGATATACCACGAACAAGGTGATCAGCATCCCTGTGAGGAACGCCTCGCCGAAGGCGAGCAGCAGCGCGTACGCGAGGTAGTCGTCCACGACGGTGCGCACGGTGTAACGGCCGGCCAGCGCGTGCAGCGCGCCGGTCGCGCCGGCCACCGCGGCGAGCGAGAGCCCGGCGCCGAGGTAGGCAACGCCGATGAAGTACACGAAAGGATTGGGCGGCAGCCGCCGCTCGAGCGTGCGGCGCGCGAGGTGCACGACCCCGACCGGCAGCGCGCCCTCCAGAAGCACCTGCCAAGGCAGCGCCTGCCACCCGCCGGCACCGAGCGCCGCCGCGACGAGCGCGACCAGCCCGATTGCGGCGATCGCGAGCGGCGCGCCGAACATCAGGTAGAGCGCCGCAGCGCCGACGAAGTGCAGCGTGAGCGCGGGCTGCACGCCGGCGCGCACCAGCCAGAGCGCCGCCGCGAGCGCACAGCTCGCGAGCCACAGATTGAGATCGAGTCGGGCGCGCCGGGCGCGCAAGAGGAGCCACGCCGCGAGGGGTGCGAGCGCTATCCAGCCCGCCGCAAGCCAGGGGAGCGGAAGGTAGCCGTCGGGGAAATCCATGCGGCCCCCGGGCAGGCTATCCGTAGGGCTCGAACTTCTCGATGACTTCGCGCTCGGCCTCGGCCGCGGCGATCCACTCGCGCATCGCGGGCAGCGCGAGCATCGCCTCGCAGTAGGCGCGGCAATCCGCGGGCGAATCGACCTCGTAGGTGCGAAAGCGCAGCACCACCGGCGCATACATGCAGTCCGCGGCCGAGAAGCGCCCGAACAGGTACGGCCCGGACCCGCCAAAGCGCGCGCGGCACTCGCTCCACAGGGCGGCGATGCGGCCGATCTCCTGCAGCACCTCGGGAGTGCGCCCCTTGCCGGGATAGCGCTTGCGCACGTTCATGCTCATGTGCTGGCGGAGCTGCGCGAAGCCGGCGTGCATCTCCGCGCTGATCGAGCGCGCCACGGCGCGCGCCGCCGGCGCCGCCGGCCACAGCTGGGGATGCGTCTCGGCGAGATACTCGAGGATCGCGAGCGACTCCCAGACCCGCACCGCGCCGTCGACCAGGCAGGGCACCTTGCCGGAAGGCGAGTCGCGCAGGATCTCTTCCTTCGCGCCGGTCACGTACAGCGCGATGCGCCGCTCCTCGAAGGGCAGCTCGAGCGCCTTCATCGCCAGCCAGGCGCGCAGCGACCAGGACGAATAGTTCTTGTTGCCGATGACCAGCAGCGGGGCGCTCATGTCAGCCGCGCCGTGCGCGCCAGCGGTAGGCGTCGTAGCGCGGCGCCGCCGGCGCGAGGTAGGCCGGCGCGACCGCCTCGAGCGCGGCCGGCCGGATGCCGAACGGCGGCGCGCAGTCGCACACGCTCGGCACCTGCATCGAGCGGTAGTTGTCGCGCGTCATGAGCGGCCCGGGGCTCCACTCCATGAGGCGCGCCTGCAGGTAGGACAGGCGATCCGACAGGCCGATCACCGCTCGCCGGCGGCCGGTGAGCCGGCATACGTACTCGACCAGCTCGCGCAGCGCGTAGCGCTTCGGCCCGCACAGGTCGTAGCGCTGCCCGAAGGCCGCGTGCTCGTCGAGCGCCGCGAGGAAGGCCTGCACCACGTCGCCCACGTACACCGGCTGGAAGCGCGCTTCGGGGCAGGCGAGCACGATCGCGGGCAGGATGCGGGCGAGCCGCGCGAACAGGGTGAGGAAGCTGTCGCCAGGGCCGAAGATCACCGAGGGCCGGAACACCGTCACCGCGAGGTCGTCGGCGGCGAGCACCGCCTGCTCACCCACCCCCTTGGAACGCAGGTACTCGCTCGGCGCCTCGAGCGCGGCGCCGAGCGCGCTCATGTGCAGCAGCCGCTTCACGCCGGTCGCGCGACACGCCGCGACGATCGCCTGCGGCAGCTCGACGTGCACGTGCGCGAAGTCCGGGCCGTAGTCGTTCGGGCCGCGCTCGCTCCTGCGCCCGCGGCGGCTGTGCAGGATGCCGACCAGGTTGACCACCGCGTCGCAGCCCTCGGTCAGGCGCTCGAGGACGCCGGGCCGCTTGACGTCGGCCTCCTGCACGTCGACGGTGGGCAGCAGGATCAGCTCCTTGGCGCGCTCGCGGCGGCGCGCGGGCACGGTCACGCGCGCGCCGCGCGCGGCGAGCGCCGCGACCAGATGCCGTCCGACGAAGCCGGATCCGCCGAGGACGAGAAAGTTCTGCAGGCGCATGACGGGAGCGAAGCCGCGCGCGGTGCGCGCGTCTTCGGGTTCTTGGAGTTGGTCCGAATGATAGCGCGCCGCGCGCGAAAGCGCCGCCCGGCGCCGCCGGCTTCAGGGCACGTCGTCGAGCCGCTCGGCGGAGCGCGCCGGGACCGTGCCGAGGCGCTCCTTGAGCGGCACGTAGGGCTGGCCGAGGAGCGCGGCGTAGAACACCGTGTTCGTCATCACTTTTTCCACGTAGTCGCGCGTCTCCCGGAATGGGATGCTCTCGACGTAGACCGCGCCCTCGAGCGGCCGGCTCGCGCACCAGCGCGCGGCGCGGCGCGGCCCGGCGTTGTACGCTGCCGAGGCGAGCACCGGGTGGCCGAGGTTGTCGAGCACCATCTTCAGGTAGCGGGTGCCGAGCGCGATGTTGGTCGGCGCGTCGGCGAGCTCGTCCAGGCGGTAGCGCAGGCCGATCTTGCGCGCGACCCAGTGCGCGGTTTGCGGCATGAGCTGCATCAGGCCGCGCGCGCCCGCGCCCGATCTCGCGTCTACGATGAAGCGGCTTTCCTGGCGCACCAGCCCGAGCACCCAGGCCTCGTCGAGCTGGGAGGCGCGCGCCCACTTGCCGAACAGGTCGCGGAACGGCATCAGGTAACGCATCTTGAAGTTCTGCAGGACCGTGGTCTTGTCGGCGGTGTTGATCGCGCGATCGAACACGTGCGCGCGCAGCGCCAGCTCCGCGGCGGCGAGCAGCTGGTGGTCGTTCATCCCGCGGATCGCGTAGATCCACTCGCGGGTCGCCTCGCCGCGCAGGTCCAGCCGGTAGAGCTCGAGCGCGCGCTCGAGGCCCGGGTCGCGGCGCGCCTGCGCCACCTCCTGCTCGGTCGGCACGTAGGTCCGCTTGGGCAGCGCGACCGTGTAGCCCAGCTCCTCGGTGGCGAGCACCCCGTAGAAGTTGGGCTCGTCGGAGATCATCAGGAAATAGGCGTGCGCGCCCCGCAGGTCGCCCAGCGCGGCGAGCGCGCGCGCATACCAGTAGACCCAGGCCGGCTCGTGGCTGGTCGCCGCCGACATCGCGTCGATCGACTCGCGCACGCTGCGCCAGTCGCCCGCGCGCAGCGCGGCACGCACCTTCCACTCGAGCTGCTCGTCGCTCAAGCCCTCGTCCTCGCCCGCCTGCGCGTACCACTCGAGCGCTTCCGGCAGGTGGTCGCGCGCCGCCTCGGTGGCGACGAACGCCCACAGGCTGCGCGTGTCGGCCGCGGGCAAGCGGCTGGCGAGCTTGGCGCCGAGCACGCCGGCGGCCTCGTCCGGGTCCTCGCGCGCCAGGCGCGTCAGCGCGAACATGAAGGCCTCGCGCACCGGCCGGCGCTTCAGGTCGCGCGGCAGCTGGGCGAGCAGGCGCCGCGGCGCGACCGCGGCCTGCGTCAGCACGCCCTCGTTCGGCGCCTCGCCCGCGGGCAGCAAGGCGATGACGCGCCGCGCCGCGCTGAGCTTGCCGTCCCAGAGCAGCAGCCGCACGCGCTCCCAAATGTCGTCGACGTCGAGCCGGCCGGCTTCGACCATCTGGCGCGCGAGCGCCCGGCAGCCTTCGGGCAGCTCCCGCGGCACGCTCCACATCGCGCGCGCGTCCTCGTAGGCGCTTTCGTCGCCGCGCGCGACGCGCGCGCTCCACGCGTAGCAGCGGATCTCGAGGTCCGGCCGCGCGAGCCCGCCGAGCGCCTGCTCGAAGTCCCGCCAGTCGGCGCGCCTGCCGAGCGCCGCGAGCCAGTCGGCGCGCAGGCGCTGCGCGAGGTAGCTGCCCGCGTGCTCGCGCAGGAAGGCGCGCACCGCGCCGTCCGCGCGCGGGTCGTCGAGCTGCAGCTCCAGCCGCCAGAACTCGACGTAGGGCTCGAGCACGTAGCCCTTCAGGTAAGGTGCCTCGCGCGCGAGCCGCACCAGGCTGCCGGCGCGGTAGGCGTCGTAGGCAGCGAGGAAAGCGCGCTCGGCGCTCGGCTCCCGGCCAGCGGCCGTGGCCGGGCCCGCAAGCGTCAAGACCAGCGCCACGATCGCCGGTGCTATAGTTTGAAAGCGCCGCAAAATCATGTACTCAGCATAGCACTACCGCATGCAGCCCGACGCTCTCAAACGCTGGCGGCAAGGCGAGCGCGAGCGGCTGATCGCCGCGCGGCTGGCGCTCGCGCCGGACGAGGTGGAGCGCTGCCGACGCAGCATCGACAACGGTCTGGCGCGCACGTTCCCGGGGCTGTTCAAGGCGAGCGTCGCGTTCTGCTGGCCGATCCGCAACGAGTACGACGCGCGCCATCTCGCCCGGCGGCTGCGCGAGCAGGGGGCGGTGACCGCCCTGCCCGTCGTGGTGGCGCGCGGCGCGCCGCTCGTCTTCCGCGAGTGGCATCCCGGCGTGCAGCTGGCGAAGGGGGCGCTCGGCATCCCGTATCCGGTCGGCTCGCGCGAGATCCAGCCCGAGGTCGTGCTCGTGCCGATGAACGGCTGGGACGCGAACGGCTACCGGCTCGGCTATGGGGGCGGGTTCTTCGACCGGACCCTGGCGAGCCTCGCCAAGAAGCCGGTGACGATCGGCGTCTCCTACGAGCTGGCGCGCATGGCGACGATCCACCCGCAGAGCTGGGACGTGCCGCTCGATTACGTCGTGACGGAGCGCGGCGTGTACCGCCGCGATCCCGAGGGGCTCGTGTTCCTGGGCGCCCCGCCCGCCGGCGAGCCGAGCGCGCTCGCCTCGCCCGTGTGCTATGCAGGCGAGATCGCGCCTGGCTATTTCGGCGAAAGTGAGCGCTAACGCTTCGCGAGCGCGCAGGCGCGCAGCCGCCCGGTGAGCTGCAGGGTGCGCGCGGTCACCCGAGGAACAGCCGGTAGGCCGGATTGCGCGTCTCGTCGGCGTGCGGATAGCCGAGCTCCGCGAGGAAGCGCCGGAACTCGCGCATCTCGGCGGGCGGCACCTGGATACCGACCAGCACGCGCCCGTAGTCGGCGCCCTGGTTGCGGTAGTGGAACAGGCTGATGTTCCAGTCGCTGCGCATGCTCGACAGGAACTTCATGAGGGCGCCGGGGCGCTCGGGAAACTCGAAACGGTAGAGCAGCTCGTTCGCGGCGCGCGCGGCGCGCGCGTCGCCCGACCAGGGCGCGCGCCCACCGACCATGTGGCGCAGGTGCAGCGTCGCCATCTCGTTGCCCGAGAGGTCGAGCGCCCTCAAGCCGTGGCGCTCGAGGTTCCTGACGATGCGCCCGGTCTGCCCGCGGTCGTGCACCTCGATGCCGACGAAGATGTGCGCCTCC
>JAKALD010000010.1 GCA_021813275.1 Pseudomonadota bacterium | reverse complement strand
AATGATGGGCGGGGGCATGGGCGGAGGTATGGGTGGAGGCATGGGCGGCGGCTCCTACCGCGGAATGGGGGGCGGAGCCTACGGAGGCATGGGAGGCGGGGCTTACGGTGGCAGGGGCGGTGGCGCCTACGGTGATCGGCAGACGACGCCTAATAACGTTCCGTCCAGCGAAGCCGGCGCGAGCGGCGAGAATGCCGATCGGGGAACGACGGGCCCGCAAAGCGAGCGGCGAAAAGAAGAGCGGGTAAACCGGGAGGGCGCGGAATCGAATGGAACCGATCGTGGCCGGTAGTCGACGACCGGCAGCCGGCGCGGCATCCTCGCGACGATCCATGTAGCTTGGCCTGGAGATCGGCGCGAGGCGCTCGCGCGAAAGTCGCGGAGGCCGGGCGCGCGGGGCGTGCCGGTGCGCGCTACTTCACAATGTTCCAACCACCCATGAGGCGCCAATTCCGGTGAGCGAAACTCGATCTCCTGGTCCGAGGCACCGGTTGCGGCTCATCTGGTGCGTGTTGATGACGACGATGCGGCTGCCGTTTGCCAGGTCGATGGTGTTATGGCAATGACTCAAGCCCTCGGCATCCGCCTCGCAGTTGCTGTCGCTCGTGACGATCCCGGCAACTCGCTCGCCCACGGGGAGCGACCGACCCTGGGCAAGTTGCAGCACGTATCGGCCGCCCTGGCCATTGTCCTGCCACGCGGCAAGCCGCGCACCGGAGGGCATGGCAGGCTCCCCGGCAACGGCCGATCCTTCGTGAAATCCAATTGCAGCGGTGGCTAGCACGAGCGCGCCGAGCAGCCATCGAGTCGTGGAATCAAACCGGGCTCGCGGTTTCATGGTTCGTCTGTCCTCGTGAACGTGAAAAGAGAAAGCCGAGTGCTTTGAGCCCGGGCTAGCGAGACGCCAGCCTTCGCGCCGAGCATCAGGTTGCCCACGCGCGGCGCGATGGCCGCGAAGCGCGCTCCCCGGAGCGCCGCTTCGCCGGCGTGATCCCCGCGCGCCGCACGGCGGGCGGCTTCGCGAGCGGCGTCTCGGAGGCCAGGCCTTCGAGGATCGGGCACTCCGGGCGCTCGTCGCCGTGGCAGTGGCCCGCGAGGTGCATCAGGGTGCGCTTCATCGCCTCCAGCTCGGCGATGCGCGCGTCGAGCTCGGTGACGTGCGCGAGCGCGAGCGCCTTGACCTTGCTGCTCGAGCGTCGCGGGTTGCGCCACAGCTCGAGCAGGTCCTCGATCTGCGCGATCGAAAAGCCCAGGCTGCGCGCCTGCCGGATGAAGCGCAGCGTGTGCACGTCGATGTGCGTGTAGGTCCGATAGCCGGAGCCGGTCCGGTGGGCCGCCGGGATGAGGCCGATCCGCTCGTAGTGGCGGATCATCTTCGCCGACACGCCGGAGTCCTGCGCGGCGCCGCCGATGTTCATGTGCATGCCTTCCATGTCGAGCCTGCCTTCGTGCCGGGAGAGCCCCGGCGATTCAATCTGAATGAGCGGATGCTAAACCTTTCCACGAGGGTAAGGTCAACGCCCGCCCGGCGCTTGACTCTGCCATCGTGTCAAGGTGGAGAGTGGCGGTGTTTTCGAGCCCCTCACGGAGAGAACCGCCATGATCGAGTTGCTCGCGAAGGCCATGACCTGCGAGCACTGCGTCGCCTCGGTCACCAGGACGGTCAAGCCCGTCGACCCGGGGGCGTCGGTCGACGCGGATCTTGCGACCAAGCGCGTGCGTGGGCGGGCTACCCCGCAATCGCCTGACGCGCGGCGGGTACTCCTGTGCCGCAAGGTTCGCAGAATGGCGCTCGCGGGGGCCGCGGAGTTTGATCAATATCAAAAAGGCTGCGGCGCCGGGCGCCTACATTGCTCGCATGAAGGGCCGCTCCACGCTGACAAGGTCTGCGCCGATGCTCGCGATGCCCACGCACAGATGGTCCGTGCCGATGGCGGTTCTCGCGCTGTTCGTCTTCCTGCTGCAGCCTGCGTTGTGCTGGCCCGCGCTGTCTCACGGCGCCGCACCCCTGACGGTCTCGGCAGCGCAGGCGTCGTCGGGCGCGGACGAGAGCATGGCCGGGTCGCACGAGACGCATGGGTCGACCGAGTGCTGCACGAATCGGAGCACCGCGGGCGCGGAAGCGCCGCCGATGCGCTCTGCGCCGCCGCCGGTTCTGCCGGCATTCGTGCCCCGGGTGCCAAGTGTCGATCAGTCGGTCCCGAGCGCCCCGCTCGCCTCGCTTCGGGACGGCGCGCGCCCGCCTGCGCTTTCCTACCACGCGCGCAGCGCGCGCCGGCTGATCTAGCCTCGCGGCGCGCACGACGCGCGCCGCTGTCCAATCCGAGTACGAAGCGCGCAAGCGCGGCCTGCCGTCGCGAGCGCGTCCGGAAAGTGAGCCGAATTCACCGTTAGACGATCCTGCAAGGAGAGCTGAAATGAAATTCTCGAAGAGCAGTGTGCGCACGAGCCTGGTCGCGCTCGCCGCGGCGGGCGGACTCGCCGCGTGGTCGGCCCCCGGCCTCGCCGAGAGCAGCTCGGTAACGGGCATGGGCCCGGGAATGATGTCCGGCGCCGGAGTGCGGCAGGTTGTGGAAGAGCAGCCGGCGGGCGGCTACGGTCCCGGCTACGGGATGGGCCCCGGGATGATGGGCGGCTGGGGCGGAGGTTACGGCCCGGGGATGATGGGTGGCTACGGCATGGGGCCGGGGATGATGGGTGGCTACGGCATGGGGCCGGGAATGATGGGTGGCTACGAAATGGGCCCGGGGATGATGGGCGGTTGGGGCGGCGGCTATGGCCCGGGCATGATGGGCGGCTACGGCATGGGCCCCGGAATGATGGGCGGCTGGGGCGGAGGTTACGGCCCGGGAATGATGGGTGGCTACGGCATGGGGCCGGGGATGATGGGTGGCTACGGTCCTTTGGCGATTCTCGATCTGAGCGACGAGCAGGCCGCCAAGATCGCGAAGATCTACGCCGACGCACGCCAGAAGCAGTGGGACCTCGCGAGCAAGACTTTCGCCGCGGCAGGGAAGCTGCGCGAGCTGCTCGCGAACGAGGCGCCGGATCGCAAGGCGGTCGGCTCGGCGTACAAGGCGCTCGCCGATCTTCGCCTGCAGCAGCTCGAAGCGCGGCTCGACACGCGCGCCAAGGCCGACGCGGTGCTCACGAAGGAGCAGCGCGAGCGGCTGCAGACCTGGCGCCGCGGCGCGTTCGCTCCGTGGCACTGAGCCGGGGAGATTCGCCATGGCATCCGGCTACACCTTCGGCAAGGCGGTGAGCGAGCCCTTCGAGCAGGCGGTGGCGAAGGTCACCGCCGCGCTCGCCAAGGAGGGCTTCGGCGTGCTCACCGAGATCGACGTCGCGGCGACGCTGAAGAAGAAGCTCGGCGCCGAGATGCGGCCCTACCGCATCCTCGGCGCGTGCAATCCCCCGCTCGCGCATCGCGCGATCGAGGCCGAGCCGCAGATCGGCGCGCTGCTGCCGTGCAACGTCGTGGTGCGCGAGGACGCCACGGGTCGCACGCTGGTCGAGATCATGGACCCGCAGGCGGTGATGCAGCTCGTCGGCCGGCCCGAGATCGGCGAGCTGGCCGCCGAGGTGCGCAAGCGCCTCGAGCGGGTGCTCGCCGCCGTGTGAGGGATGGAGCGGGAGCAGCGCCGTGTGCCACCTGGTGCTCCTGCTCCCGCTCCTCGCGCTGCCGGTGTTCTGGCTTCTGCCGCCCGCCGTCGCGGTTCCGCTGTACGCGGTGGCGCTCGCGATCGCGCTCGCGACCTACGTCCTCGCGCTGAAGACAATGCGCCTGCCGCGGCTGAACGGCGCAGACGGGCTGATCGGCCGAGTCGGTCGCGTGGTGCGCGTCGATCGGCGCGGAGTCACGCTGCAGGTGGGCGGCGAGTACTGGGGCGCGGAGACCGGCGGCGCCGCCTTCGAGCTCGGCGAGCAGGCGCTCGTCACCGGAATGGACCGCCTGCGGCTCGAGATTGCTCGGCCGGCCGACCGACACGAGGCCCCGGGCATCGCATCGCAACCGTGTCACCCGATCAACGTCAAGGAGGCTCGACCATGAAACGCACACCGATCGCCGCAACCGCGGCGCTCGCAACGCTGCTCGGCGCAACGCCGCTCGCGGACGCGCAGGGTTACGGCTACGGCCCCGGAATGATGGGCGGCTGGGGCTGGGGCGGCGGCTGGGGATTCGGAATGATCGGCATGCTGCTCTGGTGGGTGCTGATCATCCTCGGCATCGTGCTGCTCGCGAAGTGGATCTTCGGCGGCCCGAGCGGCCGCGGCGAGCGCGAATCGCGCGACCGCGCGCTCGACATCCTCAAGGAGCGCTACGCGCGCGGCGAGATCGGCAAGGACGAGTACGAGCAGAAGAAGCGCGACCTGGGCGGATGAGGGCGGGCGATGAGCGACGAGCACGCGGCGCATCGAGCTGCGCCCCGATGGGGGATGAGCAAGTGGATCTTCCTGGGGTTCGCGGCGATCGCGGGATTCTTCCTCGTCACCGAGCACACCGCGCACGTGCTCGGCGCGCTGCCGTGGCTGCTGCTCGCGCTCTGCCCGTTGATGCACTTCATGCACGGCGGGCACGGCGGCCACGGCGCGCAACGCGATCAAGCCGAATCGGGAGATAAACGGTGAACGAGCAACCCCAGGCCTACGGCCTCTGGTCCCTGGTGATCATCAACTCGGCGGTGTTCATCATCTTCGCCTTCAGCTTCTTTCGGCCGCAGACGAAGCGCGACTGGCGCTCGATGGGCGCGTTCTCGGCTTTTCTCGTCGCGCTCTTCACCGAGATGTACGGCTTCCCGCTCACGATCTACCTGCTCTCCGGGTGGCTGCAGAGCCGCTACCCGAACGTGAACTGGTATTCGCACGACGCCGGGCACCTGCTCGAGGACCTCTTCGGCTGGCGCGCGAACCCGCACTTCGGGCCGTTCCACATCCTGAGCAGCGTGTTCGTCTTCGGCGGCTTTTACCTGCTCGCGGCGGCCTGGCGGGTGCTGCACGCGGCGCAAAGCGCTGGCCGCCTGGCGACCGAAGGGGCCTACCGCCGCATCCGCCACCCGCAGTACGCCGCGTTCGTGCTGATCATGTTCGGCTTTCTCCTGCAATGGCCGACGATCCTCACGGTCGCCATGTTCCCGGTGCTCGTCACCATGTACGTGCGGCTCGCGCTCGCGGAGGAACGCGAGGCGCGAGCGCAGTTCGGCGAAGCCTACGCGCGCTACGCCGCGCGCACGCCGAGATTCTTTCCGCGGCTCAAGTGGCGCCAAGGGGCGTCAGCCCGGCCGCAGTAAGGCAGCACCACCCCCTGTGATCGAAAGGAGACACACCATGAGCAAGAACACTCTCATCACGGCGCTCGCTGCCGCGGGCATCGCGGCCGCAGCCGCGAGCGGGGCCTACGCGCAGGATAAGCCCGCGGCGGGCGCCGCGCCGGCCGCCCCGCAGACGCAGCAGATGATGGGGCGCTTCAAGCAGATGCAGGAAGAGATGAATCGCATCCGCGGCACGACCGATCCCGCCGAACGGCCGAAGCTCATGCAGGAGCACATGGCGCAGATGCAGCAAGGCATGCGCATGATGGGCGGCATGGGCGGCGGCGGGCCGATGAGCGCCGAGCGGCGCATGCAGATGATGGAGCAGCGCATGAACATGATGCAGATGATGATGGAGAAGATGCTCGAGCATCAGCAGATGATGGACCAGGCGCCGGCGAAGTAGAGGCGAACGCGTCCGCGCCGGCGAGCTCGATTACTGACGGGAGATTCTCATGGACCCGGCAACGCTCAAATCGCTCGGCACGATCCTGCTCTGGGGCGTGTTGTTCTTTGTCCTGATGCGCTTCGGATGCGGCGCGCACATCATGGGCGGGCACGGCCATCACGGCGGGCAGGGAGGCGGAGACGACGCGGGCGGTACTGTGAAGGACCCGGTGTGCGGCATGGACGTCGAGCCTGGCAAGGCCGCGGCGGCCTCGGTCTATCGCGGGCGAACCCACTACTTCTGCTCGACCTCGTGCCGCGACAAGTTCGAGAAGGACCCCGCGAAGTTCGCCGCCGGCACCGAAGCGCAAGCGACGCACGGAGGGCATCACCATGGGTAGGCTCTATTGGCGCGACGTCGGGCTCGCGATGGGCTCGTTCCTCGCCGTGACGTACGTGTTCTGCGTCGGCTACGACCTCGTCTTTCACCAGAACATGTACGAGGCGTGGCTGAAGCTCCTGCCGGGCTTCACCTGGATCAGCTGGCAGAGCTTCCTGCTCGGGCTGCTCGAGGTGTTCGTGTACGGCATCTACTTCGGCCTGGTGTTCGTGCCGCTGTACAACTTCTTCCACGGCGGCAGATGACCGAGCACGTCCTTCCGCTCGGCAACCTGCGGCGCGCGCGCGCGATTCTCGGCGTGCTCGCGAGGCACGGCTGGGGCCGCACCATCGAGCGCCTGCGCCTGAAGCTGCATCTGCCTCCGGCGGCGGCGCAGGAAGGCGCGCCGGCGGCACCGAGCGACGCGGTGTGGCTGCGCCTCGCGCTCGAGGAGCTGGGGCCGACCTTCGTGAAGTTCGGGCAGCTGCTGAGCGTGCGCCGCGACCTCTTTTCCGACGACGTCGTCGCCGAGCTGGAGAAGCTGCAGGACGCGGTGGCGCCCTTCCCGGCGCAGGAAGCGCGCCGCATGGTCGAGCAGGAGCTCGGACAGCCGCTCGCGGAGTCGTTCGCGAAATGGGAGGACGCGCCGCTCGCCGCCGCCTCGATCGCGCAGGCGCACGCGGCGACGCTCGCCGACGGCACGCCGGTCGTCGTCAAGGTGCAGCGTCCCGGCATCGAGCAGACGATCCACGCCGACCTGGAGATCCTGTTCGCCTGCGCCCGGCTGCTTGCCGAGCACGTGCCCGAGAGCCGGCGCTACGACCCGGTCGGGCTCGCCGAGGAATTCGCCGACACGATCGTCAAGGAGCTCGACTTCCGGCTCGAAGGCCAGAACGCCGAGCGCTTCAGGCAGAACTTCGCGGAGGATCCGGCGGTGTACGTGCCGCGCATCTTCTGGGAGCTGAGCACGCGGCGCGTGCTCACGATGGAGCACAGCGCCGGCTCGCGGATCGACGCCGTGCATCCGGAGGACCCGGCGGCGCGCGCGCGGCTCGCGGGCGAGCTCGCGCGGCTTTTCCTTGCCCAGCTCTTCGAGCACGGGTTCTTCCATGGCGACCCGCATCCGGGCAACGTGTTCGTGCTGGAGGACGGGCGGCTGTGCTTTCACGACTTCGGCATCGTCGGGCGGCTCACGCCGCGCGACCAGGAGAACCTGCGCGAGCTGGTGCTCGCGGTCGTGACGCGCGACGCGGAGGCGCTCGCCGCGCTGTACTTCGATCTCGGCATCGCCGCCGCGAGCGTCGACGAGCGCGCGTTCGCGCGCGACCTCGGGAAGTCGCTCGAGCAGTACTACGCGGCCTCGGCGCGCGCCTATTCGTTCGGCGAAATCCTGCGCCAGTTCGTGCGGCTCGGGCAGCGCTACCAGATCCGGCTGCCGCGCGAATGGCTGCTGGTGATGAAGGCGTTCATGGTCGTCGAGGCGCAGGCGAGCGCGCTCGACCCGGCGTTCGACATGGCGGGCGCCCTGCAGCGCTACACGCCGCGCCTGCTCGGCCGGGACCTGCTGCCGGAGCTGAGCGGCATGTCGGCCCTGGTCAAGGGCTACCGCGCCGCGGGCATGCTGCGCCTGCTCGCGCTCAGGCTTCCGCAGCTGCTCGCCAAGGGGCTGCAGCAGCTCGAGAAAGGCGAGCTCGCGCTGCGCGTGCGCCACGAGCGCATCGAGGAGCTGACGCGGCATCTTGAGCGCGCGACGAACCGCCTCAGCTTCAGCCTCGTCATCGCCGCGATCGTGATCGCCTCGGCGATCCTCACGGGGACCCATATCGGCGCGCACGTCGAGGGCGTGCCGCTCGTCGGCCTGCTCGGCTACGGGATCGCGGGAGTGCTCGGGCTGTGGTGGGCGATCGCGATACTGCGCTCGGGCAGGCTGTAGCGCCAGGTCATCCATCAACGAACGAGGAGCCTTCCATGAACTACGATCATCATCTGCATGCCGGCCATCCGGGCGCTGCGCCCGGCGCCCTCGGGCCGCTCGGCTGGGGCCTCATCGCCTTCGCCGCGCTGATGGTCCTTTACTTCGGCGTCCTGACGCTCGTCTCCGGCTGGGCGTTCACGCTCACTCAGTTCACCCAGTACTGGCACTACATCGTCCCGCTCGGTTTGGGCTTCGGCACCCAGGTCGGCCTGTACGTGCGGCTGAAGCAGGTCGTCGCCGGCGCCGGCGCCTCGAAGGGCATGATGGCAGCCTCGGGCACGACCTCGGCCGCGGCGATGGTGTCCTGCTGCGCGCACTACCTCGTCAACGTGGCGCCGATCCTCGGGGCGGCGGGCCTCGTGACTTTCGCCACGCAGTACCAGGTGCAGTTCTTCTGGGTCGGCCTCGCGTTCAACGCCGCGGGGCTCGCCTACATCGGCCGCAAGCTTTTCAACGCCTTGAAGGAGCATGCCCAATGCGCAACCGCTTGATCGCTTTTCTTGCAACCACGACGCTCGCGCTCTTCGCGGGCGGCGCAGCGCTCGCCGCGCCGCCCGCCGCACAGACGAGCAGCGCCGCGGGCGTGACCATTCAGGCGACCCCGACCGCGCTTGCAGGCATCCCGTGGAAGTTCGAGATCGTGCTCACCACGCATTCGGGCGCGCTCGACGACGACCTCGCGAAGAGCGCCTCGCTCGCCGACGGCGGCACTGCGGAAGCGCCGCTCGCCTGGCGCGGCGATCCGCCTGGGGGGCATCACCGCAAGGGCGTGCTCGAGTTCGCGCCGATCGCTCCGCGCCCGGCGAGCATCGAGCTCAGGATCCAGCGCGCGGGCGAATCCGCGCCGCGCGTGTTCCGGTGGGCGCTGAGCTCCGGTGAGTGAGGTCCGGCGCGCGGACGCCGGCGCGACGGTTCGCTCACCGGCTGTCCCGCCCGGAGGCCTGACCCGGGCGAATCGGCTGCTGCTGCGCTACCTTGGCGCCATGCTGAGCGCGGCCGCCGTGGCGGCGGCGCTCGGGGCGGCGGCCGTATACGTCGCCGGTCACGAGGCCTTCCTCGGCGACGTGCTGGCGCGAGTCGGGGTGCTGCTCGCGGGCGTGAACCTTGGCGGCGCGGCGCTGCTGTACCGCCCCGTGCGGCGGTTCCTGGCCGGCGACAGCGCGCGCCGCGACGCCGCCAACGCGCACCTGCGCGCGCTGCCCGTGCTTTCGGCCCTGTGGCTGACCGCCCTCGCGGCGGCGGTCATGGCGGGGCACATCGGCGCCGTGCAGGGCTCGTGGCGGGCGCTGCTCTCGGGGGGCGCTGCCGCGTACCACACGCTCGGGCACGTCGGCCTGTTTGCCGCCTACCTCGGGCTCTACGGTTACTTCGTGGCGGTCGATTGCGCCATCGAGCTGCGCCGGGAGCTCTGGAACATGGGACAGCCCGGTCCGCGCCGCGACGGCAAGCTGATGCACGGGCTCACGGCGGCGCTCGCCGTGGTCGCGCTGGGCCCGGTGCTCATCATCGCGGCGGATCAGTGGCTGCACGGGCCGGAGACGGCCGTGGCGTCGGTGCACCGCCAGCTGCTGATGCGCCAGACGCTGCAGATGGACCTGTTCGGCGCGCTCATCCTCGCCGCCGTCCTCGTCTGGCTGATTTCGCGACGCCTGTCGCGACCCGTGTCCAGCCTCGTCGCGGCCATGCGGCACGCGGACCAGGACGGCCGCGCGGTCGACGCGCCCGTCGTGTCCGACGACGAGTTCGGGCTGCTCGCCGAGCAGTTCAACCGCATGCTCGCAAGCCTGCGCGAGCATGACCGCATGCGCAGGACGTTCGCGCGCTTCGTGCCGGAGAGCGTCGCCGCGGCGTTGCTCGCTTGGGAAGGCGTGGTCGCGCCCCAGGAACGCGAGGCGAGCGTGCTGTTCGTCGACATCGAGGACTTCACGCGCACGGCCTCGCGCTTCGCGCCGCGCGAGATCCTGGAGCTGCTCAACGACTACTTCGAGGAGATCGGGCGCATCGTCGACGCGCACGCGGGGGTCATCACCCAGTTCCAGGGCGACGCCGTGCTCGCGACGTTCAATCTGCCGCTCGCCAACCCGGATCACGCGCGCGACGCGCTCGAGGCAGCGTGCGCGATCGAGGCGCACCTGAGAGAGGCGAGCTTCGCGCAGGGGGTGCGCCTGCGCGCCCGCACCGGCGTAGCCTCGGGCCCGCTGGTGGGCGGCACGGTCGGTGGCGGCGAGCGCCTGGGCTACACGGTGCATGGCGATACCGTGAATCTGGCCGCGCGGCTGGAGGAGCTGAACAAGGAGCTGGGCACGCGCATCCTCGCGTCGGCGCGCACGGCGGAGCTCGCCGGAGGCGCGGTGCCGCTCCGCGACGTGGGCGAGGTCGCGGTGCGGGGGTTCGACGTGCCGTTACGCGTGTTCGAGCCGGTAACCGGCGGCGGCGCAGTGCTCGCGACGCCATCAGTGCCGCGCGGCTCGCAGGCTCGATTGACTTGACGTGGATCAATCCTTCCCTCCCGAGCCCCCGTATGCTTCGAGCGATTCTGGTGAATGCCGACAGCAACGAATGCGCGCCGCAGCAAATCGATTGTCGCAGGCCGGGTCCGGGGCCGGATGAGCGCGGCTTCCGGCGTGCATCCGATGCTTCGTAGGCTGCTGCGGCGTACGGCATTTTTCACGCTCCTCGCGTTCCTCTTTGCCGAGGCAGCCGGGGCTGCGCAGCTGTGCCGCGTGGCGGGCAGCTCCGGTCCCATGCCGCTGGCGGAGATTCACGCCGGCGCACAGCGCGGCGCGGGGGAGTGCGACCGCTCCGACGCGCATCACATCGGCTGCATCGCGGCGATCAAGGCGGTCAGGTCGTCGGCGCTGCGTTCAGTCACGGACGCGGGCATGTCCGCGATGACAGCGCCCGCGACGCCGAGTCTCGCTCCTGCGGCGCGGTCGGGCAGCGCGGATGCGCTGCCGATGCGCGCGTGCTCTCCTCCGGCTTTCATCCTCTACCGCAGCTTCCGAAGCTGATCCTTCGTCCGGGCGCTTCGCACCGGCCGCCCGGTGGACCCCGGGTCTGCGCCCTGCGCGCAAGCCGGGGCCGCTGCGGCGCCTGCGCGTGCGCCCGTGCCGCGGAGTTGCATTGCACGCGTTACCCATCCAACGGAAGACAGGAGAACTCCATGCGCAAGCTCGCATTGCTCGCACTGCTGACGGTTTCGCTCGCCGCTTGCGCGGCGCAGCCGGCCAGGCAGTCGATCGCGCTGAAGGACGGTTCCACCCTCTACGTCGACGCGAACGGGCAGATGAGGATGCTCGATTCCGCTCGCCATCCGCTCATGATGGCCGAGGGCCAGCCGATGGAAGCGATGGACGGATCGATCTACGTGATGAAGAACGATCCGGTCTGGAACACCCTGCGGCTCAAGGGCAGCCTCAGCCCGAAGCTGTGAACGCCCGCGCGGCGTGCGGCCTCCCGCGCCGCGCGGCATTGCCCCGACATGAGAAAGGACTGTGGCATGAAGCATCGCAGGATGTGCAGGCGGGTTTTGTCGTGCTTCGGCGCGCTCCTCGTGCTCGGCGCGACGCCGAGCTTGGCGGCCGAGCCGACGCCGCCCGCGGCGACCGCGCTCGCCGCGCTCGTCGCCGAGGCGCGCGAGCACAACCCGGAGCTGCGCGCCGCGGCCGAGGAGCGCAAGGCGGCACGCGAACGGATCCCGCAGGCGGGGGCGCTCGACGACCCGATGCTCGAGGCGGGCGTGGTGAACCTTCCGGCCGAGTCGTTGCGCTTCGACCGCGAGCCGATGACCATGAAGATGATCGGCCTTTCGCAGAAGCTTCCCTACCCCGGCAAGCGCGGCCTGCGCGAAGCGCTCGCCGCCAAGGACGCGGAGGCGGCGAATTACGCATACCAGGAAACGGCGAACCGGGTCGTCCAGCGGGTCAAGAGCGCGTACTACGACCTCGCGCTCAGCGACGAATCGATCCGGATCACGCGCGACAACAGGGCCGCGCTCGGGCGCCTGCTCGAGCTGGTGCGCAGCCGCTACGAGGTCGGGCTGGCAAGCCAGGCCGACGCGCTCAAGGCGCAGACCCAGATCGCGAAGATGGACGACGAGCTGCTGAGCCTCGGCCGCGAAAGGCGCATCGCCGAATCCGAGCTGACGCGGCTCCTGGGCAGGAGCCGAAGCGAGGCCATCGCGCCCGAGCCGTTGCGGCCGCAGCACGCCGCCTTGCCGCCGCTGGAGATCCTGGAGGCGGACGCAGGACGGGTGAGCCCGCAGCTTCTCGCGCTGAAGAGCGCGCTCGCCCGCAGCGGTACCGGGGTCGAGCTCGCGCACAAGGACTACTACCCGGACTTCGACGTCCGATTCTCGTACGGCCAGCGGGACAACCTCCCGGGGATGCCCCAGGAGAACCTGGTGAGCCTGACCGTTGCCATCAATCTCCCGCTGTGGCGCCGGAGCAAGCTCGAGCCTCGGGTCGCCGAAGCCGAGGCGATGCGCGATCAGGCGCAAAGCCGCTACCAGGCGCAGCTCGACGAGCTGCGCGCGCGGCTGCGGCAGGCCGTTGCCAGCGCGCGCCAGGGGCTGGATTCCATCCGCCTCTACGAAACCGCGATCCTGCCGCAGGCGCGGCTCACGCTGGACGCGGCGCTCTCCGCCTATCAAGTGGGCCGGGCGGACTTCCTCACGCTGCTCGACAGCCAGATGGCCGTCTTCAACTACCGGGTCGCTCATGCCGCGGCGGTGGCGGGCTACGACAAGGCGCGCGCCGAGATCGACTTCCTGACCGGGCGGCCGGCGGGCACCGCCGCCGAACACTGAGAGAGCCATGAAAAAAGACGCTTTACGCATCGCGATGTTTTTCGGAGCCGCGGCGCTTGCCGTCGCGGCGGCAGGCGCCGGCTACTGGTGGGGCACGCGCGGTCAATTGCCTCGCGCGGACGCTGCGGCGAAGGCGACCCCGGAACGCAAGATCCTCTACTACCGCTCGCCGATGAACTCCGGCGTCACCTCGCCGGTTCCGAAGAAGGACGAGATGGGCATGGACTTCGTTCCGGTCTACGCCGACGAGACCGCACCGGAGGCAAAGCCCAAGGGGCGGGTCCTGTACTACCGCAATCCGATGGGATTGCCGGACACCTCGCCCGTGCCCAAGAAGGACGCCATGGGCATGGATTACGTGCCGGTGTACGAGAGCGATGCGAGCGCGCGCGGCCAGGTCGCGCTGACGCCGGAGAGAGTCCAGAAGCTCGGCGTGAAGACCGAGACCGCGCGGCTGCGCACGCTCACCCGCACGCTGCGCGCGGTCGGCACGGTGCAGGTGGACGAGCGGCGGCTTCACACGGTGGCGCCGAAATTCGAGGGCTGGATCGAGAAGCTCCACGTCAACGCGACCGGCCAGGCGGTGGCGCGGGGCGAGCCCCTTATGGAGGTGTACAGCCCGGAGCTCGTTTCGGCGCAGCGCGAGTACGCCATCGCCCTGCAGGGCATGCAGGCGACGCAGCAGGGCAGCCCCGAGGTGCGCGCCGACATGGCGCGGCTCGCGCAGAGCGCGCTGCAGAGGCTGCGCAACTGGGACGTCTCGGAGCAGGACCTGACGCGCCTGCGCGAGCAGGACACGGCCCGGCGCGCGCTCACCCTGCGCGCTCCGGCGAGCGGCGTGGTGCTCGAGAAGATGGCGGTCGCGGGAATGCGCTTCATGCCGGGCGAAGCGCTTTACCGGATCGCCGATCTTTCGCGCGTGTGGTTCGTGGTGCAGGTGTACGAGCAGGATCTCGCGGCGGCGCGCGTGGGGCAGGAAGCGCGCATTGCGCTCGGCGCCTACCCCGGCCGCAGCTTCGCCGGCCGCGTGGCCTTCGTCTATCCGACGCTCAGCTCCGACACCCGCACCGCGCAGGTGCGAATCGAGCTTCCCAACCCGCAGGGGCAGCTCAGGCCCGCGATGTACGGCACTGCCGAGATTGCCGCCGGCCTGGACCAAACCCCGGTGCTCGCCGTGCCGAGCTCGGCGGTGATCGACAGCGGCAGGCGCCAGGTAGTCCTCGTCGCCGCGGGGGAGGGGCGCTTCGCGCCGCGGGAAGTGAAGCTCGGGGCGAGCGCGGGCGAGTACGTGCAGGTGCTGGAGGGCATCGCCGAAGGCGAGAACGTCGTGGTGAGCGCGAACTTCCTGATCGATGCCGAGAGCAACCTGAAGGCGGCCCTGGGAGGCTTCGGCAGCCAGGGCGCGCAGCAGTCCGCGAGGCGACCCGAGGCGGGAACGGAGCCTGCGCCCGCGAATCGCAGCGAGCCCGGGCACGCGGGGCACTGACATGCTGAACCGCATCATCGAATGGTCGGTGCGCAACGTCTTCCTCGTGCTGCTCGCGACCCTGTTCATCGTCGCCTGGGGCGCGTACTCGGTCGTGAAGACCCCCGTGGACGCGATCCCCGATCTGTCCGACGTGCAGGTGATCATCTACACCGAGTACCCGGGACAGGCGCCCCAGGTCGTGGAGGACCAGGTGACCTATCCCCTCACCACCGCGATGCTCGCGGTGCCGAACGCGAAGGTGGTGCGGGGCCTGTCGATGTTCGGGGCCTCGTTCGTGTACGTGATCTTCGAGGACGGCACCGACATCTACTGGGCGCGCTCGCGCGTGCTCGAGTACCTGAACTTCGCCTCGTCCAAGCTGCCGCGCGGGGTGACGCCGACCCTGGGGCCGGACGCGACCGGCGTGGGCTGGGTCTACCAGTACGCGGTGCTGGGGGCGAATTACACGCTCGCCGAGCTGCGCACGCTTCAGGACTGGTTCCTGCGCTACCAGATCAACAAGGCGCAGGGCGTCTCCGAGGTCGCGAGCGTGGGCGGCTTCGTCAAGCAGTACCAGGTGACGGTCGATCCGCGCGCGCTCCAGGCGTACCGCGTTCCCCTGTCGCGGGTCGTGAGGGCGATCCGCGAGAGCAACCAGGACGTGGGCGGGCGGGTGGTGGAGATGGCCGAGACCGAGTACATGGTGCGCGGCCGAGGATACCTGCGCGGCGTCTCCGACCTCGAGAACCTCGTGCTCAGGGCCGAGAAGGGCACTCCCGTGCTCCTCAAGGACGTGGCGCGGGTGGAGCTGGTTCCCGAGGAGCGTCGCGGCATCGCGGAGCTCGACGGCGAGGGCGAGGTCGCCGCGGGAATCGTGGTCGCCCGGTACGGCCAGAACGCCCTCGACGTGATCCGCAACGTGAAGGCGAAGCTCGCCGAGCTGGCGAGCGGGCTGCCGCAAGGGGTTTCCGTGCGGGCGCTCTACGACCGCTCCGATCTCATCGGGCGGGCGATCAGGAACCTGAACCGCACGCTGATCGAGGAGAGCCTGATCGTCGCCCTGGTGTGCGTCCTCTTCCTCATGCACGTGCGCAGCGCCCTGGTCGCGATCCTCGTGCTCCCGATCGGCGTTCTCTTCGCGTTCATCGCCATGCGGTTCATGGGGCTCAACTCGAACATCATGAGCCTCGGCGGCATCGCGATCGCCATCGGCGCCATGGTCGACGCGGCGATCGTGATGATCGAGAACGCGCACAAGCACCTGGAGCGGGCCGGTCCGGAGGGCTCCCGGGTAGAGGCCGTCATCAGTGCCTGCAAGGAGGTGGGACCGGCGCTGTTCTTCAGCCTGCTGATCATCACGGTTTCGTTCCTCCCGGTCTTCACGCTGGAAGCTCAGGAGGGCAGGCTCTTCAAGCCGCTCGCCTACACCAAGACGTTCTCGATGGCGGGGGCCGCGCTCCTGTCGATCACGCTGGTGCCGGTGCTGATGCTGCTGTTCGTGCGCGGCCGCATCCCGCGCGAAGACAGGAACCCGATCGTGCGCGCCCTGATCTGGGCCTATCGCCCGGTGCTCGCCGGGGTGCTGCGCTGGAAGACGCTCGTCATCGTCGCTGCGCTGGCGATCCTCGCGCTGACGGCGGCCCCGGCGCTCAAGCTCGGCTCCGAGTTCATGCCCGCGCTGAACGAGGGCACGCTGCTCTACATGCCGGCCACGCTGCCCGGCCTCTCGGTGACGCAGGCGTCGCAGCTGATGCAGACCCAGGACCGGATCATCAAGGGCTTTCCCGAGGTCGAGTCGGTGCTCGGCAAGGCGGGACGCGCATCCACCGCCACCGACCCGGCGCCGCTCGAGATGTTCGAGACGGTGATCAACCTCAAGCCGCAAAGCCAGTGGCGCCCGGGCATGACGCTCGACGCCCTAATCGCCGAGATGGACAAGGCGCTGCAGTTCCCCGGGGTCGCGAACGCCTGGACCATGCCGATCAAGGCGCGCATCGACATGCTCTCGACCGGGATCCGCACCCCGATCGGGGTCAAGGTGTTCGGCAAGGACCTGGGGGAGATCGAGCGCCTGGCGGAGGACATCGCCGCGGCAGTGAAGACCGTTCCGGGAACGACCAGCGCCTACGCCGAGCGCGTGACCGGCGGCTACTACCTCGAGGTCGTCCCCGACCGCCTGGCGCTCGCCCGCTACGGCCTCGCGGTGGGCGACCTCATGGAGGTGGTCGCGACCGCCCTGGGCGGGGAGATGGCGACGACGACCGTCGAGGGTCTCGAGCGCTACGGCGTCAGCGTGCGCTACCCGCGCGAGCTGCGCGACAGCCCGCAGGCGATCGCGAGCCAGGTTCTCGTGCCGGCGATGGACGGCGCGATGATTCCGCTCGGGCAGCTCGCAACCGTACGGCTCGTCCAGGGGCCGCCCGGCATCCGCACCGAGAACGCGCTGCTTTCGGCCTACGTCTACGTCGACATCCGCGGCCGCGACATCGGCGGCTACGTGGCGCAGGCGCAGCGGGCGGTGGCGCAGAAGGTGAAGTTCCCGCCCGGCTACTACGCGACGTGGAGCGGCCAGTACGAATACCTGCAGCGTGCCGAGGCGAAGCTGAAGCTCGTGGTGCCGCTCACGGCGCTGATCATCTTCGTGCTGCTGTTCCTCAACTTCCGGCGCTTCACGGAGACGCTGATCGTGATGCTCTCGGTGCCGTTCTCGCTCGTAGGCGGAATATGGCTCATGTACCTGCTCGGCTACAACATGAGCGTCGCCGCGGCGATCGGCTTCATCGCGCTCGCCGGGGTCGCCGCCGAGACCGGGGTGGTGATGCTGATCTACCTCGACCAGGCGCTTCTCAGAATGGCGAACGAGCGGCAGCTCGCCGGAGCACGCCTCACCGTGAGCGACCTGCACGAAGCGGTCATGGAAGGTGCCGCGCTCAGGGTGCGGCCGCTCATGATGACGGTGTTCGCGATCATCGCGGGCCTGCTGCCGATCATGTGGGGGAGCGGCACCGGTTCGGGGGTCATGCGGCGCATCGCCGCGCCGATGGTCGGCGGGATGATCTCCGCCACCGTGCTGACGCTCGTCGTGATCCCGGCCGTGTACGCAGCGGTGAAGGGGCTCGCGATCCGGCGCGGCTGGCTGCGGCTCGTGGCCGATGTGCTTCACCAGACGCCGGGCCCGCTCACCGGCCCGGTGAGCGCCCGGTTGCTGGACGAGACCGGGCGGAAGAGGCCGTCCGCGTGATGGGGCGCGAAGCACCCGTGCGGCGGATCGAGCCGGTGATCCCGTCGTCCGCGGCCCGGCTGCGACGCTCGATCCGCGCGTGGCTAGCGTGGGCCGCGCTCGCCACCGCCTTGAACGCGCTCTGGGAGATCGGTCAGCTCCCGCTCTACGCGATCTTCTGGCAGGGGAGCGCCGGTGCGAACGCGTGGGCGGTGGTGCACTGCACGGCCGGCGATGCGCTCATCGCGGCGGCGGTCTATGCGCTCGCTGCGCTCGCGGCACGCGATGCCGCCTGGCCATGGTCGCGTCCGTGGCGCGGGCTCGCGGTTGCGACGCTCGCGGCGGTGAGCTATACGATATTCAGCGAGCGCTACAGCGTGTACGTGGCGGGGCGCTGGGCGTACGCTCCCGCGATGCCGCTCGTCTTCGGCATCGGGCTCGCGCCGCTCGCGCAGTGGGCGCTGGTGCCCGGGCTCACACTCGCGCTGCTGCGCCGCTTCGTGCCAAAGGGGGCGGCATGATCCGGCGGAGCAGGGGCCCCGCTCGCGGGGATGCGACCCGGAGCATGCCGCGGGCCGCCGACACCTCGATGCTCAATGCGAGATAACGGATCGGAGGACGGCACCATGGACCAGCCCGTTAGCGACCGTCCGATCGGGGGGCCTTCCTCCGGCGCGACGATCTACACCTGCCCGATGCATCCCGAGGTGCGGCAGCCCGGGCCCGGCACCTGCCCGAAGTGCGGCATGGCGCTCGAGCCGGAAGTTCCCGCCGTCGCCGCGGCAAAGACCGAGTACGTCTGCCCGATGCACCCGCAGATCGTGCGCGACGCGCCCGGCAATTGCCCGCTGTGCGGCATGGCGCTCGAGCCGCGCACCGCCGGCGCGGCCGAGGAGGAGAACGCCGAGCTACGCGACATGACGCGCCGCTTCTGGGTGAGCACGGCGCTCGCGCTGCCGGTGTTCGTGCTCGCGACGCTGGCCGATCTCGCGCCGGGCGTCACCCACGCGTTGATCGCGCCGCGGCCGCTGCAATGGGTCGAGCTGGTCGTCGCCACGCCCGCGGTGCTCTGGGGCGGCTGGCCGCTGTTCGTGCGCGGCTGGCAGTCGCTCGTCAACCGCCATCTCAACATGTTCACGCTGATCGCGCTGGGCGTCGGCGTCGCCTGGGTCTATAGCATGGTGGCCACGCTCGCGCCCGGGATCTTTCCCGCGACGATCCGGGCGGAAGAAGGGCTGGTTCCGGTCTATTTCGAGGCCGCCGCGGTGATCACCGCGCTTGTGCTCCTCGGCCAGGTGCTCGAGCTGCGCGCGCGCAGCCGCACCAGCGCGGCCATCAAGATGCTGCTCGGCCTCGCGCCCAAGACCGCGCGCATCGTGCGCGATGGAGGCCGCGAGGAGGACATCGCGCTCGAGCAGGTGAAGCCGGGCGACCGGCTGCGCGTGCGTCCGGGCGAGAAGGTGCCGGTCGACGGCACGGTGCTCGAGGGCGCGAGCGCCATCGACGAGTCGATGGTGACCGGCGAGCCGATCCCGGCCGAAAAGCACGCCGGCGACCGGGTGATCGGCGCCACCGTGAACGGCACCGGCAGCTTCCTGATGCGCGCCGAGCGGGTCGGCGCCGACACGCTGCTTGCGCAGATCGTGCACATGGTGTCGGAGGCGCAGCGCAGCCGCGCGCCGATCCAGCGCCTCGCCGACGTGGTGTCCTCGTACTTCGTTCCGGCCGTGGTGGCGGTCGCGCTGCTCACCTTCGCCGTCTGGGGCCTGTGGGGCCCGGAGCCGCGGCTCGCGCACGCGGTGATCAACGCGGTGTCGGTGCTGATCATCGCCTGCCCCTGCGCGCTCGGGCTCGCGACGCCGATGTCGATCATGGTCGGCACCGGGCGCGGCGCGACCGCGGGCGTTCTCATCAAGAACGCCGAGGCGCTCGAGGTCATGGAGAAGGTGAATACCGTCGTCACCGACAAGACCGGAACGCTCACGCTCGGCAAGCCGCGGCTGACCGAAGTCGTCGCGGCGCCCGGGTTCGACGAGCGCACGGTGCTCGCGCTCGGCGCGAGCCTCGAGCGCGCGAGCGAGCATCCGCTCGCCGCGGCGATCGTGGCCGGCGCCGCGGAGCGCGACCTCGAGCTTCCGCCCGCGGGGGAGTTCCAGTCGCTCACCGGCCGCGGCGTGACCGGAACCGTCGACGGGCGCAGCGTGGCGATCGGCAACCGCAAGCTCTTCGAGGAGCTCGCGATCGACCCGGGCGATCTCGCCCGGCGCGCCGAAGCGCTGCGCGCCGACGGTCAGACGGTGATGTTCGTCGCGATCGACGGCAGAAGCGCAGGCCTCGTCGGCGTCGCCGATCCGATCAAGGAAGGCACGCCGGAGGCGGTCCGCGCGCTGCACGAGGCGGGGCTCCAGGTCGTGATGCTCACCGGCGACAACCCGACCACCGCGCACGCGGTCGCGCGCAAGCTCGGCATCGACCGCGTGGTGGCCGAAGTGCTGCCCGAGCAGAAGAGCGAAGCGGTCAGGCAGCTGCAGCGCGAAGGCCGCTTCGTGGCGATGGCGGGCGACGGCATCAACGACGCTCCGGCGCTCGCCCAGGCGCAGGTCGGCATCGCCATGGGAACCGGGACCGACGTCGCGATGGAGAGCGCCGGCGTGACCCTGGTGAAGGGCGACCTGCGCGGCATCGTGCGCGCGCGCCACCTGAGCCGCGCGACGATGCGCAACATCCGGCAAAACCTCTTCTTCGCCTTCGTCTACAACGTGCTCGGCGTGCCGATCGCGGCCGGCGTGCTCTATCCCTTCTTCGGCCTGCTCCTTTCGCCGATCATCGCTGCCGCCGCGATGAGCTTCAGCTCGGTGTCGGTGGTAACGAACGCGCTGCGGCTCAACCGGGCTGTGCTCTAGCCGCCGTTGCGGCGAGGATCGCACTGCATCGGGACTGGAAGCGGCCGTACGCGTTCAGGGCAGAGCGCGCGTGCCGTTCCAGCACGGGACGAGATCCCACGGCCCCGAATGCGCGATGCTCAGCAAGCGCGCTGCATCGGCCTCGAGCCAGAGCTTCTGGCCGAGCAGGAAATCGCCCATCGGCACGCCTTCAGGGCCCGCGCAGTAGCGCACGCGCGCGGCGACGTCGAGGACGTTGTACGCGCGCGTCACCGCGCTCAGGCGGTAGCGCCGGGCGTCCGAGCCGATGACGTCGAAATGCCGCCGCCACCACAGGTCCCGGCGCTGCGCCCCCGACAGGTGCCGCCAGAGCAGCGCCCAGGCGCGCCGCCGCGGTGCGCCCGAGGCGTCGAACGGCCCGAGTGCCCGGAGCCTGTGCCCGAAAGTGAGGTGCCAGTCGAGCAGCAGGGCGAGGCGCTCTGCGGTCATCCCCCGACGTTCCGCGGCACGAGCAGCGTTTCCGGGCCGGCCTCCTCGAGCCGCTCGATGCGCTGCAGCGGTTGCCCGGCGCGCCCGGTAAACGCGCTGGCACCGGCCTGCATGGAGCGCTCGAATAGGGAACGGGCCTCGGCCAGGGTCTTCGCGTCGGACTCGGAGAACTCCAGGGTCCTGTCTCCGTCGCACCCGAGCACGCGAAGAAGCCTCTTCTCGGTGCCGAATGGGGTGGCGCGGGGCTTCATGCCATGCAGCAATTTCCGGATCGGTGTCATCTTTGCCTCCTGTGCGAGAACCGGCAGGGACCGGCATGAACAGACGACTCGCGGCCGGGCCCGGAAGTTCACGCAGGAAAGGCCGGTTTTGTGCCGGGCGTCGCGCGTTGGCGACGGCTTTGAACCGCAAGTCGAAGTCCCGGATTCAGCTCGCTGTCGATAGTGGGCAACACGCAGCGGCTCAACCGCCTGTAAGCTCGGAGTTCGGCCGGCCGCCCCGGGCTGAACGTTCCCGCGCCCGGCCCATCGAACCGCTGTAGGCACCGCGGGCGAGCCGAAGGAGGACGCATATGAACGAAGCGGCAACCTCGAAAGCAGGCGCGTTCTCCGCCGATGAGCTGCGCAGGATCGACGCCTACTGGCGCGCGGCGAACTACCTTTCGGTCGGGCAGATCTACCTGCTCGACAACCCGCTCTTGAGGGAGCCGCTGCGGCGCGAGCACGTCAAGCCGCGCCTGCTCGGGCACTGGGGCACGACCCCGGGGCTGAATTTCATCTACGTCCATCTCAACCGCGTCATCCGGGCGCAGGACCTGAACGTCCTCTACGTCACCGGTCCCGGCCACGGCGGGCCGGGCCTCGTGGCGAACACCTGGCTCGAGGGCAGCTACAGCGAGCTCTTCCCGAACGTGGCGCAGAACGAAGCCGGCATGAAGCGGCTCTTCCGCCAGTTCTCGTTCCCGGGCGGGATCCCGAGCCATACCGCGGCCGAGACGCCGGGCTCGATCCACGAAGGCGGCGAGCTCGGCTATTCGCTCGCGCACGCCTACGGCGCGGCGTTCGACAACCCGGATCTGATCGTCGCCTGCGTGATCGGCGACGGCGAGGCCGAGACCGGACCGCTCGCGACCGCCTGGCATTCGAACAAGTTCCTCGACCCGGCGCGCGACGGCGCGGTGCTGCCGATCCTGCACCTGAACGGCTACAAGATCGCCAATCCCACCGTGCTCGCGCGCATCGGCCGCGACGAGCTCGAGAGCCTGCTCATCGGCTACGGCTACCGGCCGTGCTTCGTCGAGGGAAGCGAGCCCATGGCGATGCACCAAACGATGGCGGCGACGCTCGACTCCGTGCTCGCCGAGATCCGCGCGATCCAGCGCGCGGCGCGCGCGGGCGGCGTGCTCGAGCGGCCGCGCTGGCCGATGATCGTGCTCGCGACGCCCAAGGGCTGGACCGGTCCGAAGGAGGTGGACGGCAAGAAGACCGAGGGCCACTGGCGAGCGCACCAGGTGCCCTTCGGCGACCTCGCCAAACCCGAGCACCTGCGGCTGCTCGAAGAGTGGATGCGAAGCTACCGGCCCGAGGAGCTCTTCGACGCGAATGGCGAGCTCAAGCCCGAGCTCGCCGCGCTCGCGCCCTCCGGCAGCAGGCGCATGGGCGCCAATCCGCACGCGAACGGGGGCCTGCTGCTCAAGGACCTGCAGCTACCCGAGCACCGCGACTACGCGGTCGCGGTGCCGCAACCGGGCGGCACGACCGCCGAAGCGACGCGCGTGCTCGGCGTGTACCTGCGCGACGTGATGAAGGCGAACCTCGCCTCGCGCAACTTCCGCGTGATGGGACCGGACGAGACTGCCTCAAACCGCCTGGGAGCGTTGTTCGAGGCGACCGGACGCGCCTGGATGGCCGAGCGGCTGCCGACCGACGACGACTTCCTCGCGTCCGACGGCCGCGTGATGGAGATCCTCTCCGAGCACGCCTGCGAGGGCTGGCTCGAGGGCTACCTCCTCACCGGGCGCCACGGCCTGTTTTCCTGCTACGAGGCGTTCATCCACATCGTCGACTCGATGTTCAACCAGCACGCCAAGTGGCTGAAGGTCTCGCGCGAGATCGCGTGGCGGCGGCCGATCGCCTCGCTCAACATCCTGCTCACCTCGCACGTCTGGCGCCAGGACCACAACGGCTTCTCGCACCAGGACCCGGGGTTCATCGACCACGTGGTGAACAAGAAGGCCGACGTGATCCGCGTGTACCTGCCGCCGGACGCGAATACGCTGCTGTGCGTCGCCGACCGCTGCCTGCGCTCGCGGCACCTGGTGAACGTGATCGTCGCCGGAAAGAACTTCGAGCCGCAGTGGCTCGACATGGAAAGCGCGGTGAGGCACTGCAGCGCCGGGATCGGCATCTGGGAATGGGCGAGCAACGACGGCAGCGCCGGGCCCGACGTGGTCATGGCCTGCGCGGGCGACGTGCCGACGATCGAGACGCTCGCCGCGGTGGACATCCTGTGCCGCGAGGCGCCGGAGCTGAAGGTCAGAGTGGTGAACGTGGTCGACCTAATGACGCTGCAGCCCGCCGAGGAGCACCCGCACGGGCTCTCCGGCCGCGACTTCGACGCGCTCTTCACCACCGACAAGCCGATCGTCTTCGCCTACCACGGCTATCCCTGGCTCATCCACCGGCTCACCTACCGGCGCACGAACCACGCCAACCTGCACGTGCGCGGCTACAAGGAGGAGGGGACGACCACCACGCCCTTCGACATGGTGGTGCTGAACGACCTCGACCGCTTCCACCTGGTGATGGACGTCGCCGAGCGCGTGCCGAAGCTCGCCGCCAAGGCCGCCTATCTCAAGCAGCACATGCGCGACAAGCGCATCGCGCACAAGGAATACGTGGTCGCGCACGGCGAGGACATGCCCGAGATCCGCGACTGGAAGTGGCCGTACGCGGCGCCCGGCTGATCCGCAGGAGTCCTACTGCCGCGCCGCCTGTACCGGCGGGCAGGGGACGCTGCCGTAGGAGCAGAACACGCAGCAGTCGCCAGGCTTGGGCCTGAGCAGCGCGCCGCAGCTCGTGCACTGGTAGAAGAACTGACAGGCGTCGGTCGGCATCTTCTCCTCGCGCGCGAAGCCGCAGCGCGGGCAGGTGAGGACGGAGACGAGGATCGGCTCGGCCATCTCAGTTCTTCACCGCGGAAGGGTAGCCTGCATCGGTCGTGGCGCGGATCAGCGCCTGCGGGGTGGTGAGCTTTGGATCGTAGCGGACGACCGCGGTCTTGGTCTCGAGGTCGACCTTCGCCGAGACCACGCCGCGCACCTTCTGGAGCGCCTTTCTCACTGTGATTGGGCAGACCGGGCAGGTCATGTTCTTGACGCTCAGGGTCACCGTGGCGAGCTGCGCGGCAGCTGCCGGAAGCGCGAGGGCCAGGGCGATGGCAGCGATCAGGGTGCGCATGGAAGTCGTTCCTCCTGTTCAGTAGAAGAGCGGCGCGACGTACGGGAACCCGAGCGCGACCAGCACCAGCGCTGCGAGCACCCAGAAGAGCACGCGGTAAAGGCGCCGTGTTCGGGGCCGCGCGCAGGCCGTGCCCGGCGCACAGTCGGCACCGGCCGGCACGCGGTAGATGCGCCGCCATGCGAGCGCGGTGAAGGCGAGCGCGACCGCGACCGACAGCGGCCGGTAAGGCTCGAGCGCCGTGAGGTTCGCGATCCAGGCCCCGCTTACCCCGAGGCCGAGCAGCACGAGCGGGCCGAGACAGCACGCCGAGGCTGTGATCGCGGCGACGAATCCCCCCGCAAGCGTCGCGCGGCTCGCCCTGAGGTCGTCCATGCTCTTTGCCTCGACTCGTAATCTGCAAAACAGTGTAATGTCCGTATCCGCCTACGGAGTCAAGCGACCCCCATGGACCCGACCCTGACCATCGGCCGGCTCGCGCGCAAGGCTGGCGTCAACGTCGAAACCGTGCGTTACTACGAGCGCCGCGGCCTCATTGCCCGGCCGCCGCGCGCACCGAATAGCGTGCGCCGCTACGGCGCGGAGGCGCTCGCGCGGCTGCGCTTCATCAAGCGAGCGCAGCAGCTCGGCTTCTCGCTCGAGGAGATCGCGCAGCTGCTACGGCTCGAACGCACGCGAAGCTGCCGCGCCGCCCACGATCTCGCTTCGCAAAAGCTGCTCCTGGTCGACGCGCGGCTCGCCGACCTGCGGCGCCTCAGGCGCGTGCTCGCCGGCCTCATCGCGCAGTGCGAGGTGGGCGAGCAACGCGGCCGCTGCCCGATCATCGAGAGCCTGACGGACTGAGCAGGCCCTCGCGGCGGCGCCGCCGACCGGGAGGCTCGCCCCGTGCGTGCACCGCGAGGTGCGCGTGCTGCATTGCATCGTCCACTTCCCGCGGTTCGAGCGCGTGTAAGGATCCCGCGGCGTGTACGACTGAAGTTGCAAGCCTGCGCACACCCCGGCGCCGCACCTTTCCGCCGTCCGCGGGCGATATCCGTGCACCGCCCCAGAAAGGGGCACTTTTCAAGGAGATTCGACATGAATCGAACGCTGCTGGCCGCTTCAACGCTGACTTCCGCAATCGGGCTCGCACTCGCAATGCAGACCGCGCCTGCCCAAGCGGCGGAAATGAAGGGAGAGATGAAGGCACCGCCGATCGTCAAGGAGAACATGGCGAAGATGCAGAAGGAGCATCTCCAGAAGTGCTTCGGCATCAACGCAGTGGGCAAGAACGACTGCGCCGAAGGAGCGCATTCCTGCGCCGGCCAGGCGACGATCGCGCGCGATCCGGGGTCCTTCGTTCTGCTTCCGGCGGGCGATTGCAGCAAGATCGCCGGCGGCAGCCTGAAGCCCGCCTGAGCCTGCGGATGCCACGACCGGCCGCAGCGCCGCCGGGGCGCGGCCCGATCCCTGCCCATGCGGGGATCGGGCTGCGTTTCCGGCACCATCGGGAGGTGCTCGAGTCGCGCCCGAGAATCGCCTGGCTCGAGGTGCACACCGAGAACTACATGGGCGGCGGAGCGGCGCCCGCCTGCCTCGAGGCGCTACGCAGGGACTATCCTGTTTCGCTCCACGGCGTGGGCCTTTCACTCGGCAGCGCCGGGGGGCTGGACTCGATCCACCTCGAGCGGGTGCGGCGCGCGGTCGAGCGCTTCGAACCCGGGCTCGTTTCGGAGCACCTGTCCTGGAGCGTGGCGGGCGGCATCTATCTTGCCGACCTGCTGCCGCTGCCGCTCACCGAGGAAGCTCTTGAGCTCGTGTGCCGGCACGTCGATCAGGTGCAGGACGTGCTGGCGCGGCCGATCCTCGTCGAGAACCCGTCGACCTACCTGCAGTTCCGGCACTCGACGATCCCGGAATGGGAGTTTCTCGCTGCGCTCGCGCGGCGCAGCGGCTGCGGCATCCTGTGCGACGTCAACAACATCTACGTGAGCGCGTGCAACCACGGCTGGGACGCTTCGGCCTATCTCGCCGCGCTGCCGGCGACCGCGATCGGCGAGATCCACCTTGCGGGTCATTCGGTGAGGACGCTGGAGGCCGGCCGGAGACTGCGCATCGACGATCACGGCTCGCCCGTCGCGCCGGAGGTGTGGGCGCTCTTCCGCGAGGCGCTCGAGCGCTTCGGTCCCGTGCCGACCCTCATCGAATGGGACACCGACGTGCCGCCGCTCGAAGTGCTGCTCGAAGAAGCGGCGCGCGCCGCGGTGCTGCTTGAAGAGCTCGAGCGCAGTGAACGCTACGCCGACGCTGCTTGAGTTGCAGCACGCGCTGCGCCGCGCCTTGCTCGAGGGCGGCGAGACGGCGGCGTGCGCGGAAGTGGTCGCGGACGGGATCGAGCCCGCACAGCGCCTCGCGGTTTACCGCAACGGCTACGCGAGCAGGCTCAGCGCCGCGCTGCGGCTCTGCTACCCCGCCGTGCAGCGCCTGGTGGGGGAGGAATTCTTCGACGGCGCGGCCCGGGTGTTCGCCTTCGAGCGCCCGCCACGCGCGGCCTGGCTCGACGAATACGGCGCGGAGTTCGCCGATTTCCTCGCGGGCTTCCCGCCCGCGGCATCGCTCGCCTATCTGCCCGATGTCGCGCGCCTGGAGTGGGCGGTGAACCGCGCCTTGCACGCGCCGGAGGCCGAGCCGCTCGATGTCGGGCGCCTCCTGGAGCTGAACGAAGTCCAGCGGGCGAGCGTGCGCTTCGCGCCGCATCCTGCGCTTGGCCTGCTGCGCACCGATTGTCCCGCGGACGAGATCTGGCGCGCGGTGCTCGCGCGCGATGACGCGGCGCTCGGGGCGATCGATCCTGCGGCCGGGCCCGCCTGGCTGCTCGTCGAGCGTCGCGACGGTGACGCTTCCGTGAGCCGCATGAGCGAGCCGGCCTGGCGCTTCGCATTCGAGCTGTGCGCGGGGCGGCCGCTCCACGAAGTGCTCGATGCGGCTTGCGGGATCGAGGCGCACTCGCTGCTCGCGCAGCACTTCACCGCCGGGCGCTTCGTCGCGTTCACCATCGAGGACAAGAAAGTCGCAACGGAGACTTCGCCATGAATCATCGAATCGCCTCGATCTTTTCGGGGGCATCGGGGATCCCGGTCGTCGGCCGGGTGCTCGGCTGGCTCGAAGCCGTGCCCTACACGCTCCTAGCGATCCCGCTGCGCCTCGCGGTGGCGACGGTGTTCTGGAATTCGGCGATGGCGCACCTCGCCAACTGGGACACGACGCTCTATCTCTTCGGCACCGACTACAAGCTGCCGTTCATGCCGCCGGTGCTCGCCGCCTACATGGCGATCTCGATCGAGCTCGGCGCGCCGGTGCTGCTCGTCCTCGGGCTCGCCACGCGCTTCGCTGCGCTCGTGCTCCTCGGCATGACGGCGGTGATCGAGATCTTCGTCTACCCGCAGGCCTGGCCCACCCACATCCAGTGGGCGGCGATGATGCTCGTGCTGCTGTGCCGCGGGCCGGGGGCATGGTCGCTCGACCACCTCGTGCGGCGGCGCCTCGGTGGTCTGATCGGGTGAGGCGCCCACCGCGAGGGCACGGAAGCTAAGATCCATCTTCCGAGCGAGAACGGAGGCCGAGCGCGATGTCCTTCCTCAAGTCGTTACCGGCGGGGGCGGTCCTGCTGCACGTGTTCGAGGCGTTCCCGTCCACCTCGAAGCCGCTGCTCGAGTACCACGAGGCCCTGCTGCGCGGCCCGTCTCCGCTCAGCGTCGCCGAGCGTGAGCTCATCGCGGCTTACGTCTCCGGCCTCAACGCCTGCCGGTACTGCCACGGGGTGCACGAGGCGACCGCGCGCGCGTTTGGCATCGATGAGGGGTTGATGGGCGAGCTCCTCTCCGACTTCGACGCGGCCTCGGTCGCCGACAACCTGAAGCCCGTACTGCGATACGCGAAAAAACTGACCCTGACCCCGGCGAAGATGACCCGCGCGGACGCCGACGCGGTTTACGCCGCAGGCTGGGACGAGCAGGCGCTGCACGATGCTGTATCGGTGTGCGCGCTGTTCAACTTCATGAACCGGCTGGTCGAGGGTCTCGGCATTGAGGCGCGCGCGGACTACTTCGGCCTCGCAGCGAAGCGCCTGCACGAGGGCGGCTACGCGGGGCTGCTCGGCCGGCTGCAGCGGCGGTGAAGCATGGCGCAACGTCAGGAGGCCCGCATGTCGCTCAAGCCAAGACAACCGGTCCCGGCACTGGAGTTCGATCTCGTCGAGGGCGGGCGCTGGCGGCTCGCGGACGAGCGGCCGCGGACCTTCTCGATGCTCGTCTTCTACCGCGGGCTGCACTGCCCGGTCTGCCGCCGCTATACGGGCGAGCTGAACGGCATGATCGAGGAATTCGACAAGCGCGGCGTCTCGACGGTGGTGACCTCGACCGACGCGAAGGAGCGGGCCGAGCAGGCGATCGCTCAGTGGGGGCTGCAGAAGCTCAAGGTGGGCTACGGCGTGCCGATCGAGACCGCGCGCCGCTGGGGCCTCTACATTTCGAGCGGGCGCGGGGTGACCTCGGCGGGAGTCGAGGAGCCGGCGTTCTTCGCCGAGCCGGGGCTGTTCCTGGTCAAGCCCGACGCGACGCTGTATTGGCTGTCGGTTTCGAGCATGCCGTTCGCGCGGCCGCACTTCGGGGAGATCGCGCAGGCGATCGATTTCGCGCTCGCGAAGGACTATCCGGCGCGCGGCGAGGCTTAGCGGCCGACGCTCGCCACTGCGTCGAAGAACAAGGACGGCCTGCCCCACAGCGAGTTGAAGAAGATCGCGGTGACGCTCGCCGCCATCGCGGCCATCGCCCACACGGGATAAACGAGGCCGGTGGCGGCGAGCGGAATGCCGATGCCGTTGAAGCAGAACGCGAGCAGCACGTTCTGCAGCATCTTGCGGTAGCCGCGCCGGCTGATCTCATGCGCGACGAGGATCGGCTCGAGCCGGTTGCCGAGGACGACGATGTCGGCCGACTCGATCGCGATGTCTGTGCCGCTGCCCATCGCGATCCCGACGTCGGCCTGCATGAGCGCCGGCGCGTCGTTGATGCCGTCGCCGACCATGGCGACCTTGGCCGCGCGCTGCAGCTCGCGCACGATCGTTGCCTTGCGCTCCGGCAGAACAGCCGCGTAAACGCGCTCGATGCCCGCCTCGCGCGCGATGCGCGCGGCCGCGCGCTCGTTGTCCCCCGTGACGAGGATCGGCTCCATCCCGACTCGCCGGAGCGCCGCGATCGTCTCGATCGCGTCCGCGCGCAGCCGATCGCCGAGCGCGATCGCACCCAGCAGCCGCCGGTCCCGCGCGATTGCGATCACGGTGCAGCCGGCGTCCTCCAGCTCGGCCATGCGCGCGGCGAGGGGCGCAAGCCCGACGCCATCGCCCTGCAGAAACCGCGGGCTTCCGACGAGCACTGCCGCGTCCCTGATCTCCGCCCTCACGCCGCGACCGGGCAGAGCGTCGAAGCGCGTGACCTGCGGCGGGGTGAGCCCGCGCTCGAGAGCCGCGTCCACGATCGCCCGCGCGAGCGGGTGCTCGGAAGGCGCCTCCGCCGCCGGGGCGAGCTCGAGCAGCTCGTTCTCGCCCGCCTCCGCGGCCACGATTTCCTGCGCCCGCGGCCGGCCCTCGGTCAGCGTGCCGGTCTTGTCGAGGACCACGCGCCGGACGAGCCGATAGCCCTGGAACGCCTCGCCGGTGCGCATGAGGATGCCGCGCTCGGCCGCTTCGCCCGCGCCGCGCACAATCGAAAGCGGAGCCGAAATGCCGACCGCGCACGGGTAACCCATCACCAGTACGCTCAACGCGGCGAACACCGCGCGCTCGATGTCGGG
>JAKALD010000009.1 GCA_021813275.1 Pseudomonadota bacterium | reverse complement strand
GATCATGGACGGCGAGCTCGACGAGCTGATCGGCGCGCTCATGGCCGAGCACCAGGCGGAGCTCCTCGAGCAGCTCGCCGAGGACGCCGAGCCGGCAGCGCGGCAGAGCGCGTGAGCCGCGGCGCGGCGAGCGGCGCCGACGCGCTCGCGCGCGCCGGGATCGACGCGCGCGAAGCGCGGCTGCTGCTCGCCGAGGCGGGCGCGATGCCCGAGGCGAGCGTGATTGCCCGGCCCGAGCGCGCGCTGCCGCAGACCGCGCTCGAGCGCTTCGAGGCGCTCGCGGCGCGCCGGCGCGCGGGCGAGCCGATCGCCTATCTGCTCGGGCGGCGCGAGTTCTACGACCTCGAGCTCGCCGTCGGCCCGGCGGTGCTGATTCCGCGGCCCGAGACGGAGCTCCTCGTCGAGCGCGCGCTGGAGCGGCTCGCGCGCTGGGAGCGCCCCGCCGTGCTCGACCTCGGGACGGGATCGGGCGCGCTCGCGCTCGCGATCAAGCGGCACTGCGCGCGCGCGCGCGTGGTGGCGGTCGAGGCAAGCGGCGCGGCGCTCGAGCTGGCGCAAGCCAACGCGCGGCGTCTGGGGCTGGAAGTCGATTTTCGCGCCGGGCGCTGGTTCGCGCCCGTGGGCGAGGAGCGCTTCGAGCTGATCGTCTCCAATCCGCCGTACGTGGCCGAGGACGATCCGCATCTCGGGCAGGGTGACCTGCGCTTCGAGCCGCGCGCGGCGCTCGTCGCCGGGCCCGACGGGCTCGACGCGATCCGCGAGATCGTGCGCGAGGCGCCCGCGCACCTCGTTGCCGGCGGCTGGCTGCTGCTCGAGCATGGGCTGGGGCAGGACGCGCGCGTGCGCGCTTTGCTGGAGCACGCGGGTCTCGAAGCGATCGCCACCTGGTCCGATCTCGCGGGCATCCCGCGCGTGAGCGGCGGCCGGGCGCGTTGACCAGGTCGCGCGCGCAGAGTAAGATCCCGAGCAAATCGCTCAACTATTCGAGGCGCCGTCATGAACGTGCTAGACGTCATCAAGAAACAGGTGGGCTCTCATCCGGTCGTGCTTTATATGAAGGGCACGCCGGACTTCCCGCAGTGCGGATTCTCGGCCGCGTCCGTGCAGATCCTGCAGGCCTGCGGCGTGAAGGACCTGTTCAGCGTGAACGTGCTCGAGGACCCGGCGATCCGCCAGGGCATCAAGGAGTACGCCAACTGGCCGACCATCCCGCAGCTCTACGTGAACGGCGAGTTCGTGGGCGGCTCGGACATCATGCGCGAGATGTACCAGTCGGGCGAGCTGCAGAAGCTCCTCGACGCCGCCGGGACCACGCAGACCGCGTAGGCGCGCGGCGAAGCGCTTCCTCTCAGCGCAGCTCGGCGTTCAGGCGCCGGACGAGCTGCTGCGCCTGCGCGAGATAGCCGCGCCCGAAGAGGTTCAGGTGGTTGAGCACGTGGTACAGGTTGTACAGGTGCTTGCGCGTCTCGTAGCCGGGAGCGAGCGGCCAGGCGCTGCGGTACGCGGCGCGGAGCTCCTCCGGAAAGCCGCCGAACAGCTCCGACATCGCTAGGTCGACCTCGCGGTCCGCGTAATGGACCGCCGGGTCGAAGATCGCGGGGCGCTCGTCCGCGAGCGCCGCGGCGTTGCCGCTCCAGAGGTCGCCGTGCACCAGCGAAGGCTGCGGCGTGTGGCCCGCGAGCAGCGCCGGAACGCCGCTGAGCAGCCGCTCGATCCCGCTTTGCTCGAGCTCGCAGCCGTAGCCTCGGCGCCGCGCGCGCTCGAGCTGGAACGCGAGCCGCCGGTCGCGAAAGAAGCTCATCCAGTCTTCGCCCCAGGCGTTCGGCTGCGGCGAAGCCCCGATCCAGTTGTCGCGCGGCCAGCCGAAGCGCGCGCCGGCGTGCCGGTGCAGCGCGGCGAGCCCTGCGCCGAACGCCGCCGCGCTCGCAGGACGCCAGGCCGCTAGCTCGAGCCATTCGAGCGCGAGAAAGGCGTGCTCGCCGTGTCGCCCGCCGCAGAGCGGGCGCGGCACCGCGACGCTTCCCGCCGCTTGCAGCGCGCGCAGGCCGTCTTCTTCCGCAGAGAGGGCATCGGCGAGCTCGCCCGCGGCGAGCTTCACGAACGCGCGGCGCCCGTCGGCCGCGTCGATCGCCAGCGTCGCGCCGCTCGCGCTGCCGCCGAGGCGCTGCGCGCGCAGCGGCACGAAGCCCGATGCCTGCCGCAGCGCGGCGGCAATCGCCTCGCGCAGCGCCGTCGGCAGCGCGCCGAGCCCGTCCGCAGGCGCCACGGCGCGCTACGCGGAAACGGCGAGCGAGACGTTCGCCTGGCTGAGCCGCTCGACGAGCTTGACCATGAAGGCGCGGTCGAACTTGTGCCGGCAGGCGGCGGCCGCCTGCTCGAGATCCGCGATGCGAATGCGCCCGATGCGCGAGTCCGCGCCGGCGGTGACGGTCGCGCGCCGCCGCTTGTCGCTCTCGGACAGGTACGCCATCTCGCCGATGCACTCGCCGGGGCCGAGCACGCTGAGCAGCTTGCCGCTCTTGGAGACGCGCATCTCGCCGGCGATCAGCACGCAGAAGAAATCGCCCGGCCCGCCTTCGCGCATGAGCTCGGTGCCGGCGGCGACGCGCTCCCAGGACATGAGCGCGACGACCTGCCACAGCTCGCCGTCGCTGAAATGCCGGAAGAACCCCATCGCGCGCAGCGCATTGAATTTCTCGCTGTCGCCCAGGGCGTCCCGGCTCGCGGCCGCGCGGTCGGCGCGGAACGCCTCGGCGAGGTCGCGCGACACCTCCTCCCAGCTCTGGTAGCGCCGCGCGAGGTCCTTCTCCATCGCGCGGCGCACGATCCGGTCGACCACGAGCGGCAGATCCGCGCGGTGCGCCGACGGCGGCGGCGGATCGAGGTTCGCGATCTGGTAGATGATCCCGAAGTTGTTGCCGGCCCGGTAGGGCAGCACGCCGGTGAGCAGCTGGTACATCACCACGCCGAGCGAGTAGATGTCGGTGCGCAGGTCGAGCGTCTCCTCGCGCACCTGCTCGGGCGACATGTAGGCGGGCGAGCCCACGCCGCTCACCTGTGTCGTCTCGGCTCCGGCGCTCAGCGCGGCGCCGAAATCCGAGATCTTGATGTCGGTGGCGCCGGCCACGAGGATGTTGCCCGGCTTGATGTCGCGGTGGGTGATGCCGAAGCCGTGCGCGAAGGCGAGCGCCCGCGTGCACTTGAAGGCGATCTCGATGATTTTGTCGATCGGCAGCAGGTTGTGCGGGTCGCAGAACGGCTCGAGCGTGCCGCCGGGCACGTATTCCATGACGATATAGCCGGTGTCGTCCTCGAGCGCCGCGTCGTAGATCTGCACGATGTGCGGGTGCACGAGCTTGCCGGTGAGGGAGGCCTCGGCGAGGAACAGCTTGCGGTACAGCCGGCCGCGCGCCTCGTTGCCGAGAATCTCCGGGAAGATGCGCTTGACAGCCACGTCGCGGCCGCCGAACGGGTCGCGGCACAGGTAGACCTCGCTGCTCGCGCCCTCGCCGAGCTTGCGCAGCACGGGGTACTTCCCGACCCGTTCGGGAGCGCGCCTCGCGGACATGCGGGGCTCAGTCGCCGGCGGCGAGGCGCTTGCGCGCCCGGGCGACCGCGGTCTTCACCTGCTCGGGAGCGGTGCCGCCGGGATGGCTGCGGCGCGCCACCGAGCCTTCGAGGGTGAGGCTCGCGTAGACGTCCTCGCCGATCGCGGCCGAGAACCCCTTCAGCACCGCGAGCGGCAGCCCACCGAGGTCGCAGCCGCTTGCCTCGGCTTCGCGCACGGCGCGCGCCACGGCCTCGTGCGCGTCGCGGAACGGGACGCCCTTTCTCACGAGGTAGTCGGCGAGGTCGGTCGCGGTGGAAAAGCCCTCCAGGGCCGCGGCGCGCATCGCCTGGGGTACTGGCTCGATCCCTGCGACCAGCTCGGCGAACACCGCGAGCGCGTCCTTCAGCGTGTCGGCGGCGTCGAACAGGGGCTCCTTGTCCTCCTGGTTGTCCTTGTTGTAGGCGAGCGGCTGCGCCTTCATCAGCGTGAGCAGCGCGACCAGGTCGCCGAACACGCGGCCAGCCTTGCCGCGCACCAGCTCGGGCACGTCCGGGTTCTTCTTCTGCGGCATGATCGACGATCCGGTGCAGAAGCGGTCCGGGAGGCGCACGAAGCCGAAGCGCGGGCTCATCCACAGCACCACCTCCTCGGCGAAGCGCGACAGGTGCAGCATGGCGAGCGCCGCGCCCGAGGCGAACTCGATCGCGAAGTCGCGATCCGAGACCGCGTCGAGCGAGTTGGCGCACAGCCCGTCGAAGCCCAGCTCGCGGGCGACGCGCTCGCGATCGATCGGAAAGGTCGTTCCCGCGAGCGCGGCGGCGCCGAGCGGCAGGAGGTTGACGCGCTTGCGGCACTCGGCGAGGCGCGCGCGGTCGCGCTCGAACATCTCGAAGTAGGCGAGCAGGTGATGGCCGAAGGTGACCGGCTGGGCGACCTGCAGATGCGTGAATCCCGGCATGACGAGCGCGGCGTGCCGCTCGGCCTGCTCGAGCAGGCGCTCGCCCAGCTTCGCGAGCAGCGCGCGAATCGCGTCGATCGCGTCGCGCAGCCACAGGCGCACGTCGGTCGCGACCTGGTCGTTGCGCGAGCGCGCGGTGTGCAGCCGCTTGCCCGCTTCGCCGGCGAGCTCGGTCAGGCGGCGCTCGATGTTGAGATGCACGTCCTCTGCATCGAGCGACCAGGCGAAGCGCCCTGCCGCGATCTCGCCGCGGATTTGCTCCAGGCCGCGCTCGATCGCCGCGAGATCGGCCTTCCCGATGATCCCGCAGGCGGCGAGCATGCGCGCGTGCGCGAGCGAGCCGGCGATGTCGTAGGGCGCGAGCCGCCGGTCGAATTCGACCGAAGCGGTGAAGCGCTTGACCAGCTCGTCGACGGGCTCGCCGAACCGGCCCGACCAGGGGCGCGCCGCCGCAGCGTCGGCGCGCGAGCGCCTAGCGCGCGATGGCCGCTTGGAGGCGGGTGGGGCCATGGGGCATACTCGATGGGCCGCGGCGTCGCGCGATGTCGATTTTTTCAAGTATAAAGCACAACGTCTCCCGGGACGCCCTTCCCGACTTCCGCAATCGTGGCGTCATCGCGCGCATGCTGGTCGCGGTGAACCTGCTCGCGGTGGTCGCTGCGCTCGCGGCCGAGCCGGGCTGGACGCAGGCGATCGCGCGCTTCGTGCGCGGCGCCGCGCTGCTCGAGCCGCTGCTCGTCGCGAGCGTGGTGCTGCTCTATCTCGCTTCACCGCTTCTCGCGCGGCTCGGCTACCTGCGCGGCTGCGCGGCGGTGCTCGCGATCGAGCTCGCGCTCGCCGCGGCGGGCTACGCCTGGGCCGCGCAGACCGGGCCGCAGCCATCGCTCGCGGGCCTCGCGCGCGCGCTGCTGCTCGCGGCGCTCGTCACGCTCGCGCTGCTCGGCTACTTCCGGCTGCTCGTCAAGGCGTACTCGCCGGCGCTCGCCGAGGCGCGGCTGCAGGCGCTGCAGGCGCGCATCCGCCCGCACTTCCTGTTCAACAGCCTGAACGCCGTCCTGTCGCTCATCCGCCGCGACGCGCCGCGCGCCGAGCGCGCGCTCGAGGACCTCGCGGACCTGTTCCGCGTGCTGATGTCGGACAGCCGCAAGTTCGCGCGGCTCGCCGACGAGATCGCGCTGCTCGAGCGCTACGCGAGCCTGGAGCAGCTGCGCCTGGGCGAGCGGCTGCGCTTCACCTGGGAGCTGGACAACGCGCCGATGGACGCGCTGCTGCCGCCGCTGGTGCTGCAGCCGCTGCTCGAGAACGCGGTCTACCACGGCGTGGAGCCGGGGACCGGGACGGGCGAGGTCGTGGTGCAGATCGCGCGCCGCGGCGTCCGGGTGCTCGCGCGCATCGAGAATCCCTACTTCAGCGAGCAGGCGCAGCGCGCCGGCAACCGCATGGCGCTGGAGAACATCCGCGAGCGCCTGATGCTGTTCTTCGACGCCGAGGCGCGCATCGAGACGCGCGTGCGCGGCGAGCGCTACGAGGTGGAGCTCGAGATCCCCTACCGCACCGAGGCCGCGCCGTGAGTGCGCTGCGGGTGTTCATCGCCGACGACGAAGAGCCTGCGCGAGAGCGACTGAAGGAGCTGCTCGCGGACGTGGCGGCACAAGTCGCGACCGAGGTGGTCGGCGAGGCGGGCAACGCCGGCGAGACGCTCGCCCGGCTGCCGGGCAGCGCCGCCGAGCTGCTGCTGCTCGACATCCAGATGCCTGGCATGAGCGGGCTGGAGCTCGCGCGGCACGTCGCCGGGCTGCCGCAGCCGCCCGCGGTGATCTTCGTCACGGCGCACGACCGGCACGCGGTCGAGGCGTTCGAGCTGAACGCGCTCGATTATCTCCTCAAGCCGGTGCGCGCCGAGCGGCTCGCGGACGCGCTGCGCCGCGCGCGCGCCGCGGGGCCGCCCGAGCGCGCGCGGCTGGAGCGCGCCGATCCGCACGCGCGGGAGTTCTTCTCGGTGGCCGAGCGCAACCGCATCGTGCTGCTTCCGGTGCGCGACGTCGTGTACTGCAAGGCCGAGCTGAAGTACGTGACCTTGAGGACCCGCGGCGGCGAGCACCTGATCGAGGAGCCGCTGGTCGCGCTCGAGCGCGAGTTCGCGGAGCGGTTCGTCCGCATCCACCGCAACTGCCTGGTGGCGCGCGCCGCGATCCGCGGCTTCGAGCGCGCGGCGGGCGACGACGAGGAGCCGCGCTGGCTGGTGCTGCTCGAGGGCGTGCCCGAGAAGCTGCCGGTCAGCCGCCGGCAATGGCCCGCGCTGCGCGGCCTGTCGGCGGAGCCTTGAGCGAGGCGGCGTGCAGCCTGGCGCGCGCCTCGTCGACCCGCCGATCCAGGTACTGCTGGTAGAAGTCGGGCACCGTCAGTCCGACGAGCGGCTCGGCTACGGGCCGGCCGAGCGGGCCGAAGAACGCGATCGTCGGGAAGAAGCGCACGCGCTCGGCGCGCGCGAAGGCCGCGTGGCTTACCTCGCGTCCGGCGAAGTCGACGAGCGCTGCCGGGTCGCCGATGTTGACCTCCACGAGCCGCAGGCGCGCGCGGCTCGCGCCGTCCGCGAGCATCGGCTCGAGGTAATCGTGGCGCGCGCGCTCGCAGTACTCGCAGTCGGGCTGGCTGAAGAACACCACCAGCGGGACGCCGGCGGCGGCCGCGCGGCGCGCCTCGCGCGCGAGGTCGTGCGCCTGCGGAATGCCCGCCGCGAGCGCCGGCCAGGCGAGCGCCGATGCTAGAATGATCACGCTCGCGCGCCACAGGCGCGCGCCGACCCAGCCTTTCCCCGTCATCGAATGAATTCCTCTGCAACGCGCGGCGCCCGGCGCGTGACGATCGCCACGCGTCGCAGCCGCCTCGCGACGTGGCAGGCCGAGCACGTCAGGCGCCGCCTCGAGGAATTATATCCGGACCTGGCGGTCGGCCTGCTGCCGCTCGCGACCCGCGGCGACGAGCTGCTCGAGGCGAGCCTCGCGCAAGCCGGCGGCAAGGGCCTGTTCGTGAAGGAGCTGGAGGCGGCGCTCGCCTCCGGCGCGGCCGACCTGGCGGTGCACTCGATGAAGGACGTGCCGGTCGAGCTGCCCCCCGGATTCGTGCTCGCGGCGATCACCGCGCGCGAGGACCCGCGCGACGCCTTCGTGTCGAACCGCTACGCGCGGCTCGCCGAGCTGCCGGCGGGCGCCGCGCTCGGGACTTCGAGCCTGCGCCGCGCGGCGCAGATCGCCGAGCGCCACCCGCGGCTCGCGATCCGGCCCTCGCGCGGCAACGTCGAAACGCGCCTGGCGAAGCTCGACCGCGGCGACTACGCGGCCGTGGTGCTCGCCGCGGCGGGCCTGAAGCGCCTGGGCCTCGCGGCGCGCATCCGGGCGTACCTGGAGGTCGACGAGAGCCTGCCCGCCGCCGGCCAGGGCGCGCTCGGCATCGAGTGCCGCGCCGCGCGGCACGACGTCGCCGCGCTGGTGGCGCCGCTCGGCGATGCGCCGAGCGCGCTGTGCGTGCGCGCCGAGCGCGCCGTGAACGCCGCGCTGGGCGGCAATTGCTCGATTCCGCTCGGCGCCTACGCGAGCCTGGAAGGCGAGCGGCTGCGCCTGCGGGCGCTGGTGGCGGCGCCGGACGGGCGGCGGGCGGCGCGCGCCGACTGCACGGGCGAGGCCGCGCAGCCCGAAGCGCTCGGCCTGCAGGCCGCCGAGCTGTTGCGGCAACGCGGCGCGGCCGAGATCCTCGCCGCGCTCGGCGATGGCCGCTGACGCCCGGGGACCGCTCGCGGGGCGGGGCATCCTCGTGACGCGCCCGCGCGCGCACGCGGAGGCGCTGGCGCGGCTCATCCGCGAGGCGGGCGGCGAGCCGCTCGTCTTTCCGGCGATCGAGATCCGCGACCTACCGGACCTCGGCCCGATCCTCGCGAAGATCGACCGCCTCGAAGAGTTCGATCTGGCGATCTTCATCAGCCCGAACGCCGTGCACAAGGCGCTCAACCTCGTGCAGGCGCGGCGCGCGGGCAAGCCCTGGCCGAGCCGCCTGCGGGTGGCCGCGGTCGGGCGCGGCAGCCGCCGCGAGCTCGAGCAGCAGGGCTTCGCCGAGGTCATCGCGCCCGCCGCGCACGCCGACAGCGAGGCGCTGCTCGCGCTCCCGGAGCTGAGCGCGGTCGCGGGCAAGCGCATCGTGATCTTCCGCGGCGACGGCGGGCGCGAGCTGCTCGGCGACACGCTCGCCGCGCGCGGCGCGCACGTCGAGTACGCCGAGTGCTACCGCCGGGCCCGTCCGGCGGCGGACAGCGCTCCCCTGCTCACCGCGTGGGCGCGCGGCGCGGTGCACGCCGTGACCGTGTCCTCGGGCGAGGGGCTCGCGAACCTCTTCGACATGCTCGGCAAGCTCGGCCAGCAGTGGCTGCGCGCCACGCCGCTGTTCGTTCCGCACCCGCGCGTCGCGGAGAGCGCGGTGCGCCTGGGCGTGCGCGAGGTGCTCGTCGCGGGCGCCTCGGACGCGGAGCTGGTGGCGCGACTGGTTGCATACTTTCGCGGCGCGAAGTAAAACCCTCAGGCATGGAAGCGTCGCAGTCGAAGGAGTCGGCGGAACGAGAGGCGGCGGGCGCGCCGCGCCCGGACGCGGCGGCCGCAGCGCGCGCGCAGCGCCCGGCCACCGCCGCGACGCTCCTCGCCTGGCTGCTGGGCCTCGCGGCGATCGCGCTCGCCACCGCGCTCTGGTACGACGTGCGCGGCCGGATCGACGCCACGCAGGAGGAGCTCGCGCGGCGCCTGCGCGATATCGAGAGCGACGCGCGCGACGCGCGCAGCATCGCGCGCGACGCGCAGGAAGCGCTGCGCGAGACGCAGGCGAGGCTCGCGCTGCTGGAATCGAAGCTGGCCGAGTCGCAGAGCCAGCAGGCGGCGCTGCAGGCCCTCTACCAGGAGCTGTCGCGCAACCGTGACGAGTGGCAGCTCGCCGAGATCGAGCAGGTGCTCGAAATCGCGCAACAGCAGCTGCAGCTCTCGGGCAACGTGCGCGCCGCGCTGCTCGCGCTGCGGCTCGCCGAGGCTCGCCTGTCGCGCTCCGACCGGCCGCAATTCCTGCCGATCCGACAGGCACTCACGCGCGACATCGAGCGGCTGAAAGCGTTCCCGGCGCTCGATCTGCCCGCTCTGAGCAGGCAGCTCGACGGCCTCGCCTTCGCGGTCGATTCCCTGCCGCTCGCCGCGGAACAGCGCACGGCGCGCCCCGCGGCCCGGCAGCCGCCGGGCAAGGTGGCTGCGCAGGGTGTGCTCGCGCGCTTCGGCGCCGAGGTCTGGGGCGAGCTGCGCCAGCTCCTGGTCGTGCGCCGGCTCGAGCATCCCGAGCCGCCCCTGCTGCCGCCTTCGCAGGCATATTTCGCGCGCCAGAACCTGACGCTGCTGCTGCTCAATGCGCGGCTGTCGCTGCTGATGCGCGACGAGGCGGGGTACCGCGAGCAGCTGCGCGAGGCGCAGGCGTGGATCAGGCGCTACTTCGATCCGCGCGCGAAGCAGACCGCGAGCGCGCTGGCGCAGCTCAAGCAGCTCGCCTCGTCGCAGCTGAGCTTCGAGACGCCGTCGATCTCCGACAGCCTCGAGGCGGTGCGCCGCTTCAAGGCGCTTCGCGAGCGCGGGCCTTCGTGAAGCGCGCGCGGCGGCGATGAGGGCGCTCGTCTGGCTGCTCGCGGTCTTCGCGGCCGCGGTCGCGCTGGTGATCTTCGGCCGCGTGGACGACGGCTACGCGCTGTTCGTCTATCCCCCTTACCGGGTCGAGATCTCGCTGCTGTTCTTCGTCGTGCTGCTGCTCGCGGCTTTCGCCGTGCTCTACGTGGCCGCGCGCCTCGTGTTTCACGTGGTCGCGCTGCCGGTGCACGTGCGCGGCTTTCGCGAGCGCCGGCGGCGAGACCGCGCGCAGGCGGCGCTCGCGGGAGCGCTGCAGGCCTATTTCGAAGGCCGTTACGCGCGCGCCGAGAAGGAGGCCGGGGCGGCCTACGAGGCGAAGATCTGGCCGGGGCTCGCCGCGGTGATCGCGGCGCGCGCGGCGCACGAGATGCGCAACTTCCAGGAGCGCGACCAGTGGTTCGAGCGCGCCGCGCGCGCGGGCGAGGGCGCGCAGGTCGCGCGCCTGGTCTCGCAGGCCGCGCTCGCGCTCGAGGATCGCGACTTCGTCGCGGCGCGCGACGCGCTGCGCAGCCTGCACGCCTCGGGGCCCCGGCACATCGCCACGCTGCGCATGCTGCTGCGCGCCGAGCGCGGCGCCCAGGACTGGGAAGAGGTGCTGCGCATCGCCGCGCAGCTCGCGAAGCGCGACGCGATCGCGCCGGCGCTCGCCGAGGAATACCGCGCGCAGGCACACATCGAGCTGCTCGCGCGCGCGGCGCTCGACCGCACGGCGCTCGCCGAGCGCTGGCGCCGCATTCCCTCCGGCGAGCGCGCCAACCCGCGCATCGCCGCCGCTGCGGCGCGTCACGCGGCGCAGCTCGGGGCGGCGTCGCTCGCGCGCGAGATGCTGGAGCAGGGTCTGGCGGCCGAGTGGAGCGCGACCCTCGTCGCCCTGTACGGGGAGATGCCCCGGCTCGAGGCGCCGGCGCAGCCCGAGGAGGCGCGCCTGCGCATCGAGCGCGCGGAGAAGTGGCTGCGCGAGCATCCGCAGGATCCGCAACTGCTCAGCGCGCTCGGGCGCCTGTGCGCGAGGGCCGGGCTGTGGGGCAAGGCGCAGAACTATCTCGAGGCGAGCCTTTCGTTCGAGCCGACGCGCGCGGCGCACCTCGAGCTCGCGCGGCTGTACGAGCGGCTGGAGCGATCTGCCGACGCGGCGGCGCAGTTTCGACGGGCGGCGGAGCTGCCTTAGGCCCTTCGCTGGGAAGCAGCGTTCGACCCGTCGCGCAATGCTGGCAGTCGCGAGGGTCTTGCCGTTATTCATGTCTCCGGCTTTTCGGAGGGGTCAGACTTCGACCCCTCCGAGAAGCCGGAGATCGGGGAAAACCGCAGTAGCGCGATGCCGGCCCTCGAGGGCGGGCTACCAATCCCGCGGCCGCAGGAACTCGGTGTAGAGCCGCTTCTCGGGCGAGCCCGCCTCGGGCTTCCAGTCGTAGCGCCACGCTGCGCGCGGCGGCATCGAGACGAGGATCGATTCCGCGCGGCCTCCGGACTGCAGCCCGAAGAGCGTGCCGCGGTCGTAGACGAGGTTGAACTCGACGTAGCGCCCGCGGCGGTAGGCCTGGAACTCGCGCTCGCGCTCGCCGTAGGGATGCGCGCGCCTGCGCTCGACGATCGGCACGTACGCGGTCAGGAAGTGGTCGCCGACGGAGCGCGCGAGCGCGAGGCAGGTCTCGAAGTCCGGCTCGTTCAGGTCGTCGAAGAAGATCCCGCCGATGCCGCGCGGCTCGTTGCGATGGCGCAGAAAAAAGTACTCGTCGCACCAGCGCTTGAAGCGGGGATAGCGCTCAGCCCCGAAGGGCTCGAGGGCGCGCCGGCAGGTTGCATGGAAGTGCCGCGCGTCCTCTTCGAAGCCGTAATAGGGCGTGAGGTCCATCCCGCCGCCGAACCACCAGACCGGCGCTTCGCCCTGTTTGCTCGCGACGAAGAAGCGCACGTTCATGTGCACCGTGGGGCAGTACGGATTGCGCGGATGCAGCACGAGCGAGACGCCCATTGCCTCATAGCCGCGCCCCTGGAGGTCGGGTCGGCTCGCCGTGGCCGAATGCGGCAGCCGATCGCCCTGCACGCGCGACAGATTCACTCCGGCGCGCTCGAAGAAGCCGCCTTCCTCGAGCACGCGGCTCGTGCCGCCGCCGCCCTCAGGGCGCTGCCAGGCGTCGGCGCGGAAAGCCGAGCCGTCGATTTCCTCGAGCGCGGCGACGATGCGGCCCTGCAGGCCGCGCAAGTATTCGTGGACCGCTTCGACGTTCACGCCGGCGCGCCGCGCTTCAGTGCGCGGTGCCCGATGTCGCTTCGGTACTGCATGCCCGAAAAGCGGATGGGCTCGAGCGCCTGATACGCGCGGCTGCGCGCCATGCGCACGGAGTCTCCGAGCGCGGTGACGCACAGCACGCGCCCGCCGTTCGTGACGAGCGCCTTGCCCTCGAGCCGGGTGCCGGCGTGGAACACGCGGCAGTCCTCGGCGGGCTTGGGCAAGCCCTCGATCGGATCGCCCTTGCGCGGGTTGTCCGGATAGCCCTCGGCCGCGAGCACCACACCGAGCGCCGCGCGGCGGTCCCACTGCGCCTCGGCGCGCTCGAGCGTGCCCGCGAGCGCGTGCTCGATCAGCTCGAGCAGGTCGGACTTCAGCCGCATGATGATCGGCTGCGTCTCGGGGTCGCCCAGGCGGCAGTTGAACTCGAGCGTCCTCGGGGCTCCCGACTTGTCGATCATCAGCCCGGCGTACAGGAAGCCGACGTAGGGCACGCCGTCCTTCGCCATGCCGGCGACCGCGGGCAGAACGATCTCGCGCATGATGCGTGCGTGGAGCTCCGGAGTGACGATCGGCGCCGGCGAGCACGCCCCCATGCCGCCCGTGTTGGGGCCCTCGTCGGCGTCGCGCAACCTCTTGTGGTCCTGGCTGGTCGCGAGCGGCAGCGCGTGTACGCCGTCGCTCATCACGATGAAGCTGACTTCCTCGCCTTCGAGAAACTCCTCGATCACGACCCGCTCACCGGCCTCGCCCAGCCTATGCTCGAGCAGCATCGCGTCGATGGCGGCTTCGGCTTGCGCGACGCTCGCGGCGACGACCACGCCCTTGCCGGCGGCGAGGCCGTCGGCCTTGACCACGATCGGCGCGCCGTGCTCCCGCACGTACGCCTTCGCCTCTGCGGAGCGCTCGAAGCTCGCGTAGCGCGCGGTGGGGATGCGGTGGCGCGCCATGAAGCGCTTGGCGTAGTCCTTCGAGGTCTCGAGCTGTGCCGCGGCGCGGCTCGGGCCGAAGATCTTGAGGCCCGCGTCGCGGAACGCATCCACCACGCCCGCCGCGAGCGGTCCCTCCGGGCCGACGACGGTGAGCTGGATGCCTTCGCGCTTCGCGAACGCGACGAGCGGCCCGACGCCTTCCAGCGGGACGTTCTCCAGGCCGTGCTCGGTGGCGGTGCCGCCGTTGCCCGGCGCGACGTAGACCTTCTGCACGCGCGGGCTCTGCGCGAGCCTCCACGCGAGCGCGTGCTCCCGCCCCCCGCCGCCGATCACCAGCAGCTTCATCCTGCGCTCCCTGTGCGCGGCGCTACTTGCAGGCGCCCGCACATCTCGATCCGCCTTTTCTGAAAGTAAGGTCCTGCACTGCAGCGTGAAACGCTGCAGTGCAGGACAGCGTTGTTCTTAATGTCGGAAGTGACGAATGCCCGTGAACACCATCGCCACCCCGCGCTCGTTCGCGGCGGCGATCACCTCGTCGTCGCGCACGCTGCCCCCCGGCTGGATGACGGCGGCCGCGCCCGCGTCGACCACGACGTCCAGGCCGTCGCGAAACGGGAAGAACGCGTCCGAGGCGACGCACGAGCCGGCGAGCGTGAGGCCCGCGTTCTGGGCCTTGATCGAGGCGATGCGCGCGCTGTCGACACGGCTCATCTGGCCGGCGCCGACGCCGAGCGTCATGCCGTCCTTCGCGAACACGATGGCGTTCGACTTGACGAACTTCGCCACGCGCCAGGCGAACAGCAGGTCGGCGAGCTGCGCCGGGCTCGGGGCCTGCTTGGTCACCACTTTCAGGTCGGCGGGCTGAATGACCTTCGCGTCCGGGCTCTGCACGAGCAGCCCGCCGCCGACCCGCTTGAAGTCGTGAGCCTGCGCTTCGTGCGCGAGCGGCACCTCGAGCACGCGCAGGTTCTGCTTGCCGGCGAGGAGCTCGCGCGCCGCGGGCTCGACGCGCGGCGCGATCACGACCTCGGCGAACTGCTTGCCGAGCGCCTCGGCGCTCGCGCGATCGAGCGCGCGGTTGAAGGCGAGGATGCCGCCGAAGGCGGACACCGGGTCGGTCTTGAAGGCCTTCTCGTAGGCGGCGGCGAGGCTCGCGCCGGTCGCCACGCCGCACGGGTTGGCGTGCTTGACGATCACGCAGGCCGGCTCGGAGAAGCTCTTCACGCACTCCCAGGCGGCGTCGGCGTCGGCGACGTTGTTGTACGAGAGCTCCTTGCCCTGCAGCTGGCGGTAATTGGCCAGGCTTCCCGCCGCGGGCTTCGCGTCGCGGTAGAACGCCGCCGACTGGTGCGGGTTCTCGCCGTAGCGCATGTCCTGCACCTTGCGGAACTGCAGGCTGAGCACGTCGGGGAGCTCGCGCCGGCGGCCCTCGGCGTCGAGCGCGGTCAGGTAGTTCGCGATCGCGCCGTCGTAGGCCGCCGTGTGCGCGAATACCTTCTTCGCCAGCTCGAAGCGCGTCGCGTCCGACACGCCGCCGCCCGCGCGGATCTCCTCGAGCACGCGCGCATAATCGGCCGGATCGACCAGGACCGTGACCGAGGCGTGGTTCTTCGCCGCAGCGCGCAGCAGCGTCGGGCCGCCGATGTCGATGTTCTCGATCGCGTCCGCGAGCCGGCAGTCGGGGTCCGCGACCGTCGCCTGGAAGGGATAGAGGTTGACCACGATCAGGTCGATCGGCGCGATGCCCGCCTCGGCGATCGCCGCCATGTGCGCCGCCGAGTCGCGGCGCGCGAGGATGCCGCCGTGGATCTTCGGGTGCAGCGTCTTCACGCGGCCGTCGAGCATCTCCGGAAATCCGGTGTGCGCCGACACCTCGGTCGCGGCGATGCCCTCCTTCGCGAGCAGCTTTGCCGTGCCGCCGGTGGAAAGGATCGCGACCCCGAGCCGCGCGAGCTCGCGCACGAGCTCGACGACGCCCGACTTGTCGGAGACGCTGACGAGCGCGGTGCGCACGCGGTTCATCGCGCCCCACCCTGCGCGCGGCCGGCCCGGGCGCGGCGGCTCGGGATCATCCCTTGATGCGCAGCTGCTGCATCTTCTTGCGCAGCGTGTTGCGGTTGATGCCGAGCATCTCGGCGGCGAGCGTCTGGTTGCCCTCGGCGTGGCCGAGCACGGTCTCGATCATCGGCCGCTCGACGTTCTTCAGCACCATGTCGTAGATCGCGGTGGGGCGCTCGCCGTCCATGTCCTTGAAATAGCGCTCGAGCGAGCGCTTGACCGCGTCCGCCAGCTCGTTCGTGCGGCTCATGCGGCGAGCCTCTCTCCCTCGTCCGGGGCCACGTCGTTGGCCGGCTCAGCCGCGAGGCGCCCGAAGTAGTCGCACACCGCGGCCAGCTGCTCGGCGGCGCCCTCGATGCGGCACGCGGCGCGCCGGAACGCCTCGCCGCCCGGAAGCGCGCGCACGTACCAGCCGATGTGCTTGCGGGCCACGCGTGCGCCCTGCTCCTCGCCGTAGAGCGCGTACAGCTCGGTGAGATGCTCGCGCACCACTCCGAGAATCTCGGCCGGCGGCGGCGCGGCGCGGCGCTCTCCCGTCGCCAGATAGTGCTCGATGTCGCGGAAGATCCACGGGCGGCCGTGCGCGGCCCGCCCGATCATGATCCCGTCCGCGCCGGAGCACGCGAGCACGCGCTTCGCTTCCTCCGGCGTGCCGATGTCGCCGTTGGCGATCACCGGGATCCGCACGCCCGCCTTCACTGCGGCAATGGTGTCGTATTCCGCGCGCCCGCCAAAACCGCAGGCGCGCGTGCGTCCGTGAATCGCGAGCAGCCGGATGCCCGCTTCCTGCGCGACGCGCGCGACGCGCAGCGCGTTACGCCGCTCGGGGCTCGGGCCGGTGCGGATCTTCAGCGTGACCGGTACGTCGACCGCCGCGACCACCGCCTCGAGGATGCGCGCGACGAGCGGCTCGTTCTCGAGCAGCGCCGATCCCGCGTAGACGTTACAGATCTTCCTGGCGGGGCATCCCATGTTGACGTCGATGATTTGCGCGCCCTGCGCCACGTTGTAGCGTGCGGCTTCCGCCATCATGCGCGGCTCGAAGCCCGCGATCTGCACGGCGATCGGCTCGGCTTCGCCCGCGTGATCGAGGCGCAGGCGCGACTTGCGCGAAGCGCGCAGCTCGGGGCGCGAAGACACCATCTCCGATATCGCGAGCCCGGCGCCGAAGCGCTTGCACAGCTTGCGGAAGGGCCGGTCGGTCACCCCCGCCATCGGAGCGAGGAACAGCGCGTTGCGCAGCGTGTGGCTGCCGAGCTGCATCGGAGGCGGGTGGACGGCCGATAATGCGGGGAAGCGCATTCTATACGCTTTCGCCGCGAAAAAAAAAGCGCGCCTCGGCCTCAGGGCATCGCGGAACGCCCGAAGATCATGCGGCGCGCAAAAAAGCGCCGCGCCGGGGCGCAGCCGTCGAGCGCGCCGAGCGCGCAGCCGCGCGCAAGCCGGCCCAGCGGATTGTCGCCGGCGAACGCGGTGGCGAGCAGATCGGTCACGCGCACGGTCGCCGCCGCATCGAGGCGGCGCTGCGCGGCGTAGCTCGCGAGCGCGCGCGCGTCGCCCGGATCCGCGCTGCCGCGCAGCTCGCAGCCGAGCTCCCACGCGTCGCGCAGGCCCAGGTTGAGCCCCTGGCCCGCGACCGGATGAAGGGTCTGCGCCGCGTTGCCGATGTAGACCTCGCGTGCGCCGTGGCGCGCTGCGCGCACCCTGAGCACGAGCGGCACGCGCACGCGCTGCTCGATCGCCTCCAGCCGCCCGGCCCGGCCGCCGAACGCCTGCGCGAGCGCGGCCAGGAATCCTTCCGGGGCTTCCGCAGCGAGCGCGGCCGCGCGCTCCGGGCGCATCGCCCACACGAGCGCGTAGCGCCCCGCCATCGGCAGCATCGCGAGCGGCCCCTCCGCGGTGAAGCGCTCGAAGGCCGTGGTTCCCGCGCGCGGCGCGCTGCTCAGCACGCCGATCACGGCTTCCTGCGCGTATCGCTTCTCGCTCGCTTCGTCCGAGCCGCCTTCGGCATGCACCACGCAACGCGCCGCGACCTCGATCGGACGATCGCCGCACTTGCCCCGCAGGCGCACGGTCTCGCCGGAATGCGCGCGCTCCGCGAACGCGACCTCGCGAACGATTTCGATTCCGCAGTCCGCGGCGCGCTCGAGCAGCGCCTGCTCGAGCGCCGCGTAGCCGACAACGTAGCCGAGCGCCGGGACGCCCGCCTCGCGCGCCTCGAGCCGCGTGCGCCCGAAGCTGCCCGCCTGGGAGACGTGGATCGTTTCGATCGGCGTCGGGGCGATCCGCGGCCAGGCGCCGAGGCGCTCGAGAACGAGCCGGCTCGCGTACGAAAGCGCGATCGGGCGCTCGCCGTGAAGCGCGCCAGCGGCGCGCGCGCGCTGCTCGAACACCGCCACGCGGTGCGCCGAGCCGTGCAGCGCGAGCGCGAAGGCGCAGCCGACCGGTCCGCCGCCGAGGACCGCGAGGTCAAGCGCGCGCTCGGGCATCGCGAATCCAGGCCTCGATCTCGGGAGCCTCCTTCGGCGCCTGCGCGGTGAGCACCTCGCAGCCCTCGCCGGTGACGAGCACGTCGTCCTCGATGCGCACGCCGATGTCGCGCAGCGGCTCGGGCACGTCGTCCGCGGCGCGCAGGTAGAGCCCGGGCTCGACCGTGAGCGTCATTCCCGGCTGCAGCGTGCGCCAATTCCCGGCGTGCTTGTACTGACCTGCGTCGTGCACGTCCAGGCCGAGCCAGTGGCCGGTGCGGTGCATGTAGAAGCGCTTGTACGTTTCCTTCTCGAGCGCCTCGTCGAGCGAGCCGGCGAGCAGCTTCAGGTCGAGCATGCCCTGCGCGAGCACCCGCACCGCCGCGTCGTGCGGCTCGTTCCAGGCATTACCGGGCCTCACCTTCTCGATGGCCGCGCGCTGCGCCGCGAGCACCAGCTCGTAGACTTCGCGCTGCGCGGCGCCGAAGCGCCCGCCGACCGGAAAGGTGCGCGTGATGTCGGCCGCGTAGCCGTCGAGCTCGCAGCCGGCGTCGATCAGCAGCAGCTCGCCGTCGGCGAGCAGCGCGTCGTTCGCGACGTAGTGCAGCACGCAGGCGTTCGCGCCGCCGGCGACGATCGGCCAATAGGCCGGGAACTGCGCGCCCTGACGCCGAAACTCGTAGAGCAGCTCGGCCTCCACCTGGTACTCGAAGCGTCCGGGGCGCGCGGCCTGCATCGCGCGGCGGTGCGCAGCCGCCGAGATGCCCGCCGCGCGGCGCATCAGGCCGAGCTCGTGCGCGTCCTTCACCAGCCGCATGTCGTCGACGAGCGCGCGCAGGTCCTGCACGCGCTCGGGGGCGGCGACGCCCGCGCGGGCCTTGTCGCGCACGCGGTTCAGCCAGCGCATGGCGCGCGCATCCCAGTCGGCCTCCGCGCCCACCGGGTAAAAGAGCGCCGCCTGGTCGGCGAGCAGCTTTTCCATCTCGTCGTCGAGGGCCGCGATCGGGTGCGCCGCGTCGAATCCGAAGCGCTCGCGGGCGCGCTCGGGGCCGTAGCGGAATCCGTCCCACACCTCGCGCTCGGCGTTGCGCTCGCGGCAGAACAGGATCGAGCGCGGCTCTTTCCCGGCCACCAGCACCAGCACCGCCTCGGGCTCGGCAAAGCCGGTCAGGTAGTAGAAGTAGCTGTCGTAGCGGTACGGATAGTGGGAGTCGCGGTTGCGCACGCGCTCGGGCGCGGTGGGCAGCACGGCGATGCCCGCCTGCATGGCCTCGGTGAGCCGGCGCCTGCGCGTCGCGTAGAGCGCAACCTCCTCGGGCAGCGTCGTCGTGTCCATTGCGGCGTCACTCCTTCGTGTCTTCGCCGATCTCCGAATCGAGCAGCCTCGCCCAGTGCGCCGCGCGCTCGTCGATCCTCTCCTCGAGCCCGCGGCGCAGCTCCGCCAGGCAGGCGGCGAGCGCCGCGCGCGCCTCGCCATCGAGCGCCGCGCTCGCCTCCTCGCAGCGCGCGAGCGCCTCCTTGGCCGCCAGCGCCGCGGCAAGCGCGCTCTTCAGCTGCTCGCGCGGCCGGGGAATCCAGGCGCGCGAGGCCTGCAGCGCCGCCAGCTTCTCGCCCAGCTCGAGCAGGCGCTCGCGCAGGCGCGGCAGCGCGCCGAGCTCCCCCGAGCCGAGCCGGCCCCACACCGCGACGTCCGCGAGCGCATTCCACCGCGCGCGCAGCTCGGCGAGCCACGCGCCGTCGAGCTCGAGCGAGCGCCGCACGCGGTCAGCGTCGAGCGCCATGTCGCGCGCGCAGCTGCGCGTCGAGCTCGGCCAGGCGCTCGGCGGTACCGACGTCGCGCCACAGCCCCGCGTACAGCTCCCCGCCGATCCGGCCGCGCTCGGCGGCGGCGCGCAGCAGCGGCGCGAGCGGAACCTTGTCCCGCGGGCCGACCGGCGCGACGAGCTCCGGCGAAACGACCGCGATGCCCGTGTAAGTGTAGCGCGGCGCCGGCGCGTTGCCGACGAGGTCGGACTCGAGCGAGAAGTCCCCGGCGGGCCGATGCAGCGGATTGGGCGCGAGTACGAGGTGCGCGACCCGGTCGCCGAGCGCCGTGCGGCCCAGGCACGCGAGGTCGATCTCGCAGTACACGTCGGCGTTGAGGAGCAGGAACGGATCGGGACCGAGCAGCTCGCGCGCGTGCGCGATGCCGCCCGCGGTCTCGAGCGGCTCGGCCTCGCGCGAGTAGGCGACGCGCACGCCGAAGCCGCGCCCGTCGCCGATCGCCGCCTCGATGCGCTCGGCGAGATGCGCGACGTTGATCACCGCCTCGCTGAACCCTGCCGCTGCGAGCCGCTCCAGGTGCCAGGCGAGCAGCGGCTTGCCGCCGGCTTCCAGCAGCGGCTTCGGCACGCGGTCGGTGAGCGGGCGCAGGCGCTCGCCGCGCCCGGCGGCCAGTATCATTGCGCGCACGGCGCGCGCCCTTCGATCCCGTCGAGCAGCCGCGCGAGCGGCGCAAGCGGCGCGTAGCGCCTCGCCACCGCGCGCGCATAGCCCAGGAAGCGCGGCGTGTCCGCCAGGTACCTCGGCTTGCCGTCGCGGTAGTTGATGCGCGCGAAGATGCCCAGCACCTTGAGGTGGCGCTGCAGCCCCATCCACTCGAAGTCGCGGTAGAACTCGGCGAAGTCGGCGGCGACCGGAAGGCGCGCCTTGCGCGCCAGCTCCCAGTAGCGCACCGCCCAGTCGAGCACCCGCTCCTCCTGCCAGCTGACGAACGCATCGCGCAGCAGCGAGACGATGTCGTAGGTGATCGGCCCGAGGACCGCGTCCTGGAAATCGAGCACGCCCGGATTGGGCTCGCACACCATCAGGTTGCGCGGCATGTAGTCGCGGTGCACGTACACCACCGGCTGCGCGAGCGCGCTGCGCGCGAGCAGCGCGAACGCCTCGTCGAGCACGCCGCGCTGCGCCGCGCCGGGCTCGATGCCGAGATGGCGGGCGAGGTACCACTGGGGAAAGAGCTCCATCTCGCGGCGCAGCAGCGTTTCGTCGTACGGCGGCAGCTCGCCCGCGCGCGTGGCAAGCTGCCAGCGAATGAGCGCCTCGGTCGCGTCGCGGAACAGGGCATCGGCGTTGCCCTCGTCGAGCGCATCGAGATAGGTCGCGGTGCCCAGGTCCGAGAGCAGCAGGAATCCCTGCTCCAGGTCCTGCGCATGAACTTGCGGCGCGTGCAGCCCGGCCGCGCGTAGCAGCGCCGCGACGTGCACGTAGGGACTGCAGTGCTCGGCGTGAGGCGGCGCGTCCATCGCGATGAAGCTGCGCCCGTCGCCCAGTCGGGCGCGGAAGTAGCGGCGGAAGCTCGCGTCCGCCGAAGCCGGCGCGAGCGTGAACGGGGCGTTGCCGAGCTCGGCCCGGAGCCAGCGCTCGAGCGCGACGAGCCTTGCGTCCACGGTGAGGGGCGATGACAAAGACCGGGCTCGGGGAGCGCGCCGCGAGCCGCCGCGCGATTGCGCAATCCTCTGAAATATGACATTTTACCATCGAAAAAGAGGCTCCTCCCGCTCTCCCGCTCATGCAGCAACGCCCAGCGCGCTCGCCGGCGCACCGTGCAGCCCGCTTCGCGACGCTGTTCCTCGGACTTTGCGCGTGCCTCGCGGTGCGCGCCCAAGACATCGCCGGGCCGGCGCGCGCGAACGTCGCCGCGCCGGGCGCGAAGGGGCCGATCACCATCGACGCGCGCTCGATCGAGGGCATTTCCGGGATCGAGGTCACCGCGCGCGGCGACGTCGTGCTGAAGCGTGACGACACGACGATCTTCAGCGACTACCTGAAGCTCAACCAGGAGTTCGGGCGCGTCGACGCGCAAGGCGGCGTGCGCCTGGTGCGCGGCGCGGACCGGTTCTTCGGTCCGGGCTTGCGCTACGACACGCGGAACGACACCGGCGAGATCGACGACGCGCACTACGTCGTCGTGCGCGAGAGGACGGCGCGCGGCGCGGCGAAGCGCGTCGACTTCCTCGGCCCGAACCACGTCCTGCTGCACGACGCGACCTACACCACGTGCCGGCCCGAAAAGGACGACTGGTGGATCGAGGCGCGCGAGCTCGATCTCAACTACAACACGGAGGTGGGTATCGCGCACGGCGGCAAGCTCGAGTTCCTCGGCCACACCATCGCCGCGACGCCTTACGCTTCCTTCCCGCTCACCAACGCGCGCAAGACCGGATTTCTCGCGCCGTCCTTCGGCCACAATACGCGGCGCGGGTTCGAGGTCGCGCTGCCGTTCTACTGGAATATCGCGCCCGAGCAGGACCTCACGCTCACGCCCGACTACATGACCAAGCGCGGCGCGGAGCTGCGCTCGGACTACCGCTTCCTCGGCCGCACCTACAGCGGCGAGGCGCGGCTCGAGTACCTGCCGCACGACAACGTCCTCAACGAGCGGCGCTACGGCATGTCGGTGCAGGCGCAGGACCAGATCACGCCCAACCTGTTCGGCCAGGTCAACCTGAACAAGGTCTCGGACAGCCAGTACTTCGTCGACCTCAGCTCGAACGTGAGCAGCACCTCGGTGGGCGTGTTGCAGCGCCTCGGGGCGCTGAGCTACTCGGGCTCGATGTTCGGGCTCGGATACTCGCTGCAGACTCAGGTGCAGAACTTCCAGACTCTGCAGGACCCGCTCGCGCCGATCGTTCCGCCTTACAACCGCACGCCGCAGATCGACTTCTCGACCGGCAAGAACGACATCGCCGGCCGCTTCGATCTGTCCGTGCCGGCGCAGTACGCGCGCTTCACCCATCCGACCCTGGTCGAGGGGGCGCGTTTCAGCCTCAATCCGCGCGTGGCGATGCCCTATCTCGCTGCCGGCTACTACGTCACGCCGAAGATCGGGCTGCACTACGCGAGCTACGCGCTCACCAACACCGCGCCGCTGCAGCCGCGGCAGCCCTCGGTGAGCGTGCCCTGGTTCAGCCTGGACAGCGGGCTGGTGTTCCAGCGCGGGCTGAGCTGGTTCGGCGAGGACGTCACGCAGACGCTCGAGCCGCGCCTGTTCTACGTCTACGCGCCGTATCGCAACCAGGACCAGATTCCGCTCTTCGACACCGGGGTGCCCGACTTCAACTTCGCTCAGATCTTCACCGAGAACCGCTTCGTGGGCGGCGACCGGTTCGGCGACGCGGACGAGGTGACCCTGGCCCTGACCTCGCGCCTGCTCACCTCGGGCGGTCAGGAGGCGCTGCGGGCGATGGTCGGCCAGAGGTACTACTTCCGGCACGACCGGGTCGGCCTGACCGCGAGCTCGCCGCCGTCCGATTACGGCAGCTCGGCGCTGCTCGGCTCGCTCGGCGGGCGCGTGTTCCGGCACTGGACGTTCGACACCACCGCGGAGTACGACCCGCACCTGAAGCAGATGCAGCGCTACAGCGCCTCGTTGCAGTTCGCGCCGCAGATCGCGAAGGTGCTGAACCTGTCGTACCAGTTCGACCGCACGCAGCCGCCCGAGATCCGCCAGGTGGATCTTTCCGGCCAATGGCCGGTCAAACCGGGCTGGTACGCGATCGGGCGGTGGAACTATTCGTTCGCCAACGGACGGCTGCTCGAGGGTCTCGCCGGGCTGGAGTACAACGCGGGCTGCTGGGTCGTGCGCGGCCTGGTGCAACGGCTTCAGGCGGCCGCGCAGACGACCTCGAACACGATCCTGTTCCAGATCCAGTTCAACGGCCTGGGTCAGCTCGGCACGAGCGACGTGGTGAACTTCCTGAAGCGCGACATTCCCGGCTACGCGGTGACCAATCCGGCCGAGGCGCGGCTCGTGCCCCCCAGCATGCAGCCGCAGCTGCCGTTTCCACAGGTATTCTAAAGAGGACATAGACTGACGGATGAACAGGTACCTTGCAGTTTTCGTGCTTGCCGTGCTGCTGCCCCCGGCGGCGCAGGCGGCCGAGCAGCTCGTTCCGGTCGACCGCATCGTCGCGGTCGTCAACAAGGACGTGGTGACGCAGAGCGAGCTCGACGAGCGCGTCGCGTTCGCCGAGCGCGAGCTGCGCCGCCAGGGCACGCCCCTGCCCGATCGCAAGCAGCTCGAGCACCAGGTCCTCGAGCGGCTTATTCTCGAGAAGGCGCAGCTGCAGCTGGCGCACGAGAGCGGGCTCAAGGTCGAGGATGCGCAGCTCGACGCCGCCATCGGGCGCATCGCCGAGCGCAACAAGATGAGCGTGCCGGAGTTCCGCGCCGCGCTCGAGCACGACGGCGTCAATTTCGACAAGTTCCGCGACGAAGTGCGCAACCAGATCCTGCTGGCGCAGCTGCGCGAGCGCGAGGTGGACGACAAGATCGAGGTGAGCAACGCCGAGGTCGAGCGCTACCTGCAGGAGCACAAGGCGGACGCCGAGCAGCCGGAATACGAGCTCGCCCACATCCTGGTGCGGATTCCGGATCAGGCGAGCCCGGAGCAGATCGCGCAGGCGCGCGAGCGCGCCGAGAAGGCGCGCGCAGAGGCCGTGGCCGGCGGCGACTTCGGCAAGATCGCCGCCACCTACTCCGACGCATCCGACGCCCTGCAGGGCGGCGCGATCGGCTGGCGCGCGCAGGACCGGCTGCCCGACCTGTTCGTCAACGCGCTGAAGACCATGAAGCCGGGCGACGTGAGCCCGGTGATGCGCAGCCCGGCGGGCTTTCACGTGATCAAGCTGATCGCGAGGCGCGAGGCGGCCGCCGGGCCGCCGGTGATGCAGACGCACGTGCGCCAGATCCTCATCAAGACGAACGAGGTGGTGTCGGCGGACGAGGCGAGGCGCAAGCTGCTCGATCTGCGCCAGCGCATCGTGCTGGGGCACGAGAGCTTCGCCAAGCTCGCCCGGCAGTACTCCGAGGACCCGAGCGCCGCGAACGGCGGCGACATCGGCTGGGTGTATCCCGGCGACACCGTGCCCGAATTCGAGCGCGCCATGGACGCGCTCAAGCCCGGCGAGGTGAGCGAGCCGGTGAAGACGCCGTTCGGCTGGCATCTCATCGAGGTGCTCGGCCGGCGCGTCGCGCCGGTCGGGGCGGACCGCCTCAAGCTGCAGGCGCGCCAGGTGCTGCGCGAGCGCAAGGCCGACGAGGCCTACCAGGAATGGCTGCGCCAGCTGCGCGACCGGACATACGTGCAGATCCGTCTGGACGACAAGTAGGCGCGATGGGCGCGCGGCGGCCGGTCATCGCGCTGACCTCCGGCGAGCCCGCGGGGATCGGTCCGGAGCTGTGCGCCATGCTCGCGCGCGAGCCGCTGCCGGCGCGCCTCGTGGTGCTGGGCGACGAGCGGCTGCTCGCCGAGCGCGCCGCGGCGCTCGCCGCGACGGCCCCGGCACCGGGGGCAATCGAGGTCGAGCACGTGCCGCTCGCGCGGGCAGCGCGCGCCGGCATGCTCGACCCGGCGAACGCGCGCTACGTGCTCGCGCTGCTCGACCGCGCCGCCGAAGGCTGCCGCGGCGGGGAGTTCGACGCCATGGTGACCGCGCCGGTGCACAAAGGCGTGATCAACGACGCCGGCATCCCGTTCAGCGGGCATACCGAGTACCTCGCCGCGCGCTTGCGCGCCGAGCACGTCGTCATGATGCTCGTGGGCGGGGGCCTGCGCGTGGCGCTAGCCACCACCCATCTGGCGCTCGCCGACGTGCCGCGCGCCATCACGCGCGCGGGGCTCGCCGCGACGCTCGCCGTGATCGACCGCGATCTGCGGCGGCGCTTCGGCATCGCGCGCCCGCGAATCCTGGTGGCGGGGCTCAATCCGCACGCCGGCGAAGGCGGGCACCTCGGGCGCGAGGAGATCGAGGTCATCGAGCCCGCGCTGCGCGAGGCGGAGCGGCAGGGAATCTCCGCCGAGGGCCCGATTCCGGCCGACACGCTGTTCGTTCCGCAGCGCCTGGAGGGCGCCGACTGCGTCCTCGCGATGTACCACGACCAGGGCCTGCCGGTGCTCAAGCACGCGAGCTTCGGGCGCGGCGTGAACGTCACCCTGGGCCTGCCGATCGTGCGCACCTCCGTCGACCACGGCACGGCGCTCGACCTCGCCGGCACGGGCCGCGCCGACCCGGGGAGCCTGCGCGAGGCCGTGCAGCTTGCGATCGAGCTCGCATCGGCCGCGTAAGCGCTTCGGGCAGCACTTCCTGCACGACCCGGGCGTGCTCGCGCGCCTGGTCGAGGCGATCGCGCCCGAGCGCGGCGACGCGATCCTCGAGATCGGTCCCGGAGAAGGCGCGCTCACCCGGCCGCTCCTCGAGCGCGTTGCGCGCATGGAGGCGATCGAGATCGACCGCGACCTCGCGGCGCGCCTCGCGGCGCAGTTCCCGCGCGAGCGCCTCGCCGTGCACTGCGCCGACGCGCTCGAATTCGACTTCGGCGCCTGCCCGCCGGGCGTGCGGCTGGTCGGCAATCTCCCGTACAACGTCTCGACGCCGCTGCTCTTTCACCTTGCGCGCTACGCCGAGCGCGTGCGCGACATGCACTTCATGTTGCAGGCGGAGGTGGTCGACCGGATGGTTGCCCGGCCCTCGATCCCGGACTACGGCAGGCTCTCGGTGACGCTGCAGACGCGCTTTCGTATGCAGCGGCTGTTTCGCGTCGCGCCCGGGGCGTTCCGCCCGCCGCCGAAGGTCGAGTCCGCGGTCGTGCGGCTGGTGCCGCTGCCGCCCGGCGAGCGCGCGCAGGTGGACGAGCGGGTCTTCGCCGAAGTGGTCGCGGCGGCCTTCTCGGCGCGCAGAAAGATGCTCAGGAACGCGCTCGCGCTGCGGCCGGAGGACTTCGCCGCGCTCGCGATCGATCCGACGCTGCGCCCCGAGAACCTCTCGCCGAGTGATTACGTGCGCGTCGCGCAGCGCATCAGCGCCTGCGCTCGATGAACTCTATCTTGTAGCCGTCCGGATCCTCGACGAAGGCGATCACGGTGGTTCCGCCCTTCACGGGCCCGGGCTCGCGCGTCACCTTCCCGCCCCTGGCGCGCACCGCGTCGCAGACCTTGCGGATGTCGTCGACCTCGATCGCGACGTGGCCGTAGGCGTTGCCCAGGTCGTAGCGCTCGACGCCGTAGTTGTACGTCAGCTCGAGCACCGCGGACCGGTCCTCGGCGTCGTAGCCGACGAACGCGAGCGAGTACTTCTGCTCCGGTCGGTCGGTGGTGCGCAGCAGCTTCATGCCGAGCACCTCGGTGTAGAAGCGCGTCGCGCGGTCCATGTCGCCGACGCGCAGCATGGTGTGCAGGATCCTCATGTCGGGCCTCAGAGTAGTGGCAGGGAAGCGGCGCCGAGCTCGAGCGCCTCGCGCGCCGTGCGCCATTCAGGATACAGCGTTTCCACCACCTTCCAGAACCGGTTCGAATGGTTGAGCTCGGCGAGGTGGGCGACCTCGTGCGCCACCACGTAGTCCGACAGCCGCGGCGCGAAGTGCGCCAGGCGCCACGACAGCCGGATGGCGCCGCGCGCCGTGCACACGCCCCACTGGGTCTTCGCGTTCGAGATCGCGACCGGGGGGGCGGCGCGCGCCAGGCGCGCGGCATAGTGCGCCGCGCGCGGCGCGAACGCTTCGAGCGCGCGCGCCTTCAGCCAGCGCACGAGCAGCTCGCGCACCGCGCCGCGCCGGTGAGGCTCCGGGCAGGCGATGTAGAGCGAGCGGTCGCGATGCTCCACGCGCGCACGGCCGGCGCCGACCTCGAGCACGACCTCCTCGCCGAACAGCGGCAGCGACTCGCCGCTCGCGCCGATCAGCGCGCGCGGACGGCCGGCCGCGGCCCACTCGTCGAGCCTGGCCAGGATCCAGCGCTGCTTGTCGCGCACGAAGCCCTCGATCTCGTGCCACGGCGCGCGCAGCGGCGCGCGCACCGCCAGGCCGCTCGCGTCGATGCTGATCCCGATCGTGCGGCGCCGGCTGCGCGTGAAGCGGTACTCGACGACGCGCGCGCCCAGCTGCAGCAGCCGCCGCGTCCCGGCGCCCGCGACGACCGGGACGGCGTCATCGAACAGCGTCAGCTGGCCGGGCAGAGCGCCTTCTGCTGCTCTTCGATCCACGCTTCGGCCTCGGCGTTGACGTCTTCCGCGCGGCGCCCCGCGGTGGCGATCGCCGGGCCGATGCGCACCGTGATCAGTCCGGCGCGCTTCAGGAACGCATTGCGCGGCCAGACGAGGCCCGCGTTGTGCGCCACCGGCACCACCGGCACGCCCGCCTGCACCGCGAGCCAGGCGCCGCCGAGCTGGTACTTGCGCCGCGCACCCGGGGCGACGCGCGTGCCCTCGGGGTAGATCACGATCCAGAAGCCCTGCGCGAGCCGCTCGCGGCCTTTGCGCGCCAGCGTCTTCAGCGCGGCGCGGCCCTTCGAGCGGTCGATCGCGATCGGGCTGGTGAGCGCGAGGCCCCAGCCGAAGAACGGGATCCACAGCAGCTCGCGCTTGAGCAGGTAGACCTGCGGCGGGAAGATGCTCTGGAAGGCGAGCGTCTCCCACGCCGACTGGTGCTTCGACAGGATCACCGCGGGACCCGCGGGCAGCCGGTTGCGGCCCTCGACCTTCCAGCGGATGCCGCACAGCCAGCGCGCGAGGTGCAGCATGGTACGGGCCCAACCGGAGATGAGGATCCAGCGCGCGCGGCGCGGCAGCGGCGCGAGCGCCAGCACGGCGAGCGCGTAAGGCGGCGTGAGCAGGATCTGCGCGAGCGCGAACAGGCTCGAGCGCAGCCGCGTCATGGAGCGAGCTGCGCGGCCACCGCGGCGAGGTCGGGGAAAACCTCGGTGCCGCGCGGCAGCTCCGCCGATTCGCGCGTCTTCCCGCCCTTGCCGGTGAGCACGAGGATCGGGCGCGCGCCGACCGCGGCGGCAGCCTGCACGTCGCGCAGCCCGTCGCCCACCACCGGCACGCCCTCGAGCGAGACGTTGAAGCGCTTGGCGATCTCGCGCAGCATGCCGGGCTTGGGCTTGCGGCACTCGCAGTTCGAGTCCGCGGCGTGCGGGCAGAAGAAGATCGCGTCGATGCGCCCGCCGGCCTGGCCGACCGCGCGGTGCAGCGCGTCGTGGATCGCGTTGAGCGTGGCCATGTCGAACAGCCCGCGCGCGATGCCCGACTGGTTGGTCGCCACCACCACGCGATAGCCGGCCTGCGTGAGGCGCGCGATCGCCTCCAGGCTGCCCTTGATCGGCTTCCACTCGGCAGGCGACTTGATGTACTTGTCGCTGTCGTGGTTGATCGTGCCGTCGCGGTCGAGCACGACGAGCTTCATGCGAGTCGTCCCCCGACGAGCTTCATGCGAGTCGTCCCCCGGCGAGCTTCATGCGAGTCGTCCCCCGGCGAGCTTCATGCGAGTCGTCCCCCGGCGAGCTTCATGCGAGTCGTCCCCCGGTCAGTGTCACGCCGCGAGCCTCGAGATGTCGGCGACGCGGTTCATGGCCTGGCGCAGCTCGGCGAGCAGCGCGAGCCGGTTCTGCTTGAGCTTTCGGTCCTCCACCATGACCATGACCCCGTCGAAGAACGCGTCGACCGGCGCCTTGAGCACTGCGAAGGTCTTCAGGTAGCCGGCGTAGTCGCCGCGCTCGAACAGCTCGTTCGCGGCGCCCGAGGTCTTCTGCAGCGCGTCGAACAGCGAGCGCTCCGCGGCCTCGCGCAGCAGATCGCGGCTCGCCTCGCCGTACGACTCTCCCTTCGCCGCCGCCTGCTTCAGGATGTTCGCGACGCGCTTGTTTGCCGCGGCGAGGCTCTCGGCCTCGGGCAGCGCCTGGAAGGCCCTGACCGCCTCGAGCTGACGCGGCACCCGGCTGATCTGCGCCGGGCGCTGGCTGAGCACGGCGTCGACCTGCAGCGTCGAGAAGCCCTGGTCCCTCAAGTAGCCGGAAAAGCGCTCGAAGACGAAGCTCTCGAGCTCCGCGTGCGCGTTCCCGATCCGGCCGTTGAACACGCCGAATGCGTCGCTCAGCAACGCGTTCAGCGCGAGCGGCAGCTGGTTTTCCACGACGATGCGGATGACGCCCAGCGCGGCGCGCCGCAGCCCGTAGGGATCCTTCTCACCGGTGGGCTGCTCGCCGATTCCGAACAGGCCGGCGAGCGAGCAGAGCTTGTCGGCGAGCGCGACCGCGCACGCAACCGACCCCTGCGGCAGCCGGTCGCCGGCGAAGCGCGGCAGATAGTGCGCCTCGATCGCGTGGGCGACCTCGGCAGGCTCGCCGTCGTGTCGCGCGTAGTAGCGGCCCATGACGCCCTGCAGCTCGGGGAACTCGCCCACCATGCCGGTCAGCAGGTCGGCCTTGCACAGCCACGCCGCACGCTCGGCGAGCGCCGCGTCCGCCCCGAGCGCGCGCGCGATGCGGCCGGCGAGCAGTTGGATGCGCTCGACGCGCTCGAGCTGGCTGCCGAGCTTGTTGTGATACACAGA
>JAKALD010000206.1 GCA_021813275.1 Pseudomonadota bacterium | reverse complement strand
GAAGTACCTCAACATCTACGCAGGCATCTGAATCGGCGGCTAGGCGGTCCCGCCGACGGTCAGCCCGTCGATCCGCAGGGTGGGCTGGCCGACACCCACCGGCACGCTCTGGCCTTCCTTGCCGCAGGTGCCGATGCCGGGATCGAGCTCCAGGTCGTTGCCGATCAGCGTCACCCGCGTGAGCACGTCCGGGCCGTTGCCGATCAGGGTCGCGCCCTTCACCGGCTGCGTCACCTTGCCGTTCTCGATCAGGTAGGCCTCCGCCGCCGAGAACACGAACTTGCCGTTGGTGATGTCCACCTGGCCGCCGCCGAAGTTCACCGCGTACAGCCCTTTCTTCACGCTCGCGATGATCTCGGCGGGCTCGCGCGTGCCGGCGAGCATGTAGGTGTTGGTCATGCGCGGCAGCGTCACGTGCGCGAACGACTCGCGCCGCGCGTTGCCGGTGAGCGGCATCTTCATGAGGCGCGCGTTCAGGCTGTCCTGCATGTAGCCGCGCAGGATGCCGTTTTCGATGAGCACGGTGCGCTGCGTCGGGTTGCCCTCGTCGTCCACGTTGAGCGAGCCGCGCCGGTCGGGGAGCGTGCCGTCGTCCACCACCGTGACCCCGGGCGCGGCCACCCGCTCGCCGATGCGTCCGGCGAAGGCGGAGCTGCCTTTGCGGTTGAAGTCGCCCTCCAGGCCGTGGCCGATCGCCTCGTGCAGCAGCACGCCCGGCCAGCCGGGGCCGAGCACCACGGTCATGGTGCCCGCCGGCGCCGGGCGCGCCTCGAGGTTGGTGAGCGCCTGCGAGACCGCCTGGCGCGCGTACTCCTCGAGGACCGCGTCGCTGAAGTGCGCGTAGTCGGTGCGCCCGCCGCCGCCCGCGCTGCCCGTTTCGCGCCGGCCGGCGGCTTCGGCGATCACCTGCACCGAGAGACGCACGAGCGGACGCACGTCGGCCGCGAGCACGCCGTCGGAGCGCGCGATGAGCACCACCTCGTATTCGCCGCCCAGGTGCGCCATCACCTGCGTGATGCGCGGGTCGAGCGCCCGGCACAGCCGCTCGAGCTTCTCGAGCAGGCGCACCTTGGCCTCCGAGCCGAGCGAGGCGACCGGGTCGAGCGCCTGATAGCGGGTCGCGGGGAGGCTGCGGCGGCCACCCGCCGCGCGAACGGGAACGCGGCGGGTCTGCCCGGCGCGCGCGATCGCGCGCGTGGCGCGCGCGGCGTCCTCGAGCGCGTTGAAGCTGATCTCGTCGGAATAGGCGAACGCGGTCTTGTCGCCGGCGATGGCGCGCACGCCGACGCCCTGCTCGATGTTGAAGCTGCCCGATTTGACGATGCCTTCCTCCAGGCTCCAGCCCTCGGAGCGCGTGTACTGGAAGAACAGATCGGAGTAATCGATGCGATGCTCGCCGAGCGCGCGGAACACGTGCTCGAGCTTCGCCGGCGCGAGCTCGTAGGGCGCCAGCAGGCAGCCCTCGGCGGTGGCGAGCAGGCCCCCGGCCTCGGGCGCGGAGAGTCCGATGTCCATCAGGAAATCCTCCGGTTGACGAGCGCGGGCAGGTCGCGGCGCAGCTGCCCGATGCGCTCACGGTCGATGTCGGCGAGCACCACGCCTTCGCCTTCGGCGCACTCGGCGAGCACCGCGCCCCAGGGATCGACGATCAGCGTGTGCCCGTACGTGCGGCGCCCGCTCGGGTGCAGGCCGCCTTGGGCCGGGGCGACGACGTAGGCGAGATTCTCGATCGCGCGCGCTCGCAGGAGCGTCGCCCAGTGGGCCTCGCCGGTCTGCACGGTGAACGCGGAAGGCACGAACAGCACGTCGGTTTCGCCGAGCCCGCGGTAGAGCTCGGGGAAGCGGACATCATAGCAAACGGAGAGCCCGAGACGGCCGAAAGGGCTTTCGAGCGCGACCGCCCGCTCGCCCGGCTCGAGCGTGCGCGACTCGTCGTAGCGCTCGTCGCCCGACGCGAAGCGAAACAGGTGCATCTTGTCGTAGCGCGCGACCCGCCGCCCGGCGTCGTCGTACACGAGGCAGGCGCTGCGGATGCGCGCCGGGTCGCGCGCGGCGATCGGCGCGGTGCCGCCGACCAGCCAGATGCCGTGCTCGCGCGCGGCCGCCGCGAGAAAGCGCTGGATCGGGCCGTCGCCGTCGGGCTCGCGCATCCTCACCTTGGCGGTCTCGTCGCCGCTGATGCAGTAGAAGTTCTCCGGCAGCGCCGCGAGCTTCGCGCCTGCGCGCGCGGCCTCGCCGATCAGGCGGGCGGCGGCCGCTAGGTTCGGCTCGAGCTCGGCCGAGGACACCATCTGGATCGCGGCGATGCGCACGGCCGTGGCCTCAGTAGGCGGGCGGGCTTTCGTACGGGGACACGTTCTCGGGCTGCAGCTTCTTCACCTTGGGCTCGGACCAGGTGCCGGTGATCTCGTATTTGTAGGCGAAGATCTGCCCGAGCGGGTTCTTCAGCAGGCTCTGCGCGATCGCGCTCGTGACGCCCGCCACCGGGTTCACCAGGGTGAGCAGGCTCGAGGTGCTCGCGCCGAGCTTCGGCACCACGCGCACCTGCAGGTCCTGGGTTTCGCGCACCAGGTTGACCTCGCCGGAGGTGTCGACGTCGGCGCCCGAGCCGCTCATCCTGAAGTCCTTGGTGGTCATGCTGCCATTCTGCACCTGCAGCGAGCTGGAGATGCGGTCGAACTGGAAGCCCTTGGAGAACACGTCGGTGAAGCCCAGCGTGATGTGCTGCGGCAGCGATTGCAGGCTCACGAGCGAGATGAGCTTGCCCACGCCCGGGTCGATCTCGAGGAAGCGCCCGTTCTTCGCCTGCAGCTCGAGCTTGCCCGAGAGGCTCGGATAGTCGATCGCGAGCGGGTCGCCGCGCCACGAAGCGTCGCCCGAGAGGGTCGCGGTTCCGTCCTTCACGTAGTCGGGATAGCCGATGCGGGCGAGGAACTTGCCCACGTCACTCGCGTCGAGCTGGAACTCGAGCGAGGTGTCGCCGGGCGGCGCGGTGTTCCACAGGCCGTGGCCGTTGAGCGTCGCGTCCGGGTTGACCATGGCGAGCTTGGCGATCCGCCAGTTGGCGCCCTCGCGCTGCGCGCTGACCTCTACCCGCCCGAACTGCTTGCCGCGGAACGTGAATTGATCGGTGACCAGGTCGACCGCCGGCAGGTCCTTCACGCCTTCCTGCGGCTTGACGCCCGGGGCATCCTCGGGAATCTGGAAGTGCTTCAGACGCGCGATCAACTTGCCGCCGCCCTGGTAGCGGTACGAAAGATCGCCGGCCAGCTCGGTCGCCTGGACGTTCGCCGACCAGCCGCTCGCGTCGACGCCGGCGCGCAGGGTGACGTCGTGCACGCGCTTGCCGAAAGCGTCGAGGACCCCGAGCTTGAGGTCGAAGGTCGCCGCGCCGGCCGCCGCGCCGTTGCCGGCGAACAGCGGCAGCCAGCGGTCCAGGTCGAGCGCCGGCAGCGTGCCGTACACCAGGGTCGCTGGGCTCCCGGGGGACATCGCCTCGCGCTCGGGCAGCCGCATGGGCGCGCCCGCGACCGGATTGAGCGCGACCGAGGCGCGCTGCAGCACCATCGCGCCGTCCTGGCGCACGCGCAGGAGCTCCGCCCGCAACCGCTTGCCGAGCACGACCGAAATGCGGTCGCGCGCGTCGCCTTCGCCCGGCAGGAACTCGACCTTGAGCGGCAGGGGCTCGCCCGCTGCCTTGGCGAGCGGCGGCGGCAGCGCGCTCGCCACGCCGGCGAGCGAGGACTCGAAGCTCACCTGGGCGCTGCCGCCGCGCACGACCACGCTGGCGACGTAGGCCGCGCTGCCGGACAGGTAGCGCCACCAGGGGTGGCCGAACGCGGCGCGCAGGCCGGCGACGCTCGCCTGCCCGCGCGCGCTCACCGCGACGCCCTGGCCCGGCTTCGAGCCGCCGCTGATCGCGACCGGGCTGCCGAGCAGCTGCGCCTTCACGTTGTGCAGCGTGAGCGCCGACTCGGTGAACCCCACGCTGCCATTCAGGTGCTCGAGCGCCGGCATTCCTGGCCTCAGGCGCAGCGAGTCGTTCGCGAGCTGGAAGTCCCCGGAGATCTTGCTCTGCTTCAGGGCGTTCAGCGGCAGATCGAGCTTGAGCTGCAGGCGCCCCGGGCCGGTGGCGCTCATGCCGTCGGTGAAGCGCTCGATCATGCCGCGCACCGGGCTGCGCTGGATGAACTTCAGGAAATCGTCGGTCGGGCCGTCGGCCTGGCCGCTCACCAGCACGCGCGTCGGCCCGATCATGCTCGGGATCGTTACGCGCACGTTGCTCAGCGCGACGCCCGAGATCGTCGCGCTGCGCCCGACGATCTCGACCCGGTCGCGATCGAACACCAGCTCGCCGTCGATCGCCTCGATGCGCGGCCAGTCCGGCGCGTACGCGAGCACCCCGTCGGTCACGTGCGCCGTGACCTGGAACTGGCCCGCGGCCGGGTCGACGAACGGGAAATTGCGCAGATCGCCCCTCAGGCGCAGGCGCACGTCGTCGGAGCGCCCGGTGAGGATCGAGTCGGCGACCCAGCTGCGCGCCTGCTTGTTCATGATCGTCTCGAGCGGCAGGTACTTCGCGGTGAAGCGGCCATCGGCGCGCGCGAGGCGTGCCGACAGGTCGATCACGCCCGGCCCCCGCCCCTCCGTGTAGCTGTAGGTGCCGAAGGCGCTGCCCGCGAGGTGCGCGTTGGCGAAGCTCACGTTGACGAGGCGCAGCTTCACCGCACCAGGCGCCGGGCGCTCCCAGTCGACCTGGCCGCTCAAGGCATCGAGCGGCACGCGCGGCTCCGGGAAGATCTTCGGCAGATCGACCTCGGCGCTGCGCGAATCAAGATAGAGCGTGCCCTTCGCCTGGTTCGCGCTGACGCTGCCCGAGAGCCCCGCGAAGCCCGGAATCGCGTGCCAGGCGCTCATCGCGAAGCGCGAGAACCGCGCCCGGCCCGAGTAGGTCGCCGCGTCCGGCAGCGTCCCGCTCCAGTCGAAGCTCACGTCGTGCAGGGTGCCCTGCGGCTCGAGCTCGGCGAGCAGCCGGCGCACATCGACCGGCAGCGGCAGGTATTCGGCGAGCCGCGCGAGCGGCCCGAGCTGGATCAGCGTCGCGCTGATGGCGCCGTGCGCCGGCCTGGATTCCGCGACCGTGCCGCCCGTGGCCGCGGCGACCGCCGGCTCCCACAGCACCTGGAAGGTCGTCGGGCGCATCGCCAGCCCCTGCCCGGTGGCAAGCCGCAGGTTGCGGACCCCGAACTGGTAGCCGCCGCCGGTCATGCCGCCCTGCAACCGGCCGCTCACGCTCTTCACCTCGAGGAGCGGCAAGTCCCTGCCGAGGCGCGCGACGACCCGCGAGAGCGCCACATCCGCCGTGGCGCGCTGCAGCTTTTCGTCGCCGAACGTGGCCCACAGCCTGAGCGAACCGACGCCCTCGCGCACGTCGATCGGGTAATCCACCCAGGTGCGCCAGGCGGCGAGGTCGGTCGAGCCGAGATTCACGTACATCTCGCCGTTCCAGGCCGTGAGCTGCCTGGGCATGGCGCCGGTCAGCCGCGCGCGCACGTCGAGGCTCGCGCCGAGCGCCTTCGGCGGCTGCGCAGTGAAGCCGATCTGGTGGCGCGCGCCGGCGTTGCGCAGGTGCAGGTTGATCGCGGTGAGCACGAGCGGCGGGGCGTTGCGCTTCTCGTCGATCCACTGGATCTCGGCGCCGTGCACCACGACGTCGCGCTGCTCGAGCAGCCAGGCGGCGAAGCCGCCTTCCTTCTGCGGCCTGCCGCCCACCTCGATGCCGGCGACCGAGATCGCGCCCTGCGCGTCGCGCCGCACGGCGAGGCGCGGGGCCTCGATCGCGAGCGAATGCAGCCTCAGGTCGAGGTGCAGCAGCGAGCTCCAGGCGATCACGTTGTCGACCGCGGGCAGCGCGAGCGCCTCGCGGCCCCGCTTGTCGTAGAGCCGCACGTCGGTGAAGCGCAGCTCGGGCCGCAGGCCGTGCCAGTTCGCGCTGATCGCGCCGATTCTCACCGGCAGGCCGATCGAGCGCGACAGCACGGCGACGATGTCGCCGCGGTAGCGCTCGATGTTGGGCAGCAGCCAGTAGCGCAGCGTCAGGAACACGCCGGCCAGCACGAAGAACACCGCCCAGGCGGCGATCTCGAGAGCGGGCAGCCACGGGCCCGCGGCGCCCGCGCGCTCGAGCAGCCGCTCGGCGCCGCCCGCCTCGGAGGGATTCTCGGTTTGCATCGCGCTTCGCGTTGCCCCTATATTCGGCTTACGGGGTTCGGTGAGAACGAGTTCGGCACACGGCTTTGGGGCATTGCGGCGCAAAAAGTTCGCGCCGCGCTTCGCGATGCGGAACCGGGCCGCATTTTAAACCGTAACCTGCGGTGCCCAATCGGAATTTCCCGCGATCTTGACCAGCGCCGCCCTGCCGCCCCGGCTCGCCTGCTCGCGCACCGCGGCGCAGCTGCTCGCCGCGCGCCCCGAGCTGCGGGCGGAGATCGAGCCCGCGCGGCCCGCGTTCGAGCGCGCCGAAATGCAGGCGGCGCTCGCGGATTGCGCGGCCGACGACGAGCCGGGCCTCAAGCGGCGCCTGCGGCGGCTCCGCCAGCGGGTCCTGCTGCGCGAGATGGCGCGCGACCTGGCGGGCGCTGCCGAGCTGGCGGAAGTCTGCGGCGCGATGAGCGACCTGGCCGAGCTCACGA
>JAKALD010000205.1 GCA_021813275.1 Pseudomonadota bacterium | reverse complement strand
GTGCCAGGCCATCTCCGGACCGAGGTACGAGCCCCCGATGCCGATGTTGATCACGGTGCGGATGCGCCTGCCGGTCTGCCCGGTCCATGCGCCGCTGCGCACGCGCTCGGAAAACGCCGCCATCCGCTCGAGCACCTCGTGCACCTGCGGCACGACGTCGCGACCGCCGACCAGGATGTGCGCGTCGCGCGGGGCGCGCAGCGCCACGTGCAGCGCGGCGCGCTTCTCGGTGACGTTGATTTTCTCGCCGCGGTACATGGCGTCGCGGCGCGCGGCGACGCCGCGCTCCTCGGCGAGCGCGAGCAGCAGGCGCATCGTCTCGGCGGTGATGCGGTTCTTCGAGTAGTCGAGGTACAGCCCGGCGCCCTCGGCGCTGAAGCGCTCGGCGCGCTGCGCGTCCTCGGCGAACAGCTGCCGCAGGTGCAGGTCGCGGACCTGGCGGTGATGCGCCTGCAGGGCGCGCCAGGCCGCGCCGCGGGTGAGTCTCGGAGGATTCTTGTTCATTCGGGTCCTCCCCGGTTGCGCTATCCGGCGGTGAGCCGCGCGAGATCGCCGTGCATGAATTCGCCGATGCGCGCGAGCGACGCGTCGGCTGGCGGGTAGATCGCGAGCGCCGCGGCGTCGGCCGCGTAGTGGCCCTGGCGCACGAACACCGTGGTGAGCCGCGGCCCCCAGATCGCCTTCATCGCAGCGAGGATGCGCAGCTTGTCGTCGACCATCACGTAGCGGCGCGCGGGATAGAGCCGCTCGACGTCGGCGAGCATCTGCTCCTTGTGCACGTAGATGAGCACCTGGCCGTGCACCGCGTCCCACAGCCCGGAGCGCTCGACCTTGCGCGGCTGGAATACCGCGTCGCCGTCGGACAGGATCACGGTGCGGGCGCGCTCACGGGCACGCCGCAGCACCTCGAGCGCGCCCGGATAGAGGCGCGCGGCGAACGGGTAGTCGACCAGCCAGGAGGAAAGGCGCAGCACGCGCGGATCGTGCAGGCGCTCCAGGCGGTAGCGCTCGAGCGCGCCCAGGTAATCGACGTAGCCGAGCTCCTCGCGCAGCGCCTCGAGGATCGCCCAGTAGCGCTCGCGCGCGGCGGCGCCGAAGCGGTGCGCCAGCTCGGCGCGCAGGTCGTCCTGTACCCGGTCGTTGTCGAGCAGGGTGTTGTCGACGTCGAAGAGGAAAACGAGCTCTTCGGCGCCGTGCGGCGCGGCTTGCGCGACCATCGCCGGATCAGCTCTGGCCGCCGGACGGCTTCTCGAGGTGGCCGCCGAACTCGTAACGCATCGCCGAGAGCAGCTTGTCGGCGTACTCGGCGTGTCCGCGCGAGGCGAAGCGCGCGTAGAGCGCCGCGCCGATCACCGGCGCGGGGACGCCTTCGTCGATCGCGGCCTGCAGGGTCCAGCGGCCTTCGCCCGAGTCCGACACGCGCCCGCCGAACTTCGCAAGCCGGGGATCGGCGCGCAGCGCGCTCGCGGTGAGATCGAGCAGCCACGAGCCGATCACGCTGCCGCGGCGCCACAGCTCGGCGACCCGCGCCACGTCGATGTCGTAGCGGTAGCGCTCGGGGTGGCGCAGCGGTGTCGTTTCGGCGTCGACCTCGCTTGCGCGGTTGCCGATGCCGGCGTGCTGCAGGATGTTCAGCCCTTCGGCGTAGGCGGCCATCAGCCCGTACTCGATGCCGTTGTGCACCATCTTGACGAAGTGCCCGGCGCCGTTCGGCCCGCAGTGCAGGTAGCCGTGCTCGGCAGCCTCGGGAGCGCCGTCGCGGCCGGGCGTGCGCGCGGCCGCCTGCACGCCGGGCGCGAGCGCCCGGAAGAGCGGCTCGAGGCGCGCGACCGCCGCGTCCTCGCCGCCGATCATCAGGCAGTAGCCGCGCTCCAGGCCCCACACACCGCCGCTCACGCCGACGTCGACGTAATGCAGCTTGCGCTCCGCGAGCGCCGCGGCACGGCGCAGATCGTCGTGGTAGTACGAGTTGCCGCCGTCGATCACGGTGTCGCCGGGCTCGAGCAGCGGCACGAGCTGCTCGAGCAGCGCGTCGACCGCCGCCGCCGGGACCATCAGCCACACGGCGCGGGGCTTGGCGAGGCGCTTCACGAAATCCGCGAGCGCGGTCGTGCTGCGCGCCCCGGCTTCTTGCAGCGGGCGCACCGCCTCCGCGTGGCTGTCGTAGACGACGAGCTCGTGGCCCGCCTTCATCAGCCGCAGCGCCATGTTCGCGCCCATGCGCCCCAAGCCGATCATTCCGAGTTGCATGCCGGTTCTCCTCAGGATCCCTGTAGGCGGCGCAGTCCGAGCATCGCGGCGCCGAGCAGCGCCGCCTGCGTCATGATCACGTGCACGGGGATGGCCCTCATCAGCGCCTCGAAGCGGCCCTTGGCGATGAAGGCCCGAACGAAGTCCCCGTCCTCGAGCCGCGGCACGATGCGCGGCGGGACGCCGCCGCCGAGGTACACGCCGCCGGTGGCGAGCACCTTGAGCGCGAGGTTGCCCGCCTCGGCGCCGAGAATGGAGACGAAGATGCGCACGGTCTGCGCGCTCAGCGCATTGGCGAGCGGGTCGCCGAGCGCGGCCTCGACGATCAACGGCGTGCGGTCCTGCGCCGCGGCAATGCGCGCGGCGAGCGGGGCGGGGTCCTGCGCGCGGCCGGTGTCGCGCAGGAAGTCGTAGATCGAGGGCAGACCGCTTCCCGAGCAGACCCGTTCGACGCTGACGTGCGGCTCGCGCCGGCGCAGGTAGCCCAGCAGCTCGGCCTCGAGATCGTTGCCGGGCGCGAAGTCCGCGTGTCCGCCTTCCGAGGCGCAGGCGTGGTACTCGGCGCCGCAGCGCACGAGGAACGCTTCGCCGAGCCCGGTGCCCGGCGCGATCACGGCGAGCGCGCCGGTGGAGTCGGGCTCGCCCGCCTGGATCGCGCGCAGCTCATCGGGCAGCAGCCGGGGCGCGGCATACGCGGTGGCTTGCAGATCGTTCACCAGCGTGGCGCTTCTCAGGCCGAGACGGCTGCGCAAGGCCTGCTCCTCGATGATCCACGGAAGGTTCGTCAGCCGCGCGCGGCCGCCGATGACCGGTCCGGCGACGTCGAAGCACGCGGCGGCGGGCCGCGCCTTGGTCTGCCCGATGAACTCGCTGACGACGTCTTCGAGCCGCTCGTAGCGGGCGCTGGGGAATTCGGCCTGCGCCACGGGACGGCGCGGGCCTCGCTCGGCGGTGTACAGCGCAAGAAGCGTCTTGGTGCCGCCGATGTCGCCCGCGATCAACATGTGGGAATCTCCGTGCGCTTGGCAGTGCAGGCCCGCCTCGCGCGCGGCGGGGTTGCGCTTGCGCCTGTCGGATAGCCGGATTCTAGGCCAACCGGCTTAAGCCGGGCTTAGCGCGCGGCGCGGATGCGCTCGCCGCCCACAGGTACAGAAATACGATCACGTAGATGATCACGTTGCCGATCACGTTGCCGCGCACCCCGGTGCCGGCGCTCGTGTAGGGGCCGCCCCAGCCTTCGGCCGTGGTCCACACCGCGAGGCCGTACAGCACGCCGAGCGGAAGCGACACCCGCAGCGCGAGGCCGCTCAGCAGGCTCAGGGCGAGCATCGTTTCCAGGAGCGCGACGCCGATCGCAACGAGCATCGGACCGACTGCGCGCACGATCGCGATCACGAAGCCGATGTAGGCGGCGATCCAGCCCGGCTGGCCCGCCGGTGCCCCGCTGAGCTGGGCCATGAAGTGGGTGAGGAAATAGGGCTGCCACTTGAGCGCGGCATCGAAGGCCCACAACAGGCCGAACAGCAGGCGCCCGGCGCGGAACGGATCGTAGTCCGCGTCGCGCTCGCCCGGGAAACGCGCCGTGCGGTCGTGGGCGGCGAGCACCATCACGAACGTGATCAGGTAGCCGACGAACACGCCCGGGTCGGTCTGCCCGTGCGCATACGGATAGCCGAGCGAGTCGAGCGTGCTCCAGCAAAAGGCGCTGTAGACGATGCCGAGCCACGCACCGGCCCACAGCCCGCGACCGGACAGCAGCGACAGCGCTATGACCAGGTCGATCAGCACCATGAGCAGCGCGACCGAGCGCGGTCCGGCGGCCTGCACGCCGTGCACGACTGCGGCGAGATAGGGCTGCAGCCACGCCGGCGCCCCGGAGAGCGGCGCACCGTAAGCGCGCAGCAAGGCCGCGGCGGCCTGCTCGCGCGGCGGCCACAGCCAGGCGTAGGCCTGGAATCCGGCGTTCAGCAGCCAGACGGCGCCGAGCAGGCCGCGCAGCGCGCCGAACGCCGCGCTGGGCGCGGGAGCGAAGCTTTCGTCTGCGGAGCGTTCCATTCGCAGCGCTCCGCGCGCCCTTACACGAGATCGACGTCGGCCGCGTGCACGCCCTTGCGCGCCGCATGCCGGCCCATCGACAGCACCCCGGCGACGATCGCCGCGAGCAGCAGCGCCTCGACTGCGAGGCGAAAGCCCTGCAGCACCTGCGAGTGCTCGCCGAGGTGGGTGGGCTTGCCGACGTGCACCTGCATCGCCACGCCGACCAGCGCGACGCCGAGGCTCGCTCCCAGGCCGCGCATCATGTTGAGCAGCCCGCCGGCGACGCCGAGGCGCGTCGCCGGCGCGGCCGCCATGATGCTCGCGTTGTTCGACGGGATGAACAGCCCGACACCGAAGCCGAAGAGCAGCAGCCCCGCTTCGAGCGGCTCGAGCGCGGCGCCCGCGGCCCACCACATCAGCGCGAGCCCGGCCGCCGCGATGGTCATGCCGCTCACGGTCGGCAAGCGCGCTCCGAAGCGGTCGCCCAGGTAGCCGCCGAGCTGCGCCACGACCGTGAGCACCGCGGGCACCATCGTGAGGATGAGGCCGGCGCGGTCGGGCGGCTCGCCGAACACGCGCTCGAGCAGGATCGGCACGCCGAACAGCCCGCCGAAGAGCACGGTGTACGACAGCAGCGCGGCGCTCACGCCGACGGCCATGCCGGGCGCGCGCAGCACGTCGGCGCCGAGCAGCGGCACGGCGGCCTTGCGCTCGGTGTAGACGAAGCCGAGGAAAAGCGCGAGCGCCGCGGGCACGAAGTACGGGATCATCGAGAAGTAGGTGAACGCGAGCAGCAGCGCGGCGATGGCGAGCGGCATGAGCAGCGAGCCCGTGCGGTTGAAGGGCGTCGCGCGGCGCGACCCCTTCGTCTGCGGCAGCGTGTAGCGCGCGAGGATCGTGCCGGCCAGCCCGAATGGCACGTTCACCCAGAACACCCAGCGCCAGTTGAGCCACGCGATCAGGAAGCCACCGACCGTGGGTCCGATCGCGAGCCCGAGCGCCTGTGCGGTGGCCTGCACGCCGATCGCGCGGCCGAGCCGGTCGTGCGGCACCGCGGCCGTGATGAGCGCCACGCTGTTCGCCTGCAGCATCGCGCCGCCGACCGCCTGCATGGCGCGCGCCGCGACCAGTGTGCCGAGGTTGGGGGCGAAGCCGCACAGCGCGGAGCCGACGATGAACACGAAGAAGCCCCAGGTGTACAGCGCTTTGCGGCCGAGCTCGTCGGCGACGCGCCCGAGAGGCGTGAGCAGCCCGGTGAGCACGAGCAGGTAGATGATCGCCACCCACTGCACGCTGTTCAGGCTCGCGTTGAATTCGGTCTCGAGCGCGGGCAGCACCAGGCTCACGATGCTGGTGTCGAGCTGCCCCATGAACGCGCCGATGCACACGGTGGCGACGATGATCCACGGATAGGCCTGGTGCCTCGCGAGGCGCTCGTGCGGCGCGCTCTCGTGCAGCACGCGCTGCAGGAGCGTCGGGGGGTGATCGGCCAGGTCGCGGCGCATCGTGTCGAATCGCCGGCGAGCGCGGAACTGCATCCGTCAGCGCGGTGAAAGTCGCATGCAGTACAGTCGCACTACCGCTGCGGCTCGCTCGGCGAGCGGCAAAGGATAACAAGCTTTCCCCATCTCCGACATAAGGATCTCCGATAGAAACGATCGATCGCCAGGCTCTCGGTCGCCGCGCTCACCGCGGCACGGTCACTTCCACGTGTTCGCGCGGCTCGATTGCGGCCGGCATCACCTCGACCCGCGGCGCGAGGCGCGCTTCCTCGTGACGCTCGGCGTCGAGGCGCAGCCCGCGGAGCCGCTCGCCCACCTGCTCGGCATCGCGCTCACGCCGAAGGGCGTGCCGTGCGAGCTGTTCACGGTCAACGGGTGGGTGATCGGCGATCGCGTGCTGAGCGCTCAGGCCGTGCGGCGCGCCCTCGCCGGCTTCGAGGTGCGCGCGGCGGGCGATCCGATCGTCAATCGCTGGATGGCCGCGCTGATCCGCGCGTTCGATCCGCACATCGGCAGGCTGCTCGCCGCGCGCGACCGGCGGCCGCTCGCGACCGCGCGCCGGAAGCGCCGCTCGCCGCTGCTCGAGGATCGCGCGCTGGAGGTGCTCTCCGGCGTGCCGATCGACGTCGATGCGCGCCTGCGCGCGCTCAGTTCCGTTTAAGATAACCTGCGTAGCTTCGCGGGCGTCGGGCCTGGGCCCGCGGGCGTCGCGTGCCGCGCGCTCAGAACGAATTTCGGGAGCCTTTCCTTGAGTCCACAGAATTCCTTCCGCGGCGCCGCGCGCGTCCTGCTCGCCGCGCTCGTCCTCTTCGGCGTACCGCTCGCCGCGCTCGCCGCCTCCGGCGGCGAGGTGCTGCGCGCGACGCTCGACAACGGGCTGCGCGTGGTGATCGTGCGCAACACGC
>JAKALD010000204.1 GCA_021813275.1 Pseudomonadota bacterium | reverse complement strand
CGCGCGCGACTGGGACCAGGCCGAAGTGGCGCTGCTCAACCTGCAGCGCATGGCCCCCGGCGGCGAGCTGTACGCGCTGTACGCCGAGAGGATCGCGCAGCTGCGCAAGGAGGCGCCGGGTCCGGATTGGGACGGCGTGACGCGCTTTGAGACGAAATAGGGCGCCCGCATGAGGCTTCGCGTGCTTGGCTGCTCGGGAGGGATCGGCGGCCGCCACCTGCGGACCACGTCGTTCCTGCTCGACAGCGACGTCCTGATCGATGCCGGCACGGGAGTGGAGGACCTGTCGCTCGCCGAGCTCTCGCTGATCGACCACGTGTTCGTGAGCCATTCGCACCTCGACCACGTTTCGTCGATTCCCTTCCTGGTGGACACGGTGGGCGGCATGCGCGCCAAGCCGGTCACCGTGCACACGACGCGCGCCACGATCGAGATTCTCCGGAATCACCTGTTCAACTGGGCCATCTGGCCGGACTTCAGCGAGATCCCCACGCCCGGCGCGCCGTTCTTGCGCTACGAGGAGATCGAGGTGGGCAGGACCATGTCGATCGGCGGGCGCAGCCTGACGCCGCTGCCGGCGGACCACACGGTTCCCGCGGTCGGCTTCCACCTGGACAGCGGCCAGGCGAGCCTGGTGTTCACGGGCGACACGGGGCCGAACGACGCGCTGTGGAAGCTGGTGAACCGCATCCGCAATCTCAGATACCTGATCATCGAGACGGCGTTCTCGAACAAGGAACGGCAGCTCGCGGACGTTTCCAAGCACCTTTGTCCGACGACGCTCGCCGCCGAGCTGGCGAAGTTCGAGGGCAGCGCCGAGATCTACGTCACGCACCTCAAGCCGGGGGAGATCGAGCTGACGATGCAGGAAATCGAGGAGTGCGCCGGGGGCCTGCACCCGCGCATGCTGCAGAACGGCCAGGTGTTCGAGCTCTGACGGAAAATCATGCAGGCCACCGGCGACCGCGAGCAGCATCCCACGCCCGAGCAGCTCGCCACGCTCGCGCCGCTCGCGTCGCTGTCGCCCGAGCGCCTGCGCGAGCTGTCCGGGATTGCCCGCCTCGAGCGCGTCGCACGCGGCGCGGACCCGGTCTCCGGGCGCACGCTTGTCGGGCAGTCGCTGTTCCTGCTGCGCGGCGAGATGCTGCTGGTATTCGCTTCGGGGGGCACCAAGGTGGTGGTAGGCGGGACCGGCGAGGGACGCTACGCGCTCAACCCGCACAGCGTGCGCCTGGCGCGCGTCAAGGCGATCACCGACGCGGAGCTGCTCGCCCTGGAGGACGATGCCTTCGACATCCTGCTCACGTGGGATCAGGTGACGGCGGGCGAGCTGGCCACGGAGTCGGCGCTGCGAAGCGCCGCACGCCACGACGCGCATCTCGTTCCGGCCGTGTTTAGCCTGACGAAGCTGCGCTCGGGGATGTTCTCGCTGCTGCCCGCGGCACGCATCGACGAGCTGCTGGCCCGGTTCGAAGCTCTCAGCGTGCGTCAGGGCGACGTGGTGATCCGCGAAGGCGACGCCGGTGACTTCTACTACGTCGTCGAGTCCGGGCGCTTGCGCGTGGAGCGCAGGGTGGGCGGGGTGAGCGTGGTGCTCGCCGAGCTCAAGGGCGGGGACGCGTTCGGCGAAGAGGCGCTGGTCGCCGATGCGCGGCGCAACGCGAGCGTGGTGGCGCTCTCGGACGGCCGCCTGCTGCGGCTGGGCAGGGCGGACTTCAACGAGCTGCTGAGCGAACCGCTGCTGACGCGGCTGAGCTTCGCGCAGGCGCGCGAGCGCGTCGCCCGCGGCGCCGCGTGGCTGGACGTGCGTTATCCGTCGGAGTTCCAGTACGACAGGCTGCCGGGGGCCATCAACGTGCCGCTCGGCGAAGTGCGCAACATGTTCGCGCTGCTCGACAGGGGGCGCGAGTACGTCGCCTATTGCCAGAGCGGCCGGCGCAGCGCCGCGGCCGCATTTCTGTTCGCGCAGCGCGGCTTCAGGGTCGCCGTGCTCGAGGGCGGCCTGTGGGCCGCACAGAGCGGCTAGGCCATGCCGCGACTTGGAAAAAGCTTGTTAAAAATCAGCGAGCTCTCGGTTGAATGTTTGGGGCCCAGCGGCTACGATGGACGTTCTCGAGGGGCTGTCAGGGGGACGCTCCCGGGCGGCGGGCTCGCCGCCGCGGCGGTCCCGGGGCATCGCGCAGCCGGTATCGGAGGTTCGCAATGAGCGCCGTACTCAGCCAGCAGACCGCGCCGCAAACGGACGTCAACGCGCGCCTCGCGTTCCAGAAGGAGCTCCAGGGCGTCACCAACAAGATCCACGCGACCAACAACGTGGACGAGATCATGCTCGAGGTGAGCGCCGACATCTGCGCGCTGTTCAACGCCGACCGCCTCACGATCTACGCGGTCGGAGACGACAGGCAGTCGATCATCTCGAAAGTCAAGACCGGGCTGAACTCGTTCAAGGACCTGAAGCTGCCGATTGCCGAGCACTCGATCGCCGGCTACGTCGCGCTCGCGAAGAAGACGATCACCATCAAGGACGTCTACGACGACGCCGAGCTCAGGACGATCAACCCCAACTTGCGCTTCCTGCAGGAGGTCGACAAGCGCACCGGATACCGCACCAAGCAGATGCTGGTGGCGCCGATCCTCGAGCAGCCCGGCGGCGAGCTGGTCGGCGTCATCCAGATCATCAACAACAAGGCGGGCGTGCCGTTCGGCGCGCTGGCCGAGGAGGGCGTCGCCGAGCTGGCGCAAACCCTCGCGATCGCCTTCAAGCAGCGCCAGAAGCCGCAGATCGTCAAGAGCAAGTACGACTACCTCATTTCGGACGCCGTGCTCTCGGCGGGCGAATTCGAGCTCGCGTCCCGCCAGGCGCGCAAGAAGGCGATCGACATCGAGGCGGTTCTCACCGACGAGTTCCAGGTCAAGGTTCCGGCGATCGGCCAGGCGCTGTCCAAGTTCTTCGGCGTGCCCTACGAGCCGCTCAAGGCGGATCGCGTCAAGCCGATGGACCTGCTCAAGAACCTGAAACGCGAGTACGTGGAAGCCAACCAGTGGCTGCCGGTGGACGATAACAAGGAGGGGCTGGTGGTGCTGTGCCTCGACCCCGAGCGCATCCGCAGCTCGCGCATCGCCGCGAACGTGTTTCCGCGCGCGCGCATCGTCTATCGCGTCACCACGCAGAGGGAGTTCAAGGAGACCGTCAAGCAGTTCTACGGGCAGGAGTCGGTCGACAGCGGCGACATCGGCGATCTGCTCTCCGGACTCGAGGAGGAGGGCGCCGAGGGCGAGACCGTCTCGGACGACGTCTCCGCGGCGGCGGACAACGAGCTGGTGAAGCTGGTGAACAAGGTCATCATCGACGCCTTTCAGCAGGGCGCGTCCGACATCCACATCGAGCCGTACCCCGGCAAGTCGAAGACCGAGATCCGCTTCCGCAAGGACGGCTCGCTGCAGAACTACATCGAGGTCCCGGCGAGCTACCGCAACGCGATCGCGGCGCGCATCAAGATCATGTGCGACCTGGACATCTCGGAGAAGCGCAGGCCGCAGGACGGCAAGATCAAATTCAAGAAGTTCGGCCCGCTCGACATCGAGCTGCGGGTGGCGACGATCCCGACGCAGGGCGGCGTCGAGGACATCGTGATGCGCATTCTCGCCGCCGGAGAGCCGATCCCGCTCGATAAGCTCGGCCTGACCTCCAAGAACCTCGAGACCCTCAAGAAGACGGTCGAGAAGCCCTACGGGCTGTTCTTCGTCTGCGGGCCGACCGGTTCGGGCAAGACCACGACGCTGCACTCGGTGCTGAGCCACCTGAACACTCCCGACACCAAGATCTGGACCGCGGAGGACCCGGTCGAGATCACGCAAAAGGGGCTGCGCCAAGTGCAGGTGAACAGGAAGGCCGGCCTCGATTTCTCCACTGTGATGCGGGCGTTCCTGCGCGCCGACCCGGACATCATCATGGTCGGCGAGATGCGCGACAAGGAGACGACCTCGACCGGGATCGAGGCCTCGCTCACCGGGCACCTGGTGTTCGCGACCTTGCACACCAACTCCGCCCCGGAATCGATCATCCGCCTGCTCGACATGGGGATGGACCCGTTCAACTTCGCGGACGCGCTGCTCGGCGTGCTCGCGCAGCGCCTCGCGCGGCGCCTGTGCGTCAAGTGCAAGCAGCCCTACGTGCCCGAGCCCGCGGAGATCAAGTCGCTGCTCAACGAGTACTGCGAAGAGCTGATGAACACGGAGGCGTTCAAGAAGGACCCCAGGGCGGCGATGGAGAACGTGTACCGCGAGTGGGTCAAGAACTACGCCAACGACAAGGGCCAGCTGACGCTCTACAAGCCCGTGGGCTGCGATACCTGCAGCGGCACCGGCTTCAAGGGCCGCATCGGCCTGCACGAGCTGCTGGTGGCGAGCGACCGCATGAAGAAGGCGATCCAGGAGCACGCGCGCGTCGCCGAAATGCTCGCGATCTGCCTGGAGGAAGGAATGCACACCCTCAAGCAGGACGGGATCGAGAAGATCCTCATGGGGATCACGCACATCAAGGAAGTGCGCTCCGTCTGCATCAAGTGACCGGGTTGGCTGCGGCGCGATGAGCGGCAGCATCGACACCACGCAGAGCCTGAAGCTGGGGGGGGCGGCGCGCTCCGCGGCGGACGACCTCGTCCTGCGGCTCGAGCAGCTCAACGCGATCGGCGCCTCGCTCTCGGCCGAGCGCGATATCAACCGGCTGCTCGAGACGATCCTGACGGCCGCCAAGTCGCTCACCCGCGCGGACGGCGGCACGCTGTACCGGATCACCGAGGAGCGGACGCTGCGCTTCGAGATCATGCGCACCACGTCGCTCAAGTACTACCTCGGGGGCACGACCGGCACTCCGGCGCCGTTCTATCCGATCCAGCTCTACAAGGACGGCCAGCCGAACCACAGCATGGTCGCGGCCTACGCCGCGCTTACCGGCAAGACGGTCAACATCCCCGATGCCTACGTGGCCGAGGGGTTCGACTTCTCGGGCACGCGCGCCTTCGACGCGAAGACCGGCTATCGCTCGAAGTCGTTCCTGACCGTTCCGATGAAGAACCACGAGAACGAGATCATCGGCGTGCTGCAGCTGATCAACGCGACGCACCCGGGAACCGGGGAGATCGTGCCGTTCTCGCCGTCGGACCAGAGGCTCGCGGAGTCGCTCGCCTCCCAGGCCGCGATCGCGATTTCGAACCGGGCGCTCATCAACCAGCTGGAGCAGCTGTTCGAGTCTTTCATCAATCTGATCAACTTGGCGATCGACGAGAAATCGCCCTACACGGGCGGCCACTGCCAGCGCGTGCCGGTGCTCACCATGCTGCTCGCGGAGGCCGCGAGCGAGACCGACCAGGGGCCGCTATCCGAGTTCAGGATGACCGACACGGACCGGTACGAGCTCAAGATCGCGGGACTGCTGCACGACTGCGGCAAGGTCACTACGCCGGTCCACGTCGTCGACAAGGCGACGAAGCTGCAGACGATCTTCGACCGCATCCACCTGATCGACACGCGCTTCGAGGTGCTCAAGCGCGACGCCGAAATCGGCCTGTTGCAGGCGCGCGCGGCGCTCGCCGAGCGCCGCGCCGCGCCGCAGGAGCTCGACGCCGCGGAGCTCGCCCACCGGGAACGAGTCCGGCAGCTCGAGGAGGATCGCGCTTTCCTGCGTGCCTGCAACATCGGCACCGAGGCAATGCGCGACGGCGACGTCGAGCGGGTGCGGTCGATCGCCCGCTACCGCTGGACCGACATGGCCGGTCACGAGGCCAACTTCCTCACCGAGGACGAGGTGACCAACCTCACCATCCGCAGCGGAACGCTCACGGCGGCCGAGCGGCAGATCATCAATCACCACATCGTGGCGACGATCCGGATGCTCGAATCGCTGCCGTGGCCGAGGCATCTGCGCAACGTACCCGAGTACGCCGGCGGCCACCACGAGCGCATGGACGGAAAGGGTTATCCGCGCGGCCTGACGCGAGAGCAGATGTCGGTGCAGGCGCGCATCATGGGAATCGCCGATATCTTCGAGGCGCTCACCGCCAAGGACCGTCCCTACAAGCGCGGCAAGGCGCTATCCGATTCGCTCGAGATACTCGGCCGCTTCAGGCTCAACGGCCACATCGATCCGGACCTGTTCGACGTCTTCGTGCGCAAACGCGTCTACCGGCGTTACGCCGAAATGTTCCTCGATCCCGAGCAGATCGACGACGTCGACGAATCCTCGATCCCGGGCTACACGCCGTAGTGCGCGCGGGACCTGCCACCCGGCACGCGCCGGGCGGTTCAGCCGGTCACTTGGCTGGCGGCGGGCCGCTCTTCGCCTGCGCGCTTTCGGGCCGCTTGACGTTGGACACGTAGACGATCAGGCCCTCGGTCGCGATCTCGACGAACCTGTCGCTGTAGCCCAGCTCCTTCAGCTCCCAGCGGAAGGTGTTGCCCAACCTGGCCTTCTTGTAGACGCCGAGCCGGTGGGCGCGATTGAAGTCCGCTGCCTTGTCGAGCGCATCCTCGAGGACCTTGGTGATGCGGTTGGCGGAGATGCGCTTCTCGGGGGCGGCGTCGAGCGCGGGCGGGTAGCGCTTGGCGATGGTCTGCGCCAGGTCCTTTGCGAACGCGTCGATCTCCTTGCCGGAGGGGCCGCCGAACAATGCCATCGTGATCTCCTTCGCAACACCT
>JAKALD010000203.1 GCA_021813275.1 Pseudomonadota bacterium | reverse complement strand
GTTCGGCGCCCTTTTCGGCCAGCTGCGCCTGCGCGCCCTCCGCGGGTGCGTTCGCCGGCGTGCCGTCGCGCATGCCTTCCTTGAACTCGCGCACGGCGGCCCCGAGATCGGCGCCGATGTTGCGCACCTTCTTCGTGCCGAAGATCAGCATCACGATGACCAGCACGATCAGCCAGTGCCAAATGCTGAATTCGCCCATCTACGCGCACCTCGCGTTGCGCCGCCACGTCAGGTTCGTCCTCACGGCGAGCATCCACATGAATCATCGAGCGTAGCGCCGGCCGGAAGTTCACGTCTCGATGTGCGCCCGCCGGCTCGCCGCGCTTGCGCGCACCTTGCGCGCGCGCGCTCGCCGCAGAAATCTTGCTCGCCCCCGGAACAACCGTACGTGCCCGATGTCCAGAAATCATTACCGCAGGCACGAAAGAGCGTCCCATCGCCACCGAAGACGAAGACCGCGACGAGCGCGCGCCCGACGGCGATCCGGACCGGGGCAAGCGCCGCTTCCTGGCGACCGCGACAGGCGTGGTCGGCGCGCTCGGCTGCGCGGGCCTCGCGGTGCCGTTCGTCAAGAGCCTCGAGCCCGACGCGAGCGTCGCCGCGGCCGCTACGACCGTCGCCGACCTGACGGGAATCGCTCCCGGCATGCAGATGACGCTGAGCTGGCAGGACAAGCCGGTGATCATCGTGCACCGCACGCCGGAGATGATCGCGAGCCTGAAGGAGGTCGAGCCGCAGCTCGCCGACCCGAACTGCACAGTGCCGCAGCAGCCGCCCTACGCCAAGAACATCTACCGCTCGATCAAGCCCGAATGGCTGGTGATGGTGCGCGTGTGCACGCACCTGTGCTGCATCCCGCTCTTCAAGCCCGCTCCCGGCAGCGTCGAGCCCGGCTGGGACGGGGGCTTTCACTGCCCCTGCCACGGCTCGCTCTACGATCTCTCCGGGCGCGTGTACAAGAACGTCCCCGCGCCGCGCAACATGGCGATCCCCGAGTACCGCTTCGTCGACGGCGGCAAGAAGGTCGAGATCACGGCGATGTACCCCGAGGCGAAGCTGTGCTGAAGGAGGCGCCATGAGCCGCGTGCTCGCCTGGATCGACCGGCGCTTTCCGCTCAGCCGGCTCATCCGCGAGTCGATGACCGAGTACTACGCGCCGAAGAACTTCAACTTCTGGTACTTCTTCGGCTCGCTCGCGCTGCTGGTATTCGCAATGCAGGTGATCACCGGCATCTTCCTGCTCGCGCACTACCAGCCGAGCGCGTCCAAGGCGTTCGACTCGATCCAGACCATCATGTACGACGTCAAGTGGGGGTGGCTCATCCGCTACCTCCACACCACGGGCGCGTCGTTCTTCTTCATCGTCATCTACCTGCACATGCTGCGCGGCTACCTGTACGGCTCGTACCGGAAGCCCAGGGAGCTGCTGTGGATCGTCGGCTTCGTGATCTACGTGTGCCTCATGGCGGAAGCGTATTTCGGCTACGTGCTGCCCTTCGGCAACATGTCGTACTGGGGCGGCGAGGTGATCACCTCGATCGTGGGCGCGATCCCCTATGCGGGCTCCTGGCTCGCCTCGCTCGCGCGCGGCGGCTTCGGCATCGGCACGGCCACGCTCAACCGCTTCATGGCGTTCCACGCGGTGCTGGTGCCGGCGCTGCTCGGGCTGCTGGTAGTCGCACACGTGCTCGCGCTGCACGAGACCGGCTCGAACAACCCCGACGGGATCGAGATCCGCGAGCATCTCGGGCCGGACGGCAAGCCGCTCGACGGCATCCCCTTCCACCCGTACTACACGGTCAAGGACATCATGGGCGTCGGGGTCTTCCTGATCGCCTTGAGCCTGGTCGTGTTCTACGCGCCGACGGTGCACGGCCTGTTCATCGAGACCTACAACTACATCCCCGCCAACCCGCTGCAGACGCCGCCCGACGTCACGCCCGCCTGGTACCTGGCGCCCTACTACGCGATGCTGCGCGCGATCCCCGACAAGAAGCTCGGCATCCTGGTGCTCTTCCTCGCGATCGCCGCGCCCTTCTTCCTGCCCTGGCTCGACCGCAACCCGCGGGCGAAGTCGATCCGCTACCGGCCGGTGTACCTCGCGATGGTCGTGGTGCTGGTCGCCTGCCTGCTGGTGCTCGGCTGGATCGGCATGCAGCCGGCCTCCCCAGCGCTGCTGCCGCCCGCGCGCATCGGTCTCGCGCTCTACTTCCTGTTCTTCGCGTCGCTGCCGTTCGTGAGCCGCATCGAGCCCACCCGGCCGGTGCCCGACCGGCTGAGGATGTGATGCGGCGGCTGCTCCTCGTCGCGGCCCTGGCGCTCGCCGGTTTCCCGCCCCCCGCGGCGGCGGAGGCGGCGCCCAGGCTCGAGGCGCCGCACTACGACTTCGACCGCGCGACGATCCGCAAGGGCGCCGAGCTCTTCGCCCAGCGCTGCTTCGCCTGCCACAGCGTGGCGCACATCCGCTACCAGCGCCTCGAGACCGATCTCGGGATGCCGCTCGGAACGCTGGAGGACGACATCATGCTGCCCAGCGACGCGCGGATCCACCAGGGCATGGTGAGCGCGATGCGCCCGCAGGACGCGGCGAAGTGGTTCGGCGTGGCGCCGCCCGACCTCACGCTCGAGGCGCGCTACCGCGGCATCGACTGGATCTACACCTATCTGAAGAGCTTCTACCGGGATCCCAAGCGGCCGACGGGCTTCAACAACCACGTGTTCAAGAACGTGGCGATGCCCGACGTGCTCGAGCCGCTGCAAGGCATCCTCGCCGCCGACGGCAGGGTGATCAAGAAGGGCTCGGTCTCCCCGCAGCAGTTCGATCGGGACGCAGCCGACATCACCGCCTGGCTCCAGTACACGAGCGATCCCTCGAAGCTCGAGCGCGAGGCGCTCGGGCCCTGGGTGATCGGCTTTCTCGCCGTCTTCACGCTGCTCGCCTACGCGCTCAAGCGCGTCGTCTGGCGGCGCGTGCACCGGGGCGCGTCTCAGGCCGGCAGCTGACTGAGCTCGGCGCGCGCGCGCGGCAGGCTGCGCGGGTAGCGCTCCTGGAGGAACGCGACCAGCTTTTCGCGCACGTGGCAGCGCAGGTCCCAGGCGGTGCCCGAATCGGGCGCGCTCATCAGCGCGCGCAGCTGCAGCGTGTGCTCGGTGGCATCGGTGACCTGCAGCCCCCAGGCCTTGCCGTCCCACATGCCCGAGGCCTGCAGGATGCGATGCAGCTCCGCGCGCACCTCTTCCACCGGCACCGTGTAGTCGGTGTAGACGAACACGGTGCCGAGAAGATCGGCGGTGGCGCGCGTCCAGTTCTGGAACGGGTGCTCGATGAAGTACGCCAGCGGCACGACCAGCCGGCGCAGGTCCCAGATGCGCACCACGACGTAGGTCGTGCCGATCTCCTCGATCCAGCCCCACTCGCCCTCGACGATCACCACGTCGTCCAGCCGGATCGGCTCGGTGAGCGCGATCTGCACGCCGGCGAGCAGGTTCGAGAGCAGCGGGCGCGCCGCCATGCCGGCGACCAGGCCCGCGACGCCTGCGGATGCGAACAGCGTGATACCCACGTGCCGGATCGAGGGAAACGTCATCAGCATGAGCGAGATCGCCACGAACGCGATCAGCACCACGGCGATGCGGCGCAGCAGCTGCACCTGGGTGGCGATCCGGCGCGCCCGCAGGTTGTCCTTGGCGCCGACCGGATAGCGCGCGGCCGCCAGGTCGACGAGCACGTTGCTCAGGCGCACGCCCAGCCAGGCGAGCGCGGCGATCGCGCCGAGGACGACGAGGTGCTGCGCACTGTCCGTGATCTCGGCCGGCCACGGCATCTCCGGGAGCGCGACGAAGAGCACCGCGAGCGGCGCGAGCAGCGCGCTCGGCGCCCGGCAGTGGCGCACCAGCGAGGCGTTGAGCGCGCTGTGCGTGCGCGCCGCGGCGGCGAACAGCATCTGCTGCGCGATCACGGCGATGACGAGCGCCGCAGCGAGCGCGGCGAGCGACCAGGACTCCGAGCGCAGTGCGAGCAGGAATTGCGGCATGGATGGCCTCCTTGTACGGGCGAAGCTCAGTCCGCCGAGGCAGACAGCGGCTTCGCCGGCTTCCCAAGCGAAAAGCGTGCCGCCTTTAAGCCCGTCCAGCCCGAGCGCGCCGTCCTCAGCGCGGCGCCGGGCCCTGGGTCACCTGTGCGAGGTCGTCCACGCGCAGCCACTTCGCGTAGGCCGCGCGCACCTGCCCGGCGGTGAGGCTCGCGTAGCGGCGCGCCGCGCGCAGCGGCTCGTCGAGCGGCAGCCCGAGGCGCGCGCGCTCGAGCAGGCCGCCGGCCACCGCGTCCACGCTCGCCTGCGAGAGCGGGATCGCGTTCAGCGCGAGCGATTTCGCCTGGTGCAGCTCGCGCGCGCTCACCGGCTCGGTCTGCATCGCGCGCAGGTCGCGCTCGATGAGCGCGCGCGCCCTGGAGACGTTCGCCGGGTCGCAGGCGTAGCTCGCCATGTAGATCGCTCGCGTGCGGCCGAAGTCGAAGTACGAGCTCACGTAGTACACCAGGCCGGTGTTCTTGCGCAGGTCGCGGTACAGGCGGCTCGCGTAGAACCCGCCGCCCAGCACGCGGTTGCCGAGCTCGAGCGCATAGTAGTCCGGGTCGTAGCGGTTCAGGCCGAGCGTTTCGGTGAGCATCACCTTGTCCTGCACGCGGCTGTCGTCGGGCACCGCGGTCACCGACGCTCGGCTCTGCGGAACGGGCGGCAGCTCGAGCGGCGGCTTCGGCCCGCTCGCCTTCCAGCGGCCGAAGTACTTTTCAACGACGGCGCGCGCGCGTTCCGGGCTCACATTGCCGACCACCACGATCGTCGTGACCTCGGGCCTGAAAGTCCGTCGGTAGTAGCGCCGCACCTCGGCGAGCGTGAGGCCCTGCAGGCTCTCGGGCGTCGCGTGCCGCAGCTCGGGGTCGCGGCGCGGAAAGAGCGCCGCTTTGAGCGCCTGGCTGGTGAGGAACCCGGGGCTCTGCAGCACCCCGGGCAACGCCGCCGCGGCCTGCGCGCGCACGATGCCGAATGCCTTCTCGGGCAGAGCCGGGTCGAGCTCGTTCTGCGCGAGCAGCTCGACGCCGCGCTCGAAGTGATCCGCGAGCACCTGCAGCGAGAAGTCCTTGCCCGCCGATTCGGACGCGCCGATGTCGTCCAGCGCCTTCTGGAACTGCGCCTGGTCGAGCGAGGTCGTGCCGTACGAGAAGAGCTGCGCGAGCACGCCGTCCAGACCCTCGCGGCCCTTCGGCACCGCGAGCACGGCGCGGCCGCGGATGTGGCCATAGACGCTCACCGTGTCGCTGATCGACTCGGGCTGCACGATGAGGCGAATGCCGTTCGGCAGCCGCATGTCCGCCGGGTGCAGGGTCCAGCGCGGCACCGCGATGCGCTCGACCGCGGCGCGCGCCCACTCGGGCAGCGCGACCTCGCTCGCCTTCTCGGGCGTGAACGATTCCTTGCCGCCGAAGCGGCTCGTCGAGACCGGCTTGCCCGAGACCTGCGGCGTGAGCACCGCGCTGATGGCGTGATCGAGATCGAGGTACTGCCGGGCGGCGCGATCGACTTCCGCGGGCGTCACGCGCTCGATCGCGCGCACGTCGTCCTCGGGCGAGTTGCGCCCTTCCACCGCCAGCGCGTCGGACCAGGCGCCGGCGAGGCCCGGGATCGAGTTCTTCGCGAGCTCGGCCTGCGCGCGCTCGGCGCGCTTGGCCGCCGCGACCAGGTCGGGGGGCACGCCGTGCGCGGTGATTCGCGCAAGGATCTCGCGCAGCTGCGCGAGCATCGCATCGCCGTCCGCGCCGCGCGGAAAAGCCGCCGTCGCGTAGCCCAGCCCCGCCTCGGGCAGGAAGCTGAGCGAGAAATTCGCCGCGAGCGCCTTGCCCTCCAGCACCAGGCCGTAGAGCGCGCCGCGCTGGCTCGCGAGCGCGTCGGCGAGCACCTCGGCCGCGGCGAAATCGGGCGAGCGGTAGCCCGGCATGCGGAACGCGATCACGGCCAGGCCGTAGGGCAAATCGGTGGCGCGTCGCATGGTCTGCGCGGCGACCGGCTGCAGCCGGATCGCGGCACGCTCCGGAAGCGGCCTGCGCGGAATCGCGCCGAACAGCTCCCTGACCTTGGCGAGCGTCGCCGCCGGATCGAGGTCGCCGACCACCACCAGGATCGCGTTGTTCGGCGCGTACCACGTCTCGTGGAAGCGCTCGAGCATCGCTCCGGTGGTGCGGTCGAAGGACTCCTTGGTGCCGAGCGCGTCGTGCGCATAGGGCGTGCCCTTGAACGCTGCCGCGAGCAGCCCCGTGTACATCAGGTACTGCGGGTTGGAAAGGTCCTGCGCGACCTCCTGCTCGATCGCCGGGCGCTCGCGCTGCCAGGACTCCTCGTCGTCGAGCACGCCGCGCATGCGGATCGCCTCTAGGTGCAGCGCCACGTCCAGGTCGCGCGCCGGCACGGTGAAGAAATACTGCGTCACCGTCTGCTGCGTGACGGCGTCGAAGTCGCCGCCGATCCCGGCGCTGATCGCCGCAAGCTGGGCCTGCGACAGCCCCGGGCTGCCGCGGAACATCATGTGCTCCTGGGCGTGCGCCATCCCGGGTAACCCCGCCGGCGCCTCGTTCGAGCCGACCAGGTAATTGACCTCGGTGGTGACCACCGGCGCGAGCGTGTTGCGCACGATCACCACGCGCAGCC
>JAKALD010000202.1 GCA_021813275.1 Pseudomonadota bacterium | reverse complement strand
GCCAGCGCGCCGACCTCGCCGCGCTCGATTACCAGCAGGTCGCAACCTAGGCGCTCGCCTTGCGCCGAGGGCCGGAACGCGGCGACTGCGCCGCGCGCCCGAACGACGCCCGATACGCCGCGCAGCGCGCCGCGGCCGAGCGCCCGAGCGCGCAGTACGCGCCGTGCGGAGTCAGCAGCGGGTCGGCCCGTCCGAGCGCGTTCGCGCGGTAGCTCGACCAGCGGAAGTCCCCGGCCCGGCGCACGATCCCGGCGCGTACCGGGTTGAGCTCGATGTAGCGCATGCAGCCGAGCAGCTGGCGCCTGGCGTACAGCGGCGGCGAGGCCGCGTGCTCGTCCCATCCCGGCCCTTCCGCGCCGTGCGCGTCGGCGAGGTGGCGCGCGTAGCGGCTGCCGAGCGCGCGCATCAGTCGCGCGACGCTCTCCGCGCGCGCGGGCGTCACGAGCAGGTGGACGTGGTTCCCCATCAGCACGTAGGCGTGCAGCGCGCACGCGAAGCGCTCGAGGCCGCGGCCGAGGAGCTCCAGGTAGGCGAGCCGGTCGCGCTCGTCGCAAAAGCACGCGGCGCGGTCGCGCCCGCGCTGCACCAGGTGCAGCGCGGCGCCGGGCCGGAATGCGCAGGCGATGGGCATGGGGCGCGCGCACGCTTTCCCCCTCGAACGGCCGGGGCGTCCCCCGGTTGACCGCGTGCCCTAGTAGGACTTCGGCAGCCCGAGCACGCGCTCGGCAATGAAGCACAGGATGAGCTGAGGCGACACCGGCGCGATGCGCCCGACGAGCGACTCGCGCAGGTACCTCTCGACGTGGTACTCCTTCGCGTAGCCGAAGCCGCCGTGGGTCATCACCGCCTGCTGGCAGGCGTCGAACGACGCCTCGCCCGCGAGGTACTTCGCGGCGTTCGCCTCCGCGCCGCAGGGCTTGCCGCGGTCGTAGAGCCAGGCCGCCTTGAACACCATGAGATTCGCCGCCTCGAGCTCGATCCAGTTCCTCGCGAGCGGGTGCTGGATCGCCTGGTTCTGGCCGATCGGCCGGTCGAAGACGATGCGCTCTCTTGCGTACTGCGCGGCGCGCCCGAGCGCGCAGCGCCCGAGCCCCACGCTCTCGGCTGCGATGAGGATGCGCTCCGGGTTCATGCCGTGCAGGATGTACTCGAATCCCCTGCCCTCCTCGCCGATGCGGTCTTCCTCCGGCACCGGCAGGCCGTCGAAGAAGACCTGGTTCGAGTCGACCGCCTTGCGGCCCATCTTCTCGATCTCGCGCACCTCGACGTAGCGGCGGTCGAAGTCGGTGTAGAAGAGCGAGAGGCCCGCGGCGGGCTTGCCCGCTTCCTCGAGCGGCGTGGTGCGCGCGAGGAGCAGCACCTTCTCGGCGACTTGCGCGGTCGAGATCCACACCTTCTGCCCCGAGATGTAGTACCTGCCGCCGCGCTTCTCGGCCCTCGTCTTGATGCGGGTGGTGTTGAGGCCGGTGTTCGGCTCGGTGACGGCGAAGCAGGCGCGCTCCTTGCCCGCGATGAGCGGGGGCAGCATGCGCTTTTTCTGCGCGTCGGTGCCGAAGACGACGACCGGGTTGAGGCCGAAGATGTTCATGTGCACGGCCGACGCGGCCGAGAAGCCGCCGCCCGACTCGGCGATCGCCTGCATCATCACCGCCGCCTCGGTGATGCCCAGGCCCGCGCCGCCATAAGCTTCCGGCATCGCCACCCCGAGCCAGCCGTCCTTCGCGAGCGCCTGGTGCAGCTCCTCAGGGAAGCCGCCCTCCCGGTCCCTCTTCAGCCAGTAGTCGTCGCCGAAGCGCGCGCAGATCCTGCCGATCGCCGCGCGGATCTGCTCCTGCTCGGGGCCGAGCGCGAAGTCCACGGCCTCAGCGCCCGCGGCGCGCGAGCCACAGCACGCCGACTGCGATCAGGATCAGCGGCCACCAGACTTCGAGCAGGCGCCGGATGTGCCAGAGCGGCAGGTAGCCGAGGTTGTGCGCGAGGAACACCGCCCCGAGCAGGATGACCACCACCGGCCAGAACGCGCGCTTCATCTTCGCCCTCTATCCCGCTTTCACCACGCCCGCGCGCACCAGCTCGGCGATCGCCGCGTCGTCGAAGCCGAGCTCGACCAGCAGCTCGCGGCTGTGCTCGCCCGCGGCGGGCGGCGGCCGCCGGATCGAAGCGCCCCGCCGGCCGTTCGCCCGCACCGGAAAGGGCGCGAAGCGCTCGCCGCGCAGCTCGACCACGTCGCCGCGCTCGCGAAGCTGCGGCAGCTCGGCCGCCTCGGCGGGCGTGAGGCACAGATCCACGGGCACGTCGTTCGCCTCGAGCAGCGCCACCCATTCGGCGGCGCTCTTGCGCCTGAGCAGCGCGGCGAGGCGCGCGGAGAGCGCGTCGCCGTTCGCGCGGCGCGCCGCGTCGCTCGCATACTCGGGCCCGGCCAGCTCGGGCGCGAGCTCGGCCACGCAGCGCACGAAGCTCTGCCAGAAGTGTTCCTCCAGGATGCCGAGCGTGAGCCGCCGGCCGTCGGCGCATTCGAACACGTCGTTCACCGGGAAGATGTGCGCCCGCGGGTCGACCCCGGGCGCGAGGCCGTGGCGCATCGCCGTCCAGAAGAACGCGGCCTCGAACAGCGACAGGTCGAGCCGCGCGCCGCGCCCGGTTCGGTTTCGCTCGTGCAGCGCGGCGAGCACCGCAGTGGCGGCGAACGAGCCCCCGCCCATGTCGGCGAGCGGCAGGCTCGAGCGCCCCGGGGGCTTGAGCCAGTGCCCCGGGAACGCGAGCGCGCCGGCAGCCGCCACGTAGTTCACGTCGTGCCCGGGGCGCTCGCACCAGGGCCCGGTCTGCCCGTAGCCCGAGATCGAGCAGTAGATGAGGCGCGGGTTGGCCGCGCGCAGCCGCTCGCAGTCGATGCCGAGGCGCTGCGCGACGCCCGGCCGGAAGCCTTCGAGCACGATATCGGCGCGCTTCGCGAGCCGCTCGACCACCTCGCCGCTCGCGGCCGCCTTGAGGTCGATCGCGAGGCTCCTCTTGTTGCGGTTCTCGGTGCGGAACTGCACCGGCACGTAGCGTCGCGCCGGGTCGCCCGCGAGCGACTCGACCTTGGTCACCTCGGCGCCGAGGTCGGCGAGGATCGCCGAGCAGAACGGCCCCGGAACGAACATCGAGAAATCGGCGACGCGAATGCCTTCGAGGGGCAGCCAGGGGTCGTTCATCTCCGCCGCACCTTCTTGGGGTCCTCGCCGTAGGGCGGCGCGTAGATCACCATCACGCGGGCGCGCGCGCTCGTCACGCGAAACAGATGCGGCGCGTCGGCCGGGAAGAAGCACGCTTCGCCCGTGCGCATCGCGAAGGCTTCGCCCGCGACCTCGACGTGCGCCTCGCCCTCCAGCAGGTAGCACGCCTGCTCGATGCCCGGATGCGCGTGCGGCAGCGCCCCCGCGCCGCGCTCGATCTCGCCGATCAGCACCTCGAGCTGCCTCGCCCCCACGGTCTCGGGCCCGATCAGGCGGAAGTTCCTCGTCCCGGTGTGGTTCGCGGGCGAGTACGGCGCGACGTCGGACTGGCGCACGAGATAGCGCGGCTTCACGCGCCCAATTCTACGCGCGGGGCGCGCGCGCGAGCGCCGTCGCGGCGAAACGCGCGCTACGGCGCCTTGAACCCGGCGCGCTCGACCGCGCGCTTGAAGTCCTGGAGCCCCGACTTCGAGGGATCGTAGCTCACGCGCGCCGTGCCCTCGGCGAGCGAGACGTCGACCTTGCTCACGCCCGGCAGCGCGCCGAGCGTGCGCGTCACGCTCTTCACGCAGCCGTCGCAGTGCATCCCTTCGACCTTGATCACCAGATTTTCCATTGCGTCTTCCTGCCTCTGCACCGATTCCAAAGAAGGCGCCGCGCGGCGCCTCACCTCACGAGCAGCACCGGCACCGTCGAGATGTGCAGCACCTTACTCGCCACCGAGCCGAGCAGTAGGTTGCCGGCCGCGGTCATGCCGCGGTTGCCGATGTAGATCAGGTCGCAGCGCGCGGCCTGCGCATGGTCCACGATGCTCTCGGCGGGCGAGCCGACCAGCACGTGCGCGCCGTAGCCGATGCCGGCCGCCTCGAGCAGCTTCTTGGCCCGCGCGAGCGCCTGCGCGCCCTCCTCCTCGTAGTAGCGCTTCAGCTGGGCGCGGCCGACCACCTTTCCCATGCCGGGCAGCTTCGGCACCGGCAGGTGCACGTACACGAGCTCCACCTCGGGTTTTTCGCGGTACCAGTCGGCGTGCTCGACGAGGCAGCGGGCCGCGTCGAGCGCATGCTTCGAGCCGTCCACCGCGAGCAGGATCTTCATCGTCGCTTCGCCTTCATGGGGACCAGGCGCAGATTGTAGCGGGGAAGCGCGCGCATCGCCTCAGCCGAGCAGCTCGAACACGCCGCGCGGGTCGCGAGTGAGCGCCACCGAAACGATGTAGCCGACCGTCGCGAGCGCGGCGACGAAGGCGGCCGCGCGCACGCGCTTGCTGCGGCCGCGCTTGAGCGCCACGCTGCCCAGCACGATGTACGCGAGCAGCCCGAGCACCTTCGCGGTGAGCCAGCCGTTCACGAACGGATACTGCCCGATCGCCCAGGCGAGCCACAGCGCGCTCGCGAGCAGCAGCGTGTCCACGACGTGCGGCGCGACGCGCACGAAGCGCGTCGCGAGCAGCGGCGAGCCGGCGAGCATCAACCCGCCGCGCGCCACGAAGCCCGAGACGCTGAGCACCACGCAGCCGACGTGGATCGCCCACATCAGCGGAAAGACCCCCACCTGAGAATTCCGGATCGCCTGGGACAGGCTCGATTTTCCGCGCCGCACCGGCGCGGGGAATTGACTTGCATCAATGCCCCGCCCAGCCCGGCGCCGCGGCGCACACGGCGCACCTTTGACCCCGGTCAACCAACCGCGCCTTTCTTGCACGCGCGCAGGAACTTGTTCCGTCGCGCACCCGCGGCCGCGGGCGAACATGGCGCCGGACCTTTTTGCCGGGACGCGAGCCATGGCCGGAATCACCGAGCGCATCGACCGGATCACCCGCCTCACCCCCGCTACGCGCAGCACGCGGCCGCCCGTGCCGCGCAGCGTCAAGATCGAGCTGACCGCGCGCTGCGACTTCCAGTGCTTCTTCTGCGCGAGCGCGATGCGTCTGCGCGCGAAGAGCGACATGGACCCGGCGCTCTTCCGGCGCCTGGTGCGCGAGTTCCGCGACTCGGGCGTCGAGGAGCTCGGCCTGTTCTACCTCGGCGAGTCCTTCCTCTGCGACTGGCTCCCGGAGGCGGTGCGCTACGCCAAGCGCGACTGCGGCTTCCCCTACGTGTTCCTGACGACCAACGGGCGGCTCGCCACGCCGGAGCGCGTGCGCGCGTGCATGCAGGCGGGCCTCGACAGCCTGAAATTCAGCTTCAACTTCTCCGATGCCGAGCAGTTCCGCGAGGTGACCCGGGTGCGCGCGTCCGACTTCCGGCGCGTGGTGTCGAACCTGCGCGCGGCGCGCCGCGTGCGCGACGAGGTCGAGGGGCTCACCGGGCACCGCTGCGGGCTGTACGCCTCGAGCATCCGCTACGACGATGCGCAGCTCGCGCGCATGGAGCAGGCTGTGCAGGAGATCCTGCCTTTCGTCGACGAGCATTACTGGCTGCCTCTCTACGGCCAGGCCGGCCTCACCGCCGGGGCGCGCGGCACAGTGCCGAGCGCCGGCAACCAGGGACGCATCGGGGCGCTCAGGAAGCCCCTGCCGTGCTGGTCGCTGTTCACCGAGGGGCACGTGACCTACGACGGGCGGCTCTCGGCGTGCTGCTTCGACCACGACGGGCGCTTCGACATGGGCGACCTGACGCGTCAGGGCTTCATGGAGGCCTGGCACAGCGAGCGCTTCCAGGCGCTGCGCCGCGCCAACCTCGCCGAGGACGTGCGCGGCACCGTGTGCGAGAAGTGCATCGCCTACGAGGACGCTCAGCCGGCGCACGCCGCTGCGGTGGGCTGAGGCGGCTTAGTCCTTCGGACCGGGTTTTATTCGATCTCCTGTTTTTCGAAGGGGTCGCCTTTTGACCCCTTCGAAAAACAGGAGAAGCCAGGGCGGTCAATCAAGCACCGGCGGTCCACTGACCGCCCGATGCCCGCACCGCTTCGCGGGTCTCCGCTTTTCGGAGGGGATCAAAAAGCGACCCCTCCGAAAAGCGGAGATCGTGGAAAAGCAAAACCCCTTCGTCGCTCCTACGCCTCCAGCTCCGCCGGCACGCGCGCGAGCAAGTGATCGAACAGCTCGGCGACAGGACGGATCTCGGCGGCGAAGGGCAGGGCCTCGGAGCCGCGGAAGAACAGGCCGTGCTCCACGTCGCCGCGCAGCGCCGCGGCGAGGTGGTGATCGATGCAGAACTGGCCGAAGCGCGCAATGCCGTCGCGCAGCCCGCACTGCGTGAGGCAGTCGAAGGCGAGCGTGCATTCGCGGCGCGCCCTGGCGCGGCGCTGCCGCACCGCCTCGCGCTCGAGGTAGGAGGCGAGCCAGGGGGTGCGCACCGCGCGCGCCGGCAGCCCCGCCACGCTCATGAACACGACGATGTCCTCGGGACGCGCCTCGGCGAGCACGCGCTTGAAGTTCGGGTGGGCGTCGCCCTCCTGCGTGACCGCGAAGGGCGTGCCGACCTGCACCGCGGCTGCGCCGAGCGCGAGCGCCGCCGCCACGCGCTGCGGCGAGTTGATGCCGCCAGCCGGGATGAGCGGCACCCGGTCG
>JAKALD010000008.1 GCA_021813275.1 Pseudomonadota bacterium | reverse complement strand
TTCTTCCAGGACTGCAATCACGGCTCCGCGCTCTTGGGATTGCTGGAGCTCGGAACCTCCCAGGGGCTCACGGAGGATGAGCTGGTTCGGGAAGCGCTGGCGTTCAATTCCTTCTGGTTTCCGCGCAACTACATCGAGACGGCGCTTTATTTCAGGGTGGCGAGGGGGATCGGCTGGAAGGACGTCGATCCCCGCGAGGTCATGGGCTTCGATTATTCGGCTGCCGGCCCTTGGTTGCAGAACGTGCACGCCAAGCTCGCCGCTATGCCGAATGTGCTGCCGCGGCAAACGGACGGGTCTTGTGCAACGTGAGGGCCGCTTCGCCGTCCAGCGGGCCCGCGGGAGAGCGCTGAAATGATCGATCTCAAACGACGCAATGTTCTGCGTTCCACGCTCGCCGCTGCGGTGCTCACCGCGGGTGCGCCGACGCTTGTGCCGCCCGAAAGGGCGCGCGCCCGCTCGGAACATGCCCCGTTCGTTCCGGATCTTTACATCCGCTTGATCGCGGCGGAAGACGAAGCGCGAATTCTCCCCGGCCGGCCGACGTCCGTCTGGCGATACCGCGGCAAGGTGCTGAAGGGGGATCCCCGCGCCTTGGAGTTCCTTCCCGGTAGCTTTTTACCGGTGATGCGAGTCAGGCGCGGGCAGAAGGTGCGCATCGACCTCGTCAACGAATTGCCCGAATCGACGATCATCCACTGGCATGGCTTGTCCGTCCCGGCACCGATGGACGGCCATCCCCGCTACGCGATCGGGCCGCGCGAGACCTACGTCTACGAGTTCGAGATCGTCAATCGCGCGGGGACCTATTGGTTTCACCCGCATCCCGACGGCCGCACCGGGAAGCAGGTTTACTTCGGCATGGCGGGGCTGTTCATCGTGAGCGACGATGAAGAGGCGGCGGCTCGCCTTCCGAGCGGCCCCTACGACGTACCGCTCGTGATCCAGGACCGGACCTTTGATGGCGACAACCAGCTCGTCTACCTGTCCAGCCAAGCCCGGGGCGGGATGATGGGCGGCGGGATGATGGCCGCGATGATGGGCTTTCTCGGGGACCGGATCCTCGTCAACGGGAAGCCCGATTTCGTCCTGCCGGTCGAGGCGCGCGCCTACCGCCTGCGGCTGCTCAACGGCTCGAACTCACGCATCTACAAGCTCGCCTGGAGCGACGGCGCGCCGGTCACGGTGATCGCGAGCGACGGCGGTCTGCTCGAAGCGCCGGTGACGCAGCCCTACGTGATGCTCGCACCTGCCGCGCGGGTGGAGCTGTGGGCGGACTTTAGCGATCAGCCGCCCGGAAGCGAACGCGTCCTGCAGAGCCTGCGCTTCGACGGAACCGCGGCGATGGGCGGCGGCATGATGGGCGGCGGCATGATGATGGGAATGATGAGCGGCATGATGTCGGGCTCGTCGCTGCCGGACGGCGCGCCCTTTCCGATCCTCAAGGCGCGCGTCGTGCGCGCCTCGAGCGCCAAGAGCATCCTGCCGCAGCGGCTCTCGACGATCCCGGCTCCACGCCCGCAGGACGCGGTCAACGCAAGCTACCCCAAGATATTCGACATCACGATGGGAATGATGGTCTGGGGAATAAACGGCAGGAGCTTCCAGATGGAGGGCGTTACCGCGGAAGAAACCGTCAAGCTCGGCACGTCGGAAATCTGGGAATTTCGCAACGACGCCGCGACCGGCATGATGGGGATGATGGCGCATGCCATGCATGTCCACGGCCTGCAGTACCGGGTGCTCGAGCGCGCGGTCGAGCCCCAATTCGCCGCCGCGCGCGACTCCGTGTCGGCCGGCCATCTCGACGAGGGATGGAAAGACACCGTGCTGGTGATGCCGGGCGAGCGCGTGCGGCTGCTGCTCAGGTTCGAACGATACGACGGCCTGTATCTCTATCATTGCCACATGCTGGAGCACGAGGATTCGGGCCTGATGCGCAATTATCTGATCAAGGTTTAGAACTGCTGTTCTCGATCCCATGAGCTGAGGGAGCAATGCATATTCCTCGTCGCGTCTTGCTTGCACTGATGACGGCGGCTCTTGCCGGATGTTCGGAATCTTCCGCCGCGCAGGCACGACCGCCGGCCGCCAGCGCCGCCGCCCAGCCCGCGTTTCCAATGATGATCGCCAAGCCTCTGATGCAGGGGACGCAGGTCGGCAAGTCAATGTTCAAGCCGGGCGACACCGCGGGTGGCGGCCAGGGCCAGACGGTCGACGGAATTTCGGCTGCGGGCATGGAGGCGCTCGCGTATCACATTCATGCGCATCTGTCGCTGTTCTACCGCGGGCGGCAGATCGCGATCCCGGCCGGCATCGGAATCGTCGCGCCGCGCGAAGCGGGAACCGGGTTCGTGGGCGGTGGCAGCGCCTTCTACTGGATCCATACGCACGATGCGACCGGGATCATCCACATCGAATCTCCGGTCGATCGGCGCTTCACGCTCGGTCAGTTCTTCGATATCTGGGGCGAACCGCTGGATGCCGGCGATGTGGCCGGCCTCGATGGCAAGGTACGCGCCTTCGTGGACGGCGTTCCGTACTCGGGAGATCCGCGCGCGATCAAGCTTCGACCGCATGTGCAGATCACGCTCGAGGTCGGCAGTCCGCTCATCGCCCCGCCTGCCTATTCCTTTCCGAAGGGCCTGTGATTCACGGGTATGGATGAAATGCGACGAGGGGCGGGATTCACGCGCTGGGCGGCGCTGGTCGCGATCGTGCTGGGCATGCTCGCCGCGGGCTGCAGCCGGCAGGCGCCGGCGGTAAAGTTCAGGTCGACGGACCTGACCGGTGTCGAATGGGGCAAGGACTTCCGCTTGACCGATCAGAACGGCAAGCCGAGAGATCTGGCCGACTTCAAGGGCAAGGTCGTGTTGCTGTTTTTCGGCTACACCCACTGCCCGGACGTGTGTCCCACGACGCTCGCAAAGCTCGCTTCGGCGCGCAAATCGCTGGGCGCGCAGGCCGATCGAGTGCAAGTGCTATTCGTGACGGTAGACCCGGCGCGCGACACGCCGCAAAGGCTGGCGGAGTACCTAGGTGGTTTCGATCCGACCTTTCTGGGCCTATGGGGCGACGAGACGGCGATCGCGCGCACGGCCAAGGCATTCAAGATCTATTACAAAGCGCCGCACGGGGAGCACGACAACCGGAGCCTGGAGGCGGTCGAGCATTCGTCGGGGGTCTTCGCTTTCGACCCCGAAGGCAAGCTCAGGCTCTACATCGAGTCGGGGCGATCGGCCTCCGACATCGCGCACGACGTCAAGCTGCTGCTGAGCGGCGGGCAATAGGAGAAAGGGCTACCGCTCCCGCCGCCTCGATCGGCGTCAAGCCACCCGGCGCGCGCTATCGCGCCTTATCGAGCCGGCGCTCGAGCTCGTCCGCGGGAATCGCCCCGGCCACGCGCGAGCCGTCGGCGAACACCAGCGTCGGCGTGGCGCGGATGTCGTGCGCCTCGGCGAGTGACTTGATCGACGCCAACGGATTGGCGCAGGTGTCTGGCGCGCTCGGCGCGATGCCCTCGCGCACCGCGTCCTCCCAGGCCTTGGCGCGGTCTTTCGAGCACCAGATGCGGATCGACTTCTCGGTCGCGCCCCGGTGCAGCACTTCGAGCGGATAGAGGAACACGTACACGGTGAGATCGTTCATCTTGGGCAGCGTCTCGAGCTCGAGCTTTCTGCAATACGGGCAGTCCGGGTCCTCGAAGATCGCGAGCTTTCTCGCGCCGTTGCCCTTCACGATCTTGATCGCCTGCGCGAGCGGCAGCTCGGAGAAGACGAAGCGGTTCAGCTCGTCGAGCCTCTCCTGGGTGAGGTTGCGCCGATTCTGCGCGTCGTACAGCGCGCCCTGCAGGATGTAGCGCGCGGCTGCGTCGGTGTACAGGACGTGCCCGTCGATCACCACCTCGTACAGGCCCGCGACCGGCGTCTTGCTCACGCTCTGGATCTTGGCGCCCGGGAAGCGGCTCTCCATGCGCGCGCCCACGCCGGCCGCCCCGGGCTCTGCGGCGTGCGCGAGCGGCCATGCCGGAGTCAGCGCGAGGCCGAGCAGGACCGGCGCGCGCCGCAGGGCGCGCGCGAGGCGGGCCCGGATCGATTCGAGGATCGGTACCAGCGTGCTTCTCTTGATCATCTCCGCTCCATTCATGGTTGCCGGCCCGCGTGGGGGCCTTCCGGCCGCGGGCGTACGTAGTGTATCGACGTTTCGACTCGCCGGCTGCCGGCAGGTTCGCCGCGTGCGAGCGTGACCGCGCTACACGGTTTCTTCGGGCTCGAGGCAGCAAGGGTGCCCCGGGTCGCCCAGCTCCACCTGCAGCGTCGGATGCCCGATCAGGAAGCGCGCCCTCAGCTCCTCGGCGACGCGCTCCAAGAACGCGTCGCCCGGGTGCCCCGCCGGCATGACGAGATGCGCGGTGAGCGCGTTCTCGCTCGTGCTCATCGCCCAGACGTGCAAATCGTGCACGCCGGCCACGCCCGGCAATCCGCACAGGTAGCGGCGCACCTCGGCGAGCGCAATCGAGCGCGGCGCCGAGTGCAGCGCGAGCGCGAGCGCCTCGCGCAGCAGGCCCCAGGTGCTCGCGACGATCAGCGCGGCGACCACGAGGCTCATCGCCGGGTCGATCCAGTCCATGCCGGTCCACAGGATCGCGGCGCCCGAGCCAGCCACCGCGAGCGATACCGCCGCGTCCGCGGCCAGGTGCAGGAAGGCGCCGCGCGCATTGAGATCCTCGCGCTGCGCGCGCAGGAATAGCGCCGCGGTCCCGGCGTTCACCGCGACGCCGGCGAGCGCCACCGCGATCACCGTCGCGCCCGCCACCGCCGCCGGCTGGGCGATGCGCAGCACCGCCTCCCAGGCGATCGCGCCGGTCGCGACGAGCAGCGCGAGCGCGTTGGCGAGCGCGGCCCAGATGGTCGAGCCGCGCAGGCCGTAGGTGAAGCGGCCCGCCGGCGGCCGCCGCGCAAGCAGGCTCGCGCCCCAGGCGAGGCCGAGGCCGAGCACGTCCGAGAGGTTGTGACCGGCGTCGGCGAGCAAGGCGATCGAATTGGCGTAGAAGCCGAAACCGACCTCGGCGGCGACGAACCCGAGGTTGAGCGCCATGCCGAGCACGTACGCGCGCTCGGGCCGCCGCGCCGCGCGGCGCGCGGTGTCGCCGGCGTGCCCGGGGTGTGCGTGGCTCACCGCGTCAGCTCGGCGCAAAGTGCGCGGCGGCCGCGCGGACTTTGACTTCGGTCAATACGCGGCCTCCTCGCGGTTGCAGCATCAGGCCGAGAATTTTATTCCTTTCCGTTTCAGGCAAACCGTGACGCTCTACGAATTCGCGCGCGGCCCGGCGTTGACCGCATCGCTCGCCGTGCTGCTCGCCGGCACCTTGTGGCGCTTGGCGCGGCTCGCCGCGCGGCCCGCGCCGCCCGACCTGTCGGCGCCGCGCGGCAGCGCTGCGACCGGGGCGCTGCGCGGCATCGCGCACCGCTTCTGGCCGCATCCGCGCTTCGGCGCGACGATCGGCGTTTCGACCGCCGTAGGCTACGCCTACCATGTCGGCCTCGCGGTCATTGTGTTCAGCTTCCTGCCGCACATCCAGTTCATCCGCCAGCTCACCGGGCTGCGCTGGCCCGCGCTGCCCGACCCCGTCACCTACTTCGCGGGCGGGCTCACCACGGCGGCGCTCGTCGTCGCGCTCGTGCAGCGGCGCGGCGACCCGGTGAAGAGGATGTTGTCGCGCTTCGACGACTACTTCAGCTGGCTCGTCGTCTTCCTGCCGGTCATCACGGGAATGGCGCTGATCGACGTTCCGCGTGGCTCGGGCAACCCGGCGGTCGCGGTGCACCTGCTCTCGGTCGAGCTGCTGCTCGCCTGGTTCCCGTTCGGCAAGCTGATGCACGCGCTCACCGCTTTCTGGTCGCGCGGCCTGACGGGCGCGAAGTACGCGCGCCGCGGAGCCCTGCCGTGAGCAGCGTGCAGCGCCTGGTCGAGCGCGTCGGCGAGGAGCGCGTCGCCGCCGCGATGGCGGCCTTCGCGCGCGACTTCACGCGCGAGGCCGCGGTGCACATGGACGCGTGCGTGCGCTGCGGGCACTGCTCGCACGCCTGCCACTTCTACGTGTCGACGGGTGACCCCAAGTACACGCCGATAAACAAGATTGCGCCTTTTCTGAACGCCTATCGGCGCACCGCCGCGCCCTGGGCACCGCTCGCGCGCCTGTTCGGGACCGCCAAGCCGGTGAGCCTCACGGAGCTCGAGCGCTGGCAGGAGCTGATCTACGACGCCTGCACCATGTGCGGGCGGTGCACCCTCGTCTGCCCGATGGGCATCGACATCGCGGCGCTCATCGCGCGCGCGCGCCACGGCATGTTCGCCGCGGGGCTCGTGCCCGAGGACTTGGGGGCGGTCGCCGAGCGCGCCGAGCTGAGCACCAGCCCGCTTGGCGCGACCCCCAAGGTCCTCAAGGAGCGCGTCGCCTGGCTCGAGGACGAGCACGGCATCAAGGTGCCGCTCGACGCGCCGCGCGCCGCCGTGCTGGTCACGCTGTCCTCGATCGAGATCATGAAATATCCGAAGTCGCTGGTGGCGCTCGCGCGGGTGCTCGAGCATGCGGGCGAGAGCTGGACGATTTCGACCTCGGGCTACGAGGCGACCAATTTCGGGCTGCTCTCGGGCAACCGCGACTGGCAGCGCGACATGAGCGAGCGCGTGATCAAGGCCGCGATCGCGTGCGGCGCGAACACCGTGATCGTGCCGGAATGCGGCCACGCGTACGGCGCGCTGCGCTGGGAGGGGGCCAACGTGCACGGTGCGCCGCTGCCCTTCGAGGTGCTGCACATCTCGGAGTACCTCGCCGCGCTCGTCGAAGCGGGGAGGCTGCGGCTCGAGCCGCTCGCGAAGTCGCTCACCTTCCACGATCCCTGCCAGGTGTCGCGCCGCGGAGGCGCGTCGGCGGCGCCACGCAAGGTGCTCGGTGCGCTCGGCGTCGAGCTGCGCGAGCTGGGCGACCACGCCGACGCCGGCTGGTGCTGCGGCGGCGGCGGAGGCGTGGTCGCCATCAAGCACGCCGACGGGCTGCGGCGCGGCGCGTTCCGCATCAAGATGCGCGAGATCGAGGCGACCGGCGCCGAGCTCGCCGTGACCAGCTGCGCGAACTGCCGCCAGAGCTTCGACGACGGCCAGGCGTACTTCAAGTGGGACCGGAGCATGGGCAGCCTGCTCGAGCTCGTGGCCGGGCAGCTGCGCGAGCCCGCGCGCGCCGGCTGACCGCGCGCCGGCGTGGCGCGTCGGGGCGCGCGACCCTTCCTGCCGCAGCTGAGCGGCGCCCCGCCATCGTATGATGGGGCCGCCGCCGGGCGGGAGTTGACGTTGACGTAAACGTAAAGCTGGCTTAGCCTGTGCGTCGCCCGGCCGCGCCGCCGGAGGCCCCGATGACCGACCTGTCCGAATCGACGCAACTCGTCTACAAGGCGAAGCACAAGATCCGCTTCGTCACCGCCGCGAGCCTGTTCGACGGGCACGACGCCTCGATCAACATCATGCGGCGCATCCTGCAGGCCTCGGGCGCCGAGGTGATCCACCTGGGCCACAACCGCTCGGTCGAGGAGGTGGTGGGCGCGGCGCTCGACGAGGACGCACAGGGCATCGCGGTGTCCTCCTACCAGGGCGGGCACATCGAGTATTTCCGCTACATGATCGACCTGCTGCGCCGCCGCGGCGGCGAGCACATCCGCGTGTTCGGCGGCGGCGGCGGCGTGATCGTGCCCGACGAGATCAGGGCGCTCGAGGACTACGGCGTGGCGCGCATCTACTCGCCCGAGGACGGCCAGAAGATGGGCCTGCAGGGCATGATCAACGACATGCTGGCGCGCTGCGACTTCGACCCGGCGCAGCACGCCCCGCGCGACGTCGCGGCGCTCGAGCGCGGCGAGCGGCGCGCGCTCGCGCAGCTGATCACCGCGCTCGAGCTCGGCGCGGCGGCGGCATCGCTCAAGAAGGCGGTCCACGACGCTGCTTCGGCGCACCGCGCCCCGACGCTCGGCGTGACCGGCACCGGCGGCTCGGGCAAGAGCTCGCTCACCGACGAGCTGGTGCGGCGCTTTCGCGTCGACCAGGGCGAGCGCCTCAGGATCGCGGTGATCGCCGTCGATCCCTCGCGCCGCAAGACCGGCGGCGCGCTGCTCGGCGACCGCATCCGCATGAACGCGATCCACGGCCCGAACGTGTACATGCGCTCGCTCGCCACGCGCGCCTCGGGCGCCGAGATCGCCGCCTGCCTGCCCGACGCGATCGCCTGCTGCCGGGCGGCGCGCTACGACCTGGTGATCGTCGAGACCTCCGGCATCGGCCAGGGCGATGCCGCGATCGTGCCGCACGTCGACGCGACGCTGTACGTCATGACCCCCGAGTTCGGCGCCGCGAGCCAGCTCGAGAAGATCGACATGCTCGATTTCGCCGACTTCGTGGCGATCAACAAGTTCGACCGCAGGGGAGCCGAGGACGCGCTGCGCGACGTCACGAAGCAGGTGCAGCGCAACCGCGAGGCGTTCGCGAGCCGGCCCGAGGACATGCCGGTCTACGGCACGGTCGCGAGCCGTTTCAACGACGACGGCGTGAGCGCGCTGTACCACGCGGTCGCGGCAAAGCTCGCCGAGCGCGGGCTGAAGCTCGAGCCCGGCAGGGTCCCCCGGCCGGCGCGCAAGGTCTCCTCGGAAGTCAGCGCGCTCATCCCGCCGCGGCGCCAGCGCTACCTGGCCGAGATAGCCGAATGCTTGCGCGGCTACCACCGGCACGGCGAGGCGCAGGCGCGCCTCGGGCGCGAGCGCCAGCAGCTGATCGCCGCGAAGGCGATGCTCGCGATGGCCGGCAAGGACGCCCGCGAGCTCGACCCGCTGATCGAGGCCCGCAACGCCGCGCTCGAGCCGCGCGCGAAGAAGCTGCTCGAGATGTGGCCCGACACGGTGAGGGCGTACGCGGGCGACGAGTACGCGGTGAAAATCCGCGACCGCGCGGTGCGCACCGCGCTCACGCACACCACCCTCTCGGGCACGAAGCTGCCGAAGGTCGCGCTGCCCAGGTTCGAGGACCACGGCGAGATCCTGCGCTGGCAGCTCAGGGAGAACGTTCCCGGCTCGTTCCCCTTCACCGCCGGGGTGTTCGCCTTCAAGCGCGAGAACGAGGACCCGACGCGCATGTTCGCGGGCGAAGGCGACGCGTTCCGCACCAACAGGCGCTTCCACCTGCTCTCGAAGGACATGCCGGCGAAGCGCCTTTCGACCGCCTTCGACTCGGTGACGCTGTACGGCTTCGAGCCCGACGAGCGGCCCGACATCTATGGCAAGGTGGGCAACTCGGGAGTGTCGATCGCCACGCTCGAGGACATGAAGGCGCTGTACGCCGGCTTCGACCTGTGCGCGCCGAACACCTCGGTGTCGATGACGATCAACGGGCCGGCGCCGACCATCCTCGCGATGTTCTTCAACACCGCGATCGAGCAGCAGCTCGACAAGTTCCGCAAGGAGAACGGCCGCGAGCCGACCGAGGACGAGGCGGCGAAGATCCGCGAGTGGACGCTCGCCACGGTGCGCGGCACGGTGCAGGCCGACATCCTGAAGGAGGACCAGGGGCAGAACACCTGCATCTTCTCGACCGAGTTCTCGCTCAAGGTGATGGGCGACATCCAAGAGTTCTTCATCCACAACCAGGTGAGGAACTTCTACTCGGTGTCGATCTCGGGCTACCACATCGCCGAGGCCGGGGCGAACCCGATCAGCCAGCTCGCCTTCACGCTCGCCAACGGCTTCACCTACGTCGAGGCCTACCTCGCGCGCGGCATGCACGTCGACGACTTCGCGCCGAACCTGTCCTTTTTCTTCAGCTATGGCATGGACCCGGAGTACGCGGTGCTCGGGCGCGTGGCGCGCCGCATCTGGGCGGTGGCGATGCGCGAGCGCTACGGCGCGAACGAGCGCAGCCAGAAGCTCAAGTTCCACTCGCAGACTTCGGGGCGCTCGCTGCACGCGCAGGAGATCGCCTTCAACGACATCCGCACCACGCTGCAGGCGCTCGTCGCGACCTACGACAACACCAACTCGCTGCACACCAACGCCTACGACGAGGCGATCACCACGCCCACCGAGGAATCGGTGCGCCGCGCGATGGCGATCCAGCTGATCCTCAACAAGGAGTGGGGCCTCGCGAAGAACGAGAACCCGAACCAGGGCTCGTTCATCCTCGACGAGCTCACCGACCTGGTGGAGGAGGCGGTGCTCAAGGAGTTCGAGGCGCTTTCGGCGCGCGGCGGGGTCCTGGGCGCGATGGAAACCGGCTACCAGCGCGGCAAGATCCAGGAGGAGTCGCTCTACTACGAGCGCCGCAAGCACGACGGCTCCTACCCGATCGTGGGCGTGAACACCTTCCGCAACCCGCACGGCGATCCGATTCCCGCCAAGCTCGAGCTCGCCCGCTCCACCGAGGCGGAGAAACGAAGCCAGCTCAAGCGCCTGCGCGAGTTCCACCGGCGCCACGCGAAGGATGCGCCGGCGATGCTCGAGCGCCTCGGGCAGGCGGTGGTCGCGAACGAGAACGTGTTCGCGGTGCTGATGGACGCGGTGCGCGTGTGCTCGCTCGGCCAGATCACCCAGGCGCTCTTCGAGGTCGGCGGCCAGTATCGCAGGAGCATGTGACGATCTGCCGCGCGCAGCGGATCTACGAGGCGATCGGGCGACTCGCGGGGGGGCCGGAAGACGGTCTTGGACGGCGGTGACTGGTGCGCGACCTTACGCCATGCCGGCGGCTCGCGCGCTTCTCGAACGTTCGGCTCGGGTCGATTTCCTCAGGCCGGCGGGATATCTGCGCCCCGGCGTAGAATGATCGTCATGGCCCGACTGACTCGAATCACCTTCGACCCCGCCGTCATGGGCGGCAAGCCTTGCATCCGCGGCATGCGGGTCACGGTGGGCATGATCGTCGGCCTGTTCGCTGCCGGACGCACCGAGCAGGAAATCCTGAAGGCTTATCCGTACCTTGAGGCCGAGGACTTGCGTGAAGCGCTGGCGTACGCCGCCTGGCGCGCCGAGGAGGCAGATGTCCCGATGACGAATCCGTGAGGATTCTCGTCGACATGAATCTTTCGCCCGACTGGCGGGAGATTCTTCGAGCGCAGGGCCATGAAGCGATTCACTGGTCGGAAACGGGCGATGCGAAGGCGCCCGACCGCGAGGTCATGGAATACGCTGCGCGCAATGGGTGCATCGTCTTCACCCACGATCTCGACTTCAGCGCGATGCTCGCGGCGACGCAGGCGCGCGCACCGAGCATCATCCAGGTTCGCGCTCAGGACACGCTGTCGGCCCGATTCCGCGACCTCGTCCTCGACTCTCTGCGGCGATTCGAAGACCAGCTCGCTGCAGGCGCGATCGTCGTCATAGAGGCGTTCCGCGCGAGGGCGCGCGTGCTGCCGCTGCGTCCCGGCGGAGATTGACGATCGGAGGCCTATGGCGCGGCGGAAGGTCAGCTGATCTTGTTCTGCAGGAACCGCCGCACGACCGGATCGGCCTCGAGGCCGATCGCGATCATGTACGCGCGCCGCGCCGCGGACCCAGCGCTTCTCCGCGACTTCACCGAGCGCGCCGCGCGCCTGGGCGAGATCCCGCCGCGCGAGGTGCGCCCGGTCGCAAGCCCGCTCGTGCGCGAGCTGCACGGCCGCGTCTGTTGGGCGGCCTCGCGCCGGCCCTCGCCCGCAAGTGCCGGCGCCGTTACTGCTGATAGACGGCAGCCTGGAAGTCCAGATACGGCGTCGCGGCCTTGACGTCGACGAAGGGCAGCACCTGCGACGCGTACACCCCGCCGATCCCGCTCGTGGGGTCGATCCAGTAGAACGTGTTGGCGAGCCCAGCCCACATCAAGGTCCCCGGCGGCATTCCGGTCGGCGAGCGCGCCTCGCTTCTCTGGAACGCGAGGCCCCAGGATTTCGGCATTCCGGGGAAGAACTCGGCGTCGTGCGACAGCGGCGGCATCGCAGTCTTGAGGACCCGCACGTGCGTCGATCCGATGTTGTTGGCGCACATCTGGTCCACCGTCTCGGGCTTGAGGATCTGCTTGCCGTTCGCCTTGCCGCGGTTGAGGATCATGCGCACGAACTTGAGGTAATCGCCTGCGGTGCCGTACAGGCCGCCGCCGCCCATCTCGAACTCCGGCTCCTGCGGGATCTCGAGCTCCATCTGCGGGACGAGCTTGCCGTCGTCGCCACGCTGGTGGATCTTCGCCAGGCGCGCGCGCATCGCGGGGCTGATCTTGAACGCGGTGTCGGTCATGCCGAGCGGCTGGAACAGGTTCTCGCGCAGGTAGGCGCCCAGCTTCACCCCGGAAACCGCCTCGACGATCTTGCCGACCCAGTCGATGTTGATGCCGTAATACCAGCTCGTGCCGGGATCGAACAGCAGCGGCGTCGTGAGCGCCGCGTGCTGGCACGAGATGATTCCGGGGATCCCGTTCTTCTCCTGGAAGCGCACCAGATCGTCAGACCAGATGTCGTAGCCGAAGCCCGCGGTGTGCGTGAGGAGGTGGCGCAGCGTGATCGGCGAGCGCGGCGCGCGCAGCTTGCCTTGGCCCGAGGCGTCGAAGCCCTCCAACACCTTTGCCTGGCCGAGCTGCGGCGCCCAGCGGCTCGCGGGCGCGTCGAGATCGAGCTTGCCGCGCTCGACCAGCTGCATCGCCGCCGTGCTCGTGAGCGCCTTGGTCATGGAGGCGATCCAGACGACCGTGTCCAGGCTCATCGCGGCCGACTGGCCGAGGACCCGCTTGCCGAATGCCCCCTCGTAGGTCGTGCCGTTGCGATCGGTGAGCATCGCCACCACGCCGGGAACGTCGCCATTGTCGGTGGCCTTGCGAAACAGGGCATCCAGCCTGTCCTTGAGTGACATGGGCTCCTCCTTTGTGCGGGGTATTGATCGCGGGGCCGCGCCTCTTCGGCGCGCGCGGATCCAGCCTACACCTCACGGCGAGCGGCTGCCAGCGGCTGACGCCGCCGAACGTCTGCGCTAACCCTCGAAGCGCTTCAACCCCTCGAGATCGAGCACCGTCACCTTGCCGTACTCGACGCGCAGCAGCCCTGCCTCGGCGAGGCGCGCGAGCGCCTGGTTGGCGCGCTGGCGCGACACGCCCGACAGGTAGCCGAGCTCTTCCTGCGAGATCGCGAGCTCGCGGCCGGCACCCGGGTACAGGCGCGGATTGAACAGCGCCGCGAGGCAGCGCGCCACGCGCGCGTCCGGCTCGAGCAGCCGGTCGTACTCGAGCATCGCGATGAACTGCGCGAGCCGCTCGTTCAGCTGCTCGAGGAGGAAGCGGTTGAAGCCGATCGCGGTCGCGAGCAGCCACTCGAAGGTCGCGCGCGGCAGCAGCGCCACGCGGCTTTCGCGCAGCGCGACGGCGTCGTAGCGCCACGGGTCCGGGCGCAACAGCGACCCTTCGCCGAACCAGCCGCCGGCGCGCACCCCGGTGAAGGTCACCGACTTGCCCTGCGGCGAGACGCTCGCGATCTTGACCAGGCCTTCGATCACGCCGACCCAGTACTCCACCGGCGCGCCCTTGCGGCAGACGTAGCCGCCTGACGGAACCTTGCGCTCCACGATCTCGGCCTGCACGCGCTCGAGCGCCCGCGGCTCGAGCGCGCGCGGCCAGACCGAGTCGGCGAGGAACTGGGCGAGGGTGAGCATCCATGCAATTGTCGCCGGAAAGACAACTCGCGGCACGCCGGGCGGCTAGACTGCGCATCCGCCCGGCCCGACACGGATGTGCAAGAATGGCTGTCAGGGGCGGGGCCGTTCGGTCGGGGCAGGGCGCTCGGCCATCTTCTTGAGGAGGAGGATTCGATGGCCGCCGAGGCCGCGGCGCTGGACACCTTTCCCAAGCTGCTGCTGCACCACGCCGCGGTGCGCGGCGAGCGTCCCGCGATCCGCGAGAAGGATCTCGGGATCTGGCAGACCTGGAGCTGGAAGCAGTTCGCCGACGAGGTGCGCGTGCTCGCCTGCGGCCTCGCCGAGCAGGGCCTGAAGCGCGGCGATCACATGGCGCTGGTGGGCGACAACCGGCCGCGGCTGTACGCCGCGATGTGCGCCGCGCAGTGCCTCGGAGCGGTCCCGGTGCCGCTCTACCAGGACGCGGTGGCCGCCGAAATGGCCTTCCCGATCCAGAACGCCCAGGTCGCGCACGCGCTCGCCGAGGACCAGGAGCAGGTCGACAAGCTGCTCGAGATCCTGACGCGCTGCCCGAGCCTCGAGCACATCTACTTCGACGACCCGCGCGGCCTGCGCAAGTACGCCCAGCCGCAGCTGACGAGCTACGAGCGGCTGCGCGAGATCGGCGCCGCGGCGTACCGGCGCGATCCGGCGTTTCTCGAGACCGAGATCGCCAAGGGTTCGGGCGAAGACCCCGCGGCGATGTTCTTCACCTCCGGCACCACGGCGACGCCCAAGGGGGTCGTGCTCACGCATCACGCTCTGATCGACCGCGCCCGCGCGGCGGCCGAGATGGAGGGTCTGGGCGACGAGGACGTGGCGCTCGCCTACCTGCCGCCGGCGTGGATCGGGCAGAACATATTCTCCTATGCGCAGCCCTTGGTCACCGGCTACTGCATCTGCTGCCCGGAGTCGGCCGAGACGGTGATCACCGACATGCGCGAGATCGGGCCGACGTACTACTTCGCCCCGCCGCGCGTGCTCGAGGCGCTGCTCACCCAGGTCTCGATCCGCATGGAGGACGCGGGGCGCGCGAAGCGCGCGATGTACCGGCACTTCATGGGGCTGGCGCGGCGCGTGGGCGGCGCGATCCTCGACGGCAGGCGCGTGGGCGCGCTTGAGCGCCTGCGCTATTGGCTGGGCGATCTGTTCGTGTACGGACCGCTGCGCAACGCGCTCGGCATGAGCCGGGTGCGGGTCGCCTACACCGCGGGCGAGGCGATCGGGCCGGACCTGTTCAGGTTCTACCGCTCCATCGGCATCAACCTGAAGCAACTCTACGGATCGACCGAGACTTCGGTGTTCGTGTGCGTGCAGCCGAACGGCCAAGTGAAGCCCGACACCGTCGGCCCGCCGGTGCGCGGCGTGGAGCTCAAGTTCACCCCGCAGAGGGAGCTCCTCATCCGCTCCCCGGGGCTGTTCCGCGAGTACTACAAGAATCCGCAGGCGACCGCCGAGGCGAAGGACCGCGACGGGTGGTTCCACACCGGCGACGCCGGCTACTTCGATCCCGACGGGCACCTGAAGATCATCGACCGCGTCAAGGACGTCGGCAAGCTCGCCGACGGGACGCTGTTCGCGCCCAAGTACCTCGAGAACAAGCTCAAGTTCTTCCCTTACGTCAAGGAGGCGGTGGCCTTCGGCAACGGGCGCGACCGGGTGTGCGCGTTCATCAGCATCGACATGGACGCGGTCGGCAATTGGGCCGAGCGGCGCAAGCTCGCCTACACCGGCTACGTCGACCTCGCCTCGCGCGACGAGGTGTACGAGCTGATCGGCAAGTGCGTGGAGCAGGTGAACGCCGACCTCGCCGCCGACGCGGAGCTCGCCGGCAGCCAGATCCACCGCTTCCTCATCCTGCACAAGGAGCTCGAAGCCGACGACGAGGAGCTCACGCGCACGCGCAAGGTGCGCCGCGGCTTCATCGCCGAGAAGTACGCGCCGCTGGTCGCGGCGCTGTACGGCGGCGAGCGCTCGGTGCACGTCGAGGCCCAGGTGCGCTACGAGGACGGCCGCACGGCGAGCGTCAAGGCCGACCTGAAGATCCGCGACGCGAAGACCTTCGCGCCGCAGGCAGCGAGGCGCGCGGCATGATCGGACCGGGCGCGTGAGCGCGCAGCCGCAGAGGGTGGCGGAAGCCGAGCCCGCGAACGCCGCGCCGGCGCGCGTGCTCGGCGGGGTCATCCTCGCGGTCGAGAACGTGTCGCTCTCCTTCGGCGGGGTGAACGCGTTGAGCGACGTGTCCTTCGACGTGCGCGAGCACGAGGTGCGCGCGATCATCGGGCCGAACGGCGCGGGCAAGAGCTCGATGCTCAACGTGATGAACGGCTTCTACCAGCCGCAGCGCGGCGTCATCCGCTTCCGCGGGCACGCGTACCACGGCATGAAGCCGCACGCGGCCGCGGCGATGGGCATGGGGCGCACCTTCCAGAACATCGCGCTGTTCCGCGGCATGACGGTGCTCGACAACATCATGGCGGGGCGCAGCCTGAAGATGCGCCGCAATTTCTTCCTGCAGCTGTTGCGCTGGGGGCCGGCGCTGCGCGAGGAGACCGAGCACCGGCGCGCGGTCGAGGAGATCATCGACTTCCTCGAGATCCAGCACATCCGGCGCACGCCGGTCGGGCGGCTGCCCTACGGCCTGCAGAAGCGCGTCGAGCTCGCGCGCGCGCTCGCGATGGAGCCGTCGGTGCTGCTGCTCGACGAGCCGATGGCCGGAATGAACATCGAGGAAAAGCAGGACATGTGCCGCTTCGTGCTCGAGGTCAACGAGCACTACGGCACCACGATCGTGCTGATCGAGCACGACATGGGCGTCGTGATGGACATCTCCGACCGCGTCGTGGTGCTCGACTACGGGCGCAAGATCGCCGACGGCACCCCCGACGAGGTGCGCAGCGACCAGGCCGTCATCGACGCCTACCTGGGCGTCACCCACTCATGAGCGCTGCGAGGCGGTGATGCACCTCCTATACGACATCTTCGTCAGCCCGTTCGCGCAGATGGTCGGGGCGCCCGACCTGCTCGTGCAGACGCTGTGGGACGGCCTCGTGAGCGGCGTCCTGTACGCCCTGATCGCGCTCGGCTTCGTGCTGATCTTCAAGGCCTCGGGCGTGTTCAACTTCGCCCAGGGCATCATGGTCGTGTTCGCGGCGCTCACGCTTGTCGGCCTGTATCAGCACGGAGTTCCGGCCTACGCCGCCCTGGCGCTCACGCTCGTCGTGATGCTCGTGCTCGCCTTCGGGGTCGAGCGCCTGATGCTGCGGCCGCTCGTCAACCAGCCGGAGATCATCCTGTTCATGGCGACCTTCGGGCTCACCTATTTCCTGATCGGCCTGGGCGAGCTCATCTTCGGCGGCGACCCCAAGGTCATGATCGCGAGCCAGCTCGGGCTGCCGAGCGGCTCCTACCGCGTCACGGTGGCGCGCGGCTTCGTGCAGCTGCAGAAGATCGACATCGCGGCGGCGATCATCGCCTCGATCATGGTCGTGGGGCTCGGCGTGCTGTTCAACCGTACCCGCATCGGGCGCGCGCTGCGCGCCGTCGCCGACAGCCACAAGGCGGCGCTCTCGGTCGGCATCTCGCTCGAGCAGATCTGGGTGATCGTGTGGTTCGCCGCCGGCGTCGTGGCGCTCGCCACCGGGATCATGTGGGGCGCGCGCTCCGACGTGTCGTTCGCGCTCGAGATCATCGCCCTCAAGGCGCTGCCGGTGCTGATCCTCGGCGGCTTCACCTCGATTCCGGGCGCCATCATCGGCGGCCTCATCATCGGGGTCGGCGAGAAGCTGGGCGACTTCTACTGGGGACCGCTGGTCGGCGGGGGGATCGAGAGCTGGTTTGCCTACGTGATCGCGCTCGTGTTCCTGCTGTTCAGGCCGCAGGGGCTGTTCGGCGAGCGCATCATCGAGCGGCTGTGACGACGCGCTCCGGCGGCTGACGGCAGGAGAGGAATCCGATGTTCTACCGGGAAGTAGGGCAGTTCAAGTCGAGCTACGCGGCCGACCAGGCGCTGCTGCCGATCCTGCAGGACCGGATCGGCATCGCCGTCATCCTGCTCGTCGCCTTCGTCGCCGTGCCGCTCACGGCATCGGGCTTCATGCTGGACTCGGTGCTCATCCCGATCCTCGTCTTCGCGCTCGCGGCGACCGGCCTCAACCTGCTCACCGGCTACACGGGGCTGCTTTCGCTCGGCACCGGCGGCTTCATGGGCGTCGGCGCCTACTCCTGCTACAAGCTCGCGACGATCTTCCCCAACGTGAACATCATCGTGCTCATCCTGTGCTCGGGATTGTTCGCCGCCGCGATCGGTACGCTGTTCGGGCTGCCGTCGCTGCGCATCAAGGGCTTCTATCTCGCGGTCGCGACGCTCGCCGCGCAGTTCTTCCTGTCGTGGTGCTTCATCCGCATTCCGTGGCTGTACAACTACAACATCTCGGGCTCGATCGAGGTGCCCACGCGCACGCTGTTCGGCATTCCGGTGACCGGGCCGACGGCGTCGTCGGAGACGCGCTACCTGGTCGTGCTGTCGATCGTGGTGGTCCTCACCCTGCTCGCGGCCAACCTCGTGCGCGGCCGCATCGGCCGCATGTGGATGGCGGTGCGCGACATGGATCTCGCCGCCGAGCTGATCGGCATCCGGCTGTACCAGACGAAGCTGCTCGCGTTCGCGGTGTCCTCGTTCTACTGCGGCGTCGCGGGGGCGATGCTGGTGTTCCTGTACCTCGGCAGCGCCGACCCGGAGAGCTTCAGCATCAACCAGTCGTTCCTGATCCTGTTCATGGTGATCATCGGCGGGCTCGGCAGCCTGCTCGGCGCGTTTCTCGGCGCGGCGCTCATTCGCGGGCTGCCGATCCTGCTGCGCCACGCGCCCGCCTACTTCGGCGTCAGCCTGCAGAGCGCGACCGTCGAGCAGACCTCGTACTTGATTCTCGGCGCGCTGATCATCGTCTTTCTGATCGTCGAGCCGCACGGGCTCGCGCGGCTCTGGCAGATCGGAAAGCAGAAGCTCAGGGTGTGGCCATTCCCATATTGAGGGGGTAGACTGCCCTGGCGGTTGCGCAATCTTGTCCGGCGCAAGCCGGTCGCCAAAGAGGAGGAGCAAAGATGCGTCTAAAACGTCTGGTACTCGGCGCGGCGGTCGCTGGCCTGGTCGGGGTCTCGGTCCCGGCGACGCAGGCCGTCGCCCAGGACTCGCTGTTCGTCCCGCTGTTCACCTATCGCACCGGGCCGTTCGCCAACTCCGGGATCCCGATCGCGAACGGCATGCACGACTACCTCGCGATGCTCAACGCCCGCGACGGCGGCATCGGCGGGGTGAAGCTCAACATCCAGGAATGCGAGACGGGCTACAACGACGCGAAGGGCGTCGAGTGCTACGACTCGGTCAAGGGCAAGAATCCGCTCGTCGTCAACCCGTACTCGACCGGCATCACGCTCGCGCTCATCCCGAAGGCGTCGGTCGATCACATTCCGGTCTTGTCGATGGCCTACGGGCTCTCGGCCTCGGCGGTCGGCGCGGACTTTCCTTGGATCTTCAATCCCCCCGACACCTACTGGGACGGGATGTCGATCGCGCTGAAGTACATCGCCGAGAAGGAAGGCGGGTTCGCCAAGTTGAAGGGCAAGACGATCGGCTTCATCTTCCTGGACGTCGGCTACGGCCGCGAGCCGATCCCGCTGCTCAACGACTTCGCCAAGGACTACGGGTTCAACGTCAAGATGTACCCGGTGCCGCCTTCGCAGATGCAGTCCCAGGGCAGCGTGTGGCTCTCGGTGCGCCGCGACCGCCCCGACTGGATGATCATGTGGGGCTGGGGCGCGATGAACCCGACGGCCGTGACCGAGGCCGCGAGGACCGGCTATCCCATGAACCATTTCATCGGCGTGTGGTGGTCGGGCAGCGAAGGCGACGCCCGGCCCGCGGGCGAAGCGGCGAAGGGCTACCTGTCGCTCAACTTCAACGCGGTGGGCGCCAACTACCCGGCGATCAAGGACATCGAGAAGTACGTGATCGCCAAGGGCCAGAGCCAGACGCCCAAGGACCAGATCGGCGAGAACTTCTACAACCGCGGCGTGATGAACGCGGTGGTCATCGCCGAGGCGATCCGCAACGCGCAGCGCATCACCCACAAGAAGGTGATCGACGGCGCGGACATGCGGCGTGGGCTCGAGACCCTGCAGATCAGCGAGCAGCGCTGGAAGCAGATCGGCCTGCCCGAGTTCGCGGCGCCGATCCACGTGACCTGCCAGGACCACAACGGCCACGGCTCGGTCTACGTGCAGCAGTGGACCGGGAAGGGCTGGGCCAAGGTCTCCGGATGGATCACGCCTGTGAAGGAGAAGGTGATACCGCTGCTCTACGACGCGGCCAAGGACTACATCAGCAAGAACCAGCCCTGGCCGAAGCGCACCGAGCCGTGCGACGACAAGACGCTGTGACCTAGGCGATCGTGCCTCCCCCGGGGTGGATTTCCCGCCCCGGGGAGGCCGTCCCCGGAGCCGGCCATGAGCACCGCCGCACCGACCGCGAAGCGAGCCGCGAGCGCGCCCGCGAGCGAGGCGATCCTCTCGCTCAACAACGTCGAGGTCGTCTACGATCACGTGATCCTCGTGCTGAAGGGCGTGTCGCTCGCCGTTCCGCGCGGCGCGATCGTGGCGCTGCTCGGCGGCAACGGCGCGGGCAAGACGACCACGCTCAAGGCGATCTCGAATCTGCTGCGCTCGGAGCGGGGCGAGGTCACGAAGGGCGCGATCCTGTTCGACGGCGCCGAGGTCCAGGCGCTGTCGCCGAACGAGCTGGTGCGGCGCGGCTGCGTGCAGGTGATGGAGGGCCGTCACTGCTTCGGCCACCTCACGGTGGAGGAGAACCTGCTCACCGGCGCGTTCACGCGCCGCGACGGCCGGGCCGCGGTGGTGCGCGACCTGGAGCTCGTCTACTCGTACTTTCCCCGGCTGAAGGAGCGGCGCAACGCGCTCGCCGGCTACACCTCGGGCGGCGAGCAGCAGATGACCGCGATCGGGCGCGCGCTGATGGCGCGGCCGAAGATGATCCTGCTCGACGAGCCCTCGATGGGGCTCGCGCCGCAGCTCGTCGAGGAGATCTTCGAGATCGTGAAGGAGCTCAACCGCAAGGAGGCGGTGAGCTTCCTGCTCGCCGAGCAGAACGCCAGCATCGCGCTCAAGTATGCCGACTACGGCTACATCCTCGAGAACGGCCGCGTCGTGATGCACGGCGAGGGCCGCTCGCTCGCGGAGAACGCGGACGTGAAGGAGTTCTACCTCGGCTTCGCCTCGGGCGAGCGCAAGAGCTTCCGCGACATCAAGTCCTACCGCCGGCGCAAGCGCTGGCTGTAACGCGCGCGGGCGATGGAGCACTTCGACGCGCTCGAGACGCGTCCGCCCGAGGAGCGCGAGGCCGCGCTCATGGCCGCGCTGCCGAAGCACGTCGCGCACGCCAAGCAGAACGCGCCCGGCTTCGCGCGCATCCTCGCCGACGTGGACCCGGCGCGGGTCACTTCGCGCGCCGCGCTCGCCCGGCTGCCGGTGACGCGCAAGTCGGAGCTTGGCGAGCTGCAGAAGGCGCTACCCCCCCTCGGCGGGCTGAATGCGACGCCGCGCGCGAAGCTCGCCAAGCTCTTCGTCTCGCCGGGCCCGGTCTACGAGCCCGAGGGCCACGGGCGCGACTGGTGGCGCACCGCGCGCGGCCTGTACGCCGCGGGCCTGCGAGCCGGCGACCTGGTGGCGAACACCTTCGCCTACCATTTCACCCCCGCGGGGTCGATGCTCGAATCGGGCGCGCTCGCGCTCGGCTGCACCGTGGTGCCGACCGGCGTCGGGCAGACCGAGATGCAGGTGGGCACGATCCGCGACCTGCGCGTCGATGCCTTCATCGGCACGCCGTCCTTCCTCAAGCTGATCGTCGAGAAATCCGACGAGATGAAGGCCGACATCGGCTCGCTGAAGAACGCCGTGGTCGGCGCCGAGTACCTGCCGCCCGCGCTGCGCGCAGCGCTCGGCGCGCGCGGCATCCGCGTGCAGCAAATCTATGCGACCGCCGACCTGGGGCAGATCGCCTACGAGAGCGCGCTCGCCGACGGCACGCTCGTCGAGGGCATGATGCTCGACGAGGGGCTGCTGCTCGAGATCGTGCGACCCGGCACCGGCGACCCGGTGCCCGCGGGAGAAGTGGGCGAGGTCGTCGTCACGAGCTTTAACGCGGACTATCCGCTGATCCGCTTCGCCACCGGCGACCTGTCGGCGGTGCTCCCCGGGCCGAGCCCTTGCGGTCGCACCAACGTGCGCATCCGCGGCTGGATGGGGCGCGCCGACCAGACCACCAAGGTGCGCGCCATGTTCGTCACCCCGCGGCAGGTGAGCGAGGTGCTGCGCCGCCACCCCGGGGTGCTCAAGGCGCGGCTCGTGGTCGAGGGCCAGACGGGCGAAGACCGCATGACCCTCAAGTGCGAGGCGCGCGAGCGCCCGGCCGGGCTCGCCGCGGCGATCGTCGCCTCGATCCGCGAGGTCACCAAGCTGCGCGGCGCGGTCGAGCTGGTCGCGCCGGGGAGCCTCCCCAACGACGGCAAGGTGATCGAGGACCTGCGCAAGTACGGTTAGCCGCGGCGCTGAGCACCGACCGGGAGGGCGTCCACGCGCCGCATCTCCTCGCTCGCGAGCACACCGGGATCGGCGAGGAAGGCCTTCGCGAAATCGAGCGCGTCCGCGCCCCAGAAGAGCTCGCCGTCGATCGCGAGGGTCGGCACGCCGAACACGCCGGCCGCGGCGGCCTGCTCGGTGTCGCGGCGCAAGGCGTCCTTCACCTCGGGCGCGGCGAGCCGCGCCTCATCCGCTCCGAGCTCGCGGCAGAGCGCCGCGAAGCGCTGCGTATCGGCGGGATCGGCGCCGGTCGTCCACAACTCGGCGAAGATGCGGCGCACGGCCTCGGCGCCCGCGCCAGCCGCGACCGCGAGCCGCAGGTGCTGAAGCGGGTTGAACGGATGCGCGGCGGGGAACCGAAATGGCACGCCGAGCTGCTGCGCCTGCCACTGGCACCAGCGGTAGGTCCAGCGCCGCTTGGCCGGGATTTCGGCCGGACCCTTCTGGCCGAAGCGCGCGAGCAGGCCGGCGAAGAGCACCGGCCGGTAGGTGATTTCCACCTCGCGCGGCAGCTCGCCGAGGCGCGCGAGGGCGAGGTAGGCAAACGGGGAGACGAAATCGAAGTACCAGGCGACGCGGCGCACGGCGGATCCCGAGGCGGAGAGGTGGCGTCTCACTGTAACATCGCGCGCACCGCGTTGCCGAGGGAGCCGGAATGAAATTCTCGACGCTGCAGTATTCCGTGCGCGCACGCATCGCGCGCATTACGCTCGACCGCCCGGCGCGCCTGAACGCGATCGACGAGCGCATGCCGGGCGAGATCCGGCGCGCGGTCGAGGCCGCGAACGCCGACGAGCGCGTGCACGTCATCGTGCTCGCCGGCGCGGGGCGCGCCTTCTGCGCCGGCTACGACCTCAAGGCGTTCGCCGAGCGGCGGGGGCGCAGGTCGGTGATCCAGGACATGCCCTGGGATCCGATGCGCGACTACCGGCTGATGAAGGGCTGGACCGAGGACTTCTTCAGCCTGTGGCGCAGCTACAAGCCGGTGATCTGCAAGGTTCACGGCTACGCGGTGGCCGGCGGCTCGGACATCGCGCTGTGTGCCGACCTGGTCGTGATGGCCGAGGACGCGCGAATCGGCTACATGCCGGCGCGCGTGTGGGGGTGCCCCACCACCGCGATGTGGGTCTACCGCCTCGGCGCCGAGCGCGCGAAGCGCATGCTGCTCACCGGCGACACGATCGACGGCCGCACCGCGAAAGCCTGGGGCCTGGTGTGCGACGCAGTGCCGGCCGCCGAGCTCGACCGCGCGGTCGAGGCGCTCGCCGCGCGCATGGCGGGCGTGCCGAAGAGCCAGCTCATGATGCAAAAGCTCATGATCAACCAGGCCTACGAGAACATGGGGCTCGCGAGCACGCAGATGATCGCCGCGCTTTTCGACGGCATCACGCGCCACTCGCCCGAAGGCCTGTGGTTCAAGCGCTACGCCGAGACGCAGGGCTTTCACGCCGCGGTGGCCTGGCGCGACAGCGGCAAGGCCATCCCCGAGGGGAAGCAGGCGAAGCGGCTGGCGAGGCGCGGCCGCCCGGCGCGGCGGCGCCGGGCGCGTCGCTGACCCGCCACCGCGGCCCCGCAAGACGGCGCCGCAGCCAGGCTACGCCCGAACGTTCGCTTCGCTGCGGCGCCGCCCCGCGCTCACGACGTGCGCACTTCGATCCGGCGCGGCCGGACCTCGGAACGCTTCGGAATCCGCAGCGTGAGCACGCCGTCCTTCAGGCTCGCGTCGATCTTGTCAGCGTCGAGCTCGCTGCTCAGCGCGAACGTCCTCTGGTAGTGCGTCGAGCGCACGTCGGCGTAGAGCGCCTCGATGTCCGTCGGCATCTCGATGCGCGCCTCGGCCTCCACGTCCAGCCGGTCTCGGTTGACCTGCAGCGTGAGTCGTTCCTTCGAGGCGCCGGGCACGTCCAGCTGCAGCGTAATGCCCTCGTCGTCCTCGAAGATGTCGGCCGCGGGGCGCAGCACCACCTCGGGCCGGGCTGACTGGGCGGGTTGCAGCGCGTCCGCAGGGCGCGTGGCGACTTCCTTGGTCTCAGCCATGGGATTCTCCTCGTCGGTCTCAGTTGAGCGCGATCGTGCGCGGCTTCGCCGATTCCTTGCGCTGCACCGAGATGTGCAGCACGCCATCGCGGTAGCGCGCTTCGACCCGGTCCGGATCGGCGTCCTCCGGCAGCGTGATGACGCGCCGGAACTCGCCGGCGAAGCGCTCGCGCCGGTAGTAGCTCGCCCGTTCGTTCACCGGCAGCTCGCGCTTGCCGGCGACCGTGAGAAGGTTCTGCTGGATCGACAGCTCGAGCTTGCGCGGGTCGAGCCCCGCAGCAAACAGGTAGACCTCGAAGCGATCCGGCGTCGCGCCCACGTTGAGCGCAGGGAACGTGCCCGGCGATATCGAGCGCACGCCCGTGATCGCCGGCCACTGATCGAACAGGTTGTCGACCTCTTCCTGAAGGCGCCTGAGCTCGTCGAACAGGCCGCCGTCGAACCCGGTCAGACTGCCAAACATATCAGTACCTCCTTTCGAATTGCCAACCGCGAGCGGACATATGCGGGCGACGGCACGGAGTTCAAGCCCGGGGCCGCCCGCGCCGGGGCATCCGCTGCACGGCAAGAGCCGTTAGCTATGAATCGGACTGCGCGCTTTCAAGCATCGCGGGCGCGCGGTGCACTCGGTACGCGTTTTGCGGCGCAAAACCGCGCCGGGCGACTTTGCCGCTACCGCGGCGCGGCCGTAAGCCCCGTGAGCCGCGCCGGCGCGGCGCGCTCGCCCGATCCGCGCTGCGGCAGCTTCGCGAGCGCGAAGCCCTGCTGGTAGCCGGCGCGCACGATGACGGCGAACTTCCAGAACGCGCCGCCGGCGATCGCCGCGATGCCGGCGAGGCCGAGGAGCGCCGGCGCCGCGTCCGGCGCGGCGAAGGATGCCGCCACGAGGATCGCGGGCACGGCATGGCCGAGCAGGTGCAGCGGCACGCCCGCGCGCCCGATCACGCCGCGCGCAAGCGGCGGGATGCCGCGCGCCCTGGCCGTGCGGCGGTAGGCGATCCACAGTCCCGCATTGACGAGGACGAGCACGAGTCCGGCGACCGGGAGAAACGGCGCCGGCGCGGGCGCGAACCCGCGCCAGGCGAAGGCCGCGAGCGCGACGAGGCCGAAGCCCTCGAGCAGGCCCGTGGCGAAGATCATCCAGGGGATGAGCGGGGCGCGCCAGGCGGGGATGCCGCGCGCGCGGTATAGGATCTGCGCCTGGCACAGGAGAAACGCTGCCGCTGCAGCCGCGGCGAGCGCCTCGAGCCCCGCGCGGGGCGCGACGAGGTTCGCCGCGACTGCGGGATAGAACACCCCGACCGCGTACAGCTCTCGGGTCATCCACGAGGTCTGCGGCCGCGAGATCGCGCGCCAGAAGCGCAGCTTCCGCCCGATCTTGAGGAACACGAAGAAGAGCCCGATCGCCATCAGCGCCGCCGCGCCCGCGAGCGCGCCGGGCAGCCGTGCGGGATCGACCGCGCCGGCAGCCGCCCCCAACGCGGCGAGGACCGCGAAGCCCGAGCTCACGCCGCCGAAGCACCAGTTCATGGCGGCGCGCCAGTCCCACAGCGTCTGGCGCGCGCCGACCAGCGGATTGGCGGGGTCGGCGAGGCGCTCCTCGTCCTCGTTTGACGGCTCGCGCCCCGGAACCGCCGGCGTCGTGTACAGGTACTTGATCTGAGGGTCGGTGCCGAGCTCGGCGTTCAGCTGCATCACCGGGTTTCCGGCCGCGAGCCGCGATACGTTGCTCGCCGGATCGGCGAAGTCGCCGAAGTGGATCGCCTGCGCAATGCACGCCGCGGAGCACGCAGGCGTCACGTCTGGATCGACCCCCGGGGTGAGGCCGAGCGCGGGCGCCGCATCGACGCGCTCGACGCAGAACGTGCACTTCTGCGCCACCCCGCGGCGCTCGGCGTGCGCGACCTCCTTCTCCTGCCGCGTCTCGACGCCGTAGTACCAGCGCTCGTCGTGCACGATGGTGCGCGCCTGGTAGGGGCACGACACCGCGCAGTACGCGCAGCCGATGCACACGTCGTAGTTCATGGTGACGAGGCCGTCTTCGCGCTGGCGGGTCGCGCCGGTCGGGCACACCGGCACGCAGGGCGGCTCGGCGCAGTGCTGGCAGCCGGTCACGAGGAAGAGCCGCTCGACGCTCGGGAAGCTGCCGACCTCGACGTCGAGCACCCGCCGCCACTGCACGCCCGGAGGCGTGTCGTTGGCGTGCTTGCAGGCGATGGTGCAGGTCTGGCAGCCGACGCAGCGGTTCAGGTCGACCACCATGCCCCAGCGCGGCGTGTGCGCGGCTGCGGCGCCCCGGTTCATGCCGCGACTTCCTGCGCCGCGCGCTCCTTGTAGAGCTTGACGCGCGCCACGTCCGAGCCGCTGCCGGTGGAGTCGGTGAGCGAGAGCGCGAGCGCGCTCACCGAGTTGAGGCTCGGGAGCTTGAGGTCTTTCGCGAACGGCGTCTTCCAGTGGTCGAACTGGCCGATCATCAGCACGGTGTCGGGACGGATGCCCTCGCGCAGCACCGCGCGCCCGCGCGTCACGCCGCTCACCGACTCGATCACCACCGCGTCGCCCTCGGCGATCCCGAGGCGCTTCGCGGCCGTGCGGTTGATGATCACGCCGCGGTGCCCGGAGATGTTGTTCGCCACTTCGTTGATGAGCGGCAGGCCGACGTTCGCGCCCCAGGAGTACTGCATGCTGCGCGAGGTGAGCGCCCAGAAGGGATATTCCTGCGGGTCGCGGCCCAACTCGCGCGCGTAGTTGATCCAGATCTCGGGAAACGGCTCGTAGCGCGGCATGAACTCGTATTCCTTCAACTGCGTGTCCCACCACGCGATGCCGCTCTCGTGCAGCCGGTGCGCGAGCTCGCGGCCGTGGCGCACGATCCGCTCCTGGTACGGCAGCTCGAAGCGCAGGCCCTGGCGCTCGATCGCCGGGTACAGGTACCAATCGAGCTGCGGGAAGGGCGCGAGCATGAAGCCATGTTCGCGGAACCAGTCGATGCCGTGAACCTCGCTGCCGTGCGAAAGGCTGTGGCTCGCGGCCTTCGCGACCGCGTCCCAGACCTCCTCGCAGGCGTGCGGCCGCTCGGGGTCGAGCGCGTAGTCGAAATCCTTGCCGCGCAGCGCCATGCCCGCCGCGCCCTTGTTGATCGCCTCGTTGTACTCCTTGAGGATGCCGGCACGGCGCGCGAGCTCGGTCGCGATGTCGGTCATGTCCTTGCAGTCGACCACCTTGTCGGCGACCGGCTGGCGCACCGCCCAGCCCTCGTGCTTCCAGAACTGCTCGGTGAACTTGGTGCTGCCGATGCGGATGAGCTGCAGGCTCTCGAGGTCGGTCGCCTCGGGAAGCAGCACGTCGGCGAAGTGGTTGGTCTCGTCCTCGGTGTAGGCGAAGGCCACGATGAACGGAAACTCGGCCAGGCGCTCGGCGATCTCGGGCGCGTTCCACGACGAGATCGCCGGGTTGGTGCGGTAGCAGAACCAGATCTCGGGCGTGGTTTCCTTGGGCCAGTGATCGGGCTGCTTCTTCTGGAAGAGCCACGGCAGGTGCGCGGGCCCGAGCGCCGGCGACCAGGGCGAGCTCGACACGAGCGGCACGAGCGTCCTGAAGGCGTTGCGGATTTGCGGCCGCGCTTCCCAGGCTTCGCGCGAGGTGGGGTTGAACTCGTAGCGCATGAAGCCGTCGGGACCGGGCAGGCACGATCCCGTGCGGCTGAACGCCGGGCGCACCAGCTTCACCGTGGTGCCGAGCGTGCCCCCGGGCACCTCGAGCGCGCCGACCAGCACCGCGAGCACGGTGCGCGCCCAGCAGGCGTGGTAGCCGCCCCAGCCGTTGTTGACCGTCTTGCCGAGCATCACCGCGACCGGGCGGAAGGGAAGCCGTACGCCCTCGATCTCGATCGTCTGGCCGACGCAGGCGTGCGCGAGATACTCGTCGGCGACGCGGCGGATCGTCGCCGCGGGCACGTCGCACTCGCGCTCGGCCCATTCGGGGCTGTACGGCGCGACGTGGTCGACGAGCTTCTGGAACGCGGGCTGCGCGGCCGCGGCCTCGTGCGCGATCACCTCGCCGTCCGGGCCGTGCTCGATGCCGGCGACCGTGTAGCTGCCGGTGAGCGCGGCATCCCGGATCTGGGCGTCGAACGGCTTCGCGCGGCCCTCGGCCGCATCCCAGATGAGGGGTTTTCCGCTTTCTCGCTCGCGCAGGAACCAGCCGTTCGGGCCCACGAGGTACGGCGAATTGCTGCGCTCCTTGAGATAAGGCAGGTCGCAGACCTCGGACCAGCTTCGCTCGCACAGGATGCGGTGGATGAGCGCGAACAGGAACGCGGCGTCCGTCTTCGGCTTGATCGGCACCCACTCGGCCGAGAGCGCGCCGGTGATCGACAGGTGCGGCTCCACCTGGACGCGCTTCACGCCGCGCACGCGCGCATCGGCCTCGCGCCACACGCCCACCACGCCGCCCGAGGCGTCGACGTTGTTGCCGCAGTTGATGATGAAGTTCACGTACGGCGTGTCGGGCGAGACGATGAACGCGCGGTGCCAGAGCTCGCCGTACAGGTGCTCCGAGTGGTAGCACTTCACACCCTGGCCGGCGCCGTAGCCCTGGTCGACCGGGCCCCAGGCGGCCATGAACGCGGGGAACGTCCCCATGTACTGCACGGGCGTGCCGCCGCCGCCGGTGGTGACCGCGACGCGCGGGAAACCGGAGGCGTCGCGCAAGCCGCGCGCGCGGATGTCGCGCAGCTTCGCGCCGATGAGATCGAGCGCCTCGTCCCACGAGATCGGCACGAACCCCGGATCCTCGCCGCGGCCCTTCCTCGGGTTGGTGCGCTTCAGCGGCTGCTTGATGCGGTTCGGGTTGTAGGTTTTCTGCACCAGGCCGTAGGCCTTGACGCACACGCGCCCGCCCCCGGGATGCGCGCCGCGGATGTCGTAGTTGGACTCGACGCGCAGCGCGACGCCGTCGCGCACCTCGACCTTCATCAGGTCCGGGCCCGAGACGCACTGGTAGCAGTAGACGGGGACTTTCTTACTCGCAGTCACGATCGACTCCGCGAGGATAAGCCGGCCGGCGCCCTGGCCGGGGAGGGGGCCGCGTAGCGGCGGCGCAGCTCGGTCTTCAGTATTTTACCCATGGCGCTCTTGGGCAGCGCGTCGAGGAACACGAAGCGGCGCGGGATCTTGTAGCCGCCGATCCGCCCGCGGCAGTGCTCGATGAGCTCGGCTTCGCCGAGCGCGGCGCCGGGCGCGGCGACCACCGCCGCGAGCAGCGCTTCGCCGTAGCGCTCGTCGGGGACGCCGATCACCGCGCACTCGTGCACCGCCGGGTGCTGGTAGAGCGCCGCCTCGACCTCCGAGCTGTAGACGTTCTCGCCGCCGGTGATGACCATGTCCTTCTTGCGGTCGAGGAGGTACAGGTAGCCGTCGGCGTCCAGCCGGCCGACGTCGCCGGTGTGGAACCAGCCGCCGCGCAGCGCCTGCGCGGTCTCCTCGGGGCGGTTGAGATAGCCGCGCATCACGTTCGGGCCGCGCACCACGACCTCGCCCACCTCGCCGGCGGCGAGCTCGCGGTCGGCGTCGTCGACGATGCGCAGGTCGACCCCGGGAACCGGCAGCCCGGCGCTCTTCAACAGCGCGAGCTCGCTGCTCGCGAGCGCGCGCCGGTGCTCGTCCATCCCCATCATGGTGAGGATCGGCGAAGTCTCCGTGAGGCCGTAGCTCTGGATGAGCTCGACGCCGGCGAAGCGCTCGAGCGCGCGGCGGATCCACTCCACCGCCATCGGCGAGGAGCCGTAGTACAGGCGCTTGAGGCTCGAGAGGTCGTGGCGCTCGAGCCCGGGCTCCTGCAGCGTGAGGATGATCATCGTCGGCGCGAGCATGGTCATCGTCACGCGGTAGCGCGCGATCGCCTCGAGCAGCGCGCGTCCGGAGAACTGCGGCAGGAACGCGTGCGTCAGGCCGAGGAAGGTGAACGGGCTCGCGAGCAGGTCCGCCGAGTGGAACATCGGTGCGACGTGCAGGTAAACCTCGCCGGGGGCGAAGCGCAGGATCGCGTTGATCTGGTGGCCGTTCGCGATGACGTTGCGATGGGTGAGGCGCACGCCCTTCGCTCGCCCGGTGGTGCCGCCGGTGTAGAGCAGGATCGCGTCGTCGTCTTCGGCCGCGTCGTTGAGCGGCGCCGGCTGCGCCTTGGCGAGCCGCGCCTCGTACTGCGGCCGGGGATCGGCGAGCGGCCCGGGGGCGACGAGCAGCGCGCCGTTGCGCCACGGCGCGAGCGGCCCGGCCTCGAGCAGCTCGCGGAACACGTCCTCGGCGGCGAGCACGCGGCAGCCGGCGTCCT
>JAKALD010000201.1 GCA_021813275.1 Pseudomonadota bacterium | reverse complement strand
CCGTGTTCGATCACCGGCATGATTGCCGCCGGGGCCCAGCTCACACTCTTCGGCATGGGCGTGTTCAATCCCTCGGGTAATCCGCTGGCGCCGACGATCAAGGTATGCGGCAACCCCATGACGGTGATGAAATGGGTCGATTCCATCGACGTGGACTTGAGCGACGTACTGACTCGAGGCAGAGGCCTCGATCAAGCGGCGCAACGTCTCGGCGACGTCCTTATCGAAACCGCCGAAGGCCGTGAATCGCGTGCCGAGCATTGGGGGGAGGGCCAATTCATCGTGCCGAAGACCCTAACCCCCCTTTGATATGCGCGTGCCAAGGCGCCCCCGGCGAGGGCCATTGATCGTGGCGGTCTGCCCGCAGCGTGCTCGCCGGCACCGCGGCGAGCCGCGCCGTTGCGGGTCCGACTTTCCACCGGCGCGAGTGTCGCGCACCGCCTAACGCGACGGATGAGCGGTCCGCCCCAAGAGTTCGATTACATCGTAGTCGGCGCCGGATCCAGCGGTTGCGCACTTGCTAACCGGCTGAGCGCCGACGCGCGTTATACGGTGCTGCTGCTGGAGGCGGGTGGACCGGACACGAGCCCTTGGATCCACATTCCGATTGGCTACGGCAAGACCATTTTCGACCGCCGGATCAATTGGTGCTACGAGACCGAACCAGAACCCGAGCTTGGCGGGCGCCGCATTTACTGGCCGCGCGGAAAGGTGATCGGCGGCTCGGGCGCAGTGAACGGCCTCGTCTATATCCGCGGACAGCCGGAGGACTACGACAACTGGGCAGGCTTGGGCAACCGGGGCTGGGGCTACGAGGACATGCTGCCCTACTTTCGCAGGGCCGAGCATCAAGTGCGGGGCGGCAGCGCCTATCACGGCGCGGACGGTCCGTTGTGGGTGTCGGATCTGTCCGAGCGGCACCCGCTGTGCGAGGCGTTCATTGCCACCGCCAACCGGCGCGGTGTCCCGCTCAACGCCGACTTCAACGCCGAACGTCAGGAGGGTGTCGGTTATTTCCAGCTGAACACCCGTCGCGGTGTGCGCTGCAGCCCCGCGACGGCCTATCTGCGGCCGGCCCGCCGCCGTCCGAACCTTGCCGTCGTGTCGCACGCACTTGCGAGACGCGTGCTGTTTAGGGGTCGGCGCGCCGTCGGTGTCGAGTACCAGCGGAACGGCGAGGTGCGGGCCGCGCGCGCGCGTCGCGAGGTCCTGCTATCGGCGGGCGCGATCAACTCGCCGCAGCTGCTGATGCTTTCCGGTATCGGCGAGCTGCGGCAGCTCGCCCGCGCAGGCGTGGAGCCGATCGCCGAGTTGCCGGGGGTCGGACGTAACCTGCAGGACCATCTGCAGGCGCGCGTGGTGCTGCGCGCCAGGCAGGCGATTACCTACAACGACATATTTCGAAGCCCGCTGCGGACACTCTGGGCAGGGATCCAATGGGTGCTCACGCGCAGCGGCCCGCTGACGGTGAGCGCCGGACAGGCGGGCGCATTCGTGCGGCTCATGCCCGACGCCGAACGCCCTGACGTGCAATTTCATTTCATCACTTTCAGCACGGACCGCCCGGGCGAGGGGCTGCACAGGTTCCCGGGCTTCACCATGTCAGTCTGCCAGTTGCGCCCGGCGAGCCACGGTCGTATAGAGCTGGCGAGCGGCGACCCGAGTGCCGCGCCGCGCATCTTCGCGCAGTACCTTTCGGCGCGAGCGGACTTGCTGGTGCTGCGCGCAGCGGTACGTTACGCGCGCGAGCTCGCGCGGACCGCGCCGCTCGCCGAGCTCGTCGCCGAGGAGGTCTCGCCGGGGGCCGCGGACGACGACGAGTCTATCGATGAGTTCATCCGTGCCACCGCGGTGACCATCTTTCACCCCGTCGGAACGTGCAAGATGGGGAGCGGCCCGGAGGCCGTCGTCGACTCCGCGTTGCGTGTGCGTGGTGTCGAGGCGTTGCGCGTGGTCGACGCCTCGATCATGCCGACGCTGGTGTCGGGCAATACCAATGCGGCAGCCATCGCAATCGGCGAAAAAGGCTCCGACCTCGTCCTTGGCGATGCCTGATGCGGCGTCAATGTTGCATTGCCGGCCGCCGGCGGCTTGGCGACCGTATTCGGCGAGCTGTGCCGTCCTGCATGCGGACGCGGCATTGCCCGCGTGGCGGAGCAATCGGTGCGCGCGCGGGCGCTGCTAGAGTCCCAGGTAAGCCCGCCGGATCTCGGGCTTCGCCGCGAGCACGTCGGGCGCGCCCTCGGTGAACAGCCGCCCTTCGGCGATCACGTAGGCGTAGTCGGAAAGCGCGAAGGCGAGGTGCACGTTCTGCTCGACCAGCAGGATGGAGAGGCCTTCGTCTTTCAGGGTCTTCAGCGTGGAGAAGATCAGGTGCACGACCAGCGGCGCGAGCCCGAGCGAGAGCTCGTCGATGACGAGCAGGTCCGGGTCCGACATGAGCCCGCGCGCGATCGCGAGCATCTGCTGCTCGCCGCCGGAGAACGTGCCGGCGAGCTGGGTGCGCCGTTCCTTGAGGCGCGGAAAGAGCTCGTAGACGCGCTCCAGGCGGCTGGCGTAGCGGCGCGCGCCGTGCCGCGAGTAGGCGCCCATCTCCAGGTTCTCCTCGACCGACATCGCGCTGAAGAGCTGCCGCCCCTCGGGCACGAGCGCGAGGCCGCGCGCGGCCTTCTGGTGCGGCGCGAGCCGCGTGACGTCCTCGCCCTTGAAGAGGATCCGGCCTCCCCAGGGCCGGATGCTGCCGGCGATCGCGCGCAGCGAGGTGGTCTTGCCGACGCCGTTCGCGCCGACGATGGTGGTCAGCTTGCCGCTTTGCGCGCCGAGCGAGATGCCCCACAGCACCTGGACCTCGCCGTAGCCCGCCTCGAGCGACTCCACGCTGAGCAGCGCTTCGCTCATGACTCGCGCAGCTTGTCCACGAAGCCCGGGTCGCCCAGGTAGGCGCCTATGACCATGGGGTCGGCGGCCACCTCGGCGGGCAGGCCTTCGGCGAGCTTGGCGCCCGAGTTGAGCACCACGATGCGGTCCGACAGGCTCATGATCGCCTGCATCAGGTGCTCGATCATGAGGATCGAGATGCCCGAGTCGCGGATCGTCCGGATGATGCCGATCATGCGCTCGATCTCGACCGGGTTGAGGCCGGCGAGCACCTCGTCGAGCAGCAGCAGCGTCGGCCGCGCCGCGAGCGCGCGCGCGAGCTCGAGCCGCTTCTTGCCGGCGATCGTGAGCTGCGAGGCGAGCGCGTCGAGGCGGTCTTCCAGTCCGACCAGGGTCACCGCCTCGCGCGCCGCCTCGCGCGCGCGCGCGAGCGGCAGGTTCTCGCGCCCGAAGCAGGCGCCCACGACGCAGTTCTCGAGCACGGTCATGTTGGCGAACGGCTGCACGATCTGATTGGTGCGCGCCAGCCCGTGGCGCGCGACGCGGAACGGGGCGAGCCCCGTGATGTCGGCGCCGCGGAAGCGCACCTGGCCCTCGTCGGGCGCGAACACGCCGTTCAGCAGGTTGAACACCGTGGTCTTGCCCGCGCCGTTCGGGCCGATGAGGCCGAGGATCGTGCCCTCGCGCACCTCGAAGCTCAGCGCCTGCACCGCGCGCAGCCCGCCGAACTGCTTGCTCAGGTTCTCGACCTCGAGCAGCGCGTTCATTCGAGGAAGCTCCTCAGCCGCGGCCAGAGCCGGTACAGCAGCCCCATCAGCCCGCCGGGCGCGAACAACACGATCGCGAGCAGCAGCACCCCGGCGACGACCAGCTGGAAATGCGAGAACGTGGGCGAGGTGAGCAGCCAGCCGCGCAGCTCCTCGTACAGGAACGCGCCCAGCGCGGGCCCGGCAACCGTGCCCTGGCCGCCGAGCATCGCGACGACGATCGTCTCGGTCGAGAGCTGCAGGTCGAATGCGTCCGGCGGCTGGATGTAGGCGCTCTTGAAGAAGTACAGGCCGCCGGCGATCGCCGGCAGGAAGGCCGACAGGCTGTACACGATCGCCTTGTAGCGGGGCGTGGGCACGCCGAGCAGCGCCGCGGCGTCCTCGTTCTGCCCGATCGCGAGCAACCCGAGGCCGAACTTCGAGCGCTTGACGGCGTAGCTGAGGACCAGCGACAGCCCCATGATGCCGACCAGCAGGTAATAGATCACCCACAGCGCCTTCGCCGGGCCGCCGAGCGGCTGGAAGAGGGCGGGCGAGAGGTAGATGCCGGTCGAGCCGCCCCAGGGGCCGAAGTTGGCGACGAAGGCCATCACGCCCTCGTTCACGCCGATCGTCGAGAGCGCGAAGTACACCCCCCGCAGGCGCAGGATGCCGAGGCCGAACACGAGCGCGAGCGCGCTCACCGCGACGCCTCCGGCGACGAGCGCCGCGGCGAGCGGCCAGGCGTGCGCGCTCATCAGCCAGACGCTGAAGTAGCCCCCGAGGCCGAAGAAGACGATGCTGCCGAAGTTCACGTAGCCGGCGTAGCCGAGGATCATGTTGATGTTGCTCGCGAGCGTGATGTACACCGCCGCGAGCACCAGGCTCTCGCGCAGCTCGATGTTGTCGCCGATCGCCGGCGCGATCGCGAACGCCGCCACGATCGCGGCGATGATCCAGAAAAAGGGGCGGCGCAGGATCATGGGCGCTCGCTCATGCGGGGCGCCGGCGCCGGAAGAGCGTGAGCAGGCCGCCCGGCACCGTGATCAGCACCACGACGAACAGGATGAACTCGATCACCAGCGTCCAGCTCACCGGGACGAACGGCGTGGTCAGCCCCTCGACCAGGCCGAGCGCGATCCCGGCGACGAGCGCGCCGGTCGGGTTGCCGAGTCCTCCGAGCACCGTTACCACGAAGCTCTTCAGCTGGTAGGCGTCGCCGGAGAGCACGGTGAACGGGAACATGGTCGCGATCAGCATGCCGGCGACGCTGGCGAGGGCGACGCCCAGGCCGAAGGCGAGCGCGAGCACGCGCGCGGTCGGGATCCCGACCAGCTCCGCGGCCTCGCGGTTGTTGGAGACCGCACGTACTGCCTTGCCGAGGCGCGTGCGGTAGAGAAAGAAATAGAGCGCGAGCGCGATCACCCCGGTGAGCAGCGCCGCCATGAGGTGCGTGCCGGGGAAGGTGTAGCGGCCGAGGCTGAAGCCGGGCAGCGAGGCCGGGACGTTGAAAAGATCGGTGCCCCATACCGCGGTGCCCAGGCCGACGAGCACCAGGTTGACCGCGAAGGTGGAGAGCAGGCTCATGAGCGGCGGCTGGCCGATCACGCGGTGCACCGAGAGCCAGTAGAGCCCGACGCCGACGAGGAAGCCGCCGGCGAGCACGATCGGCAGCGTCGCGTAGACCGGCACGCCGGCCGCGCCGACGAGGACGTACGCGGCGAACATGCCGGCGACGATCATCGCGCCGTGCGTCAGGTTGACGACGTCCATCACGCCCCAGATGAGGGTGATGCCCATCGCGGCGAGGCCGTAGACCGCGCCGATGAGCACGCCGTCGAGGATCGATGCGAGAAGACCGAGCATGCGACCGGCTCACACGAAAAGGGGGCCGCTTCCGGCCCCCTCGACCGAGCGTGCTCCGTCTAGGGAAGCGGGTAGACGACGCTGGCGGTCCGCGCGGCGTCCGGCCAGACCATCTCCTTCACCAGCTTGCCGCCCTTCATCTGCCACTGAGCAAGCACCATCTGGTGCGCGATCTGCAGCCCGTGATGCCCCGGGTCGGTCGCGAACTTGGTGCGGCCGAAGAAGGTGGTGGCGTCGATCTTGTTCAGCGCCGCGGCCACCTTGTCCGGCTCGATCGAGCGCGCCTGCTCGATCGCATGCTGCAGCAGCAGCCCGACCTGGTAGCCGGAAGCCGCGTGGTAGTCCGGGAGGTCCTTGTACTTGAGGGTGTACTCGGAGGTGAACTCCGCGATCGAGGGCCCGAACTGCGGCTTGTACTTGACTTGCGGCTCCCATTGCGACGGCACCGTGATTCCGTTCGCGGCGGCGCCGAGCGTCTTGAACTTCTCGCTGTCGGGCGCGACCAGGATCGACACCCACTTCATGCCGGCCTTCTGGTCGTGCAGCTGGCGCGCGAGCGTGGCCCCGTCCGAATAGTGGCCGCCGCCGAGGAAGGTGTCGGCGCCCGAGGAGATGATCTTGTTGATGATCGCGGTGAAATCGGTCGTCGACGGCGGATAGGATTCGTCCAGAACTTCCGTGAAGCCGGCCTGCTTGGCCTGCTCGCGCGCCGCGGCGACCACCGCCTTCGAAAACGGATCGTCGGAGTAGACGAACGCCACCTTGGCGTGCGGGTTGTGCTCCTTCAGCTCGGCGATGGCGCCGCTCAGGTACTGGTCCGCCGGGGTGATGCACTGGAACAGGTACTTGTTGCCGAGCTCGTAGGTCTTGCCCTCGGCGCCGCCGCCGATCAGCATGATCTTGCCGTACTGCTCGCTGATCACCGCCGCGGTCGCGACCAGCCCCGAGGAATACGGGCTGAACAGGAACTGCGACTTGTCCTGCAGGATGAGCCGCGTGTAGAGCTGCTGCACGCGCCCGCCCTGCGACTGGTCGTCGTACTCGACGAAGCGCACCTTGTAGTGCTTGTTGCCGACCTTGATGCCGCCCTTGGCGTTCACTTCGTCGCGCCACAGCTCGGAACCGCGCAGCTGGCTGACCGAGTCGAGTAAGGAACTGTAATCCGAGCCCGGGAGGTATCATCGACCAATGAGCATCTCCGACCCGATCGCCCTGACGCGCGCGCTGCTGCGCTTCGACACGGTCAACCCGCCCGGCAGCGAGCGCGACTGCGCGCGCCACGCGGG
>JAKALD010000200.1 GCA_021813275.1 Pseudomonadota bacterium | reverse complement strand
AGAAGTGTCCGCCGACGCCGCTCGCTGCGAGCGCGTTGCTGCCGTCCAGGCGCCGGAAGCCGAAGTTCGCCTCGTAGAAGCGCGCGCAGTGCGCGGGTCGGCCGCGCCGGCAGGCGCCGCAGCGGCCGCAGGATGCGAACGAGAGCACGACGTGATCGCCGCGCCGCAGCTTCCTCACGCGCCTGCCCGCCTCCTCGACGATCCCCGCCCCCTCGTGGCCGAGCACCACCGGCCCGTCCGCCGCGTTCCATTCGTCGCACAGGTCGATGTCGGTGCGGCAGATTCCCGTGGCGACGATGCGCACCAGCACCTCGTCCTCGCGCGGCGCTTCGAATGTTCGCCTGCGTGGCCTGACCTCTCATGCCCGGGCTGCCGCGACCGACAGCTCGGGCGGCCGCGCGAGTGTCTGGAACACCACGCAGTAGCGTTCGGTCAGCTTGAGCAGCGTAGCGATCTGCTCTTCGGTCGCGTCGGTGTCCAGGGCGATGCGCAGGCGGATGCTCCTGAAGCCCACGGGCGCGTCCTTCGCGACGCCGAGCGTGCCCCGGAAATCGAGGTCGCCCTCGGCGTGCAGCGTCGCGTCGCGCAGCCGGATTCCGAGCGCGGTGGCGACCGCGTTGAGCGTCACGCCCGCGCACGCGGCGAGCGCCTCGAGCAGCATGTCGCCCGAGCAGGCGCTCAGGCCGTCGCCGCCGCTCGCGGGGTGCAGGCCCGCTTGGACGAGCGCCTTGCCGGTTTCCACCTTGCACGTGATTCCCTCGCCGAGGCGGGCCTGCGCGCGCAGCGTGACGAGCGCGGCCTGCGCCTCCGCCCGGTAGCGCTCTTTCAGCGGGGCCTGTACCGCCCGCAATTCTTCCGCGTTCATGGCAGCCCTCCCTTTCGTTCTTGCAGGAGACCCGGCGGCAGTGTAGCGCCGTTCCCTCCGGATCCAGCGCTTGCCAGCGGCTAGCTCAGCACCTCGGCCTCGGCCTCGATCTCCACCGGGATGCCGAAGGGCAGCTCCGCCATGCCCACGGCGCTGCGCGCGTGCGCGCCCGCCTCGGGACCGAAGAGCTCGAGGATCAGGTCCGAGAAGCCGTTGATCACGCTCGGCTGCCGGTCGAAGCCCGGCGCCGAGTTGACCATGCCGAAGACGCGTGTCCAGCGCGCGATCCGGTCGAGATCGCCGAGCGCGCGCGAGAGGCTTCCGAGGATCGAGAGCGCGGTGAGGCGCGCGGCGGCGTAGCCCTGCTCCAGCGTGAGCTCGCGGCCGAGCTTGCCGCGCGGCGCGGCGATCGTGCCGTCGGCGTTCTGCGGCCCGTGGCCGGAGATGAACGCGCGCGCGCCGGCGAGCCGCACGAAGCGAAACGGCAGCGCCACGCCGGGAGGCGGAGTGAGCGGCGCAGGAAGCGCGAGCCCCAGCGCGGCGAGACGTTCCTCGATCCTGGCCATGCGTCACCTCCTGTCCGGATACGCGGCTACACATTGTCCGCCGCCGCCGGTTCCGGCGGAAGCGAGATGCAGGTCCTGGTACTCGAAGCGCCTGGCGCTAGGCCCGCAGCAGCCGGTGCTGCTCGACGATCGCCCGCGGCGAGAAGACACGGACGTTCCCCTCGATTCGCGCAAGCTGCCCTTCTACTGCGTCCGCCGGCACGCCGTTGGGCGCGTAGGCCACGTAGAGCACATGCGTCGTCGCCGTCGAAATCGGCGAGCGGTCGTCCTGGCCGTAGAGAATCGAGCAGCACACGCCGCCCGCGTCCCGCATCACCATGTCGCCGGCGCGGATCGACCTGGATGCGCCATTCATCTGGGTCATGCGGTCTCCCTCGCGCGAGGCGTCGATCGAAACCGGGCCGCGCAGCGCGCCGACATCGTGCCCGGCGGTCAGCACGAAGGTCTCCACCTCCGCCGCGAAGTTGGCGTCGACGAGCGGCGCGACCGCGGGGAGGTTCTTTCCCTTCAGTACGAGCGACTCGACCTGCAGCAGCACGTGATAGGACTTGTCGAAGCGCCGATAGTATTGCTCGTAGGCGGACATCACCGGAAGCGCCACGAAGCCTCGGCGCGAGAATCCCTTGTAGCGCTCCCTAAGCTGCGCTTCCACGCGCCGCTTGCGCTCGTCGAGGGTCGGCGATGCGCGGGCGTTCTCGACCGCCGAGAGCTCGAGCAGCCCGATCGCGGCTCCGGGGTGCGCCCGCCGCCAATCACCGGTTGCGGAAACTTCGAGCACGCAAGCCTCACCGAAGGTGCGCGCCGGCGTGGGCTGCGCTGTGGGGCAGCATCGGCCGCTCAGCGCTTGTGGATGGGTACCACGTTGGCATCGCGCTTGTCTTCACCCTCCGACTCGACGACACGATGCAGCAAGCCGGGCGCAACATTCCAGCGCTCCCCGCTTTCTGTCACGACCGTTACGGTCTTCTTGTTGTACCGCGTCACGGTACCAATGAGGTTCGGGCGACCGTCGGGTTGAAAGGAGACGCGCTCGCCAATGCGGAAGGTCAGCATGCGCCGGTGAGCACGCGCCTGCTGGAGAAACCGTAACCGCTCGACCACACGGTGATTGAGATCGATGAGTTCCGCTTCGGTGAGATTGTCGATATTGATCTTCACTGTGCGCCCCCTCGGCGATGATATCCGTCTACGACCCGCGACCCGCTCATTATGCTGCCCACCGTTCGCGGCGAGGCGCGCTCTGGGAGGCGCGCAGCGCCGGATGAAAAGCGTCGCTCGCCGCCGCGCTGCCATAGGTCATCGGTATCCTCCCGCAAATGCCCTTGCCCAGCGCTTCTTCGAATCGCTAAAGCGCACCGCGTGGACCTCGAAGCGAGCCGGATCGAATGGATGATAGTTCTTGGCGTGTCCCTTGAGCCAGTCAACGAACTCCCCGTACTCCGGATGGTTCGACCGGCGCAGTACTTCTACGAGATGCTCATAACCCGGGACACCTCCGCAATCTTCGGGAGGACAGGCGCGATCTCCCGCAATGCACCGGGGGTACTTCCGTTTCGCTTCGCTCGGTAAGACGTCCTCAAGCGCGACGTCGTGCTCCCAGCCGTCACCGAAATCATATTCGTATTGCGCGACGACTCCCGGTGGAGTGAAGTAATCGGCGATACGGACTTTCCAGCCCGGAAGAACCGAGTGGTCGAGCGCCCCTTCGGGAATCCCGATCTCTATGGGGCGGTTTCCAGCAACTGCCGCAAATCGGAATGCGTGCAGATGGTAGTCGAGCCATCCCATTGAATCTTGAATTGCGACGTGCAGGTCCCAGAATGTGTGACTCTTCGGAACCTGGATTCGGCGCCAGATAGCCGGAGAGATGTCACGAAGCGTGATCTTGTACTGGTGAACCAATGGCGGCTCCTTGCTTGCCATCGCGTGTCTCATGAGCCCTAATGCGGAGGGCGCGCCGCCGCCACGTTAGGCGTCGAGCTCCCTCGCTGTTCCGGCTCCACGCCGGATGAGCGCGAGCTTCTCAGGCGCGAGCCCGGAAAGGTCTTTTTCAGTGACCCAGCCCTCGTAAAGCAGCCGCGCGAATACGCCGGTGAGTACCGAGTACCGGTAATCGTACTTTTGCTGGATCTCGCGCTGCTTGTTTGAGAGGAATTCCAGGACATCCCACACGGCGGCCGCTTCTTTGGAGCCCTGAAGCATGCGCTCGACCTCTTCTCTGACGCTCGCATTCTCTCGGGCGAGCGCGGTTTCAAATGCACCGCGAGCCACGCTTTTGTCCTTGCGAGACCAATGAAGCTCGCGTCTCGGTGCCGGATCAAGCGCCATTGCTTCCTCTCCCGATGCCCAAAGTCAGCGGCTGCCAGCGCGCGCCGGCCTGCGGCGTGCTGTCAGCGCGCAGACCTTCGAGGTTGTGGCCAGATCCTGGGGTCGCGAGCCGTATGCAATACCGCCAGAACGACAACGCGTTTGGATTCGACGCGGTAGAAGACGCCATAGGGGAACTGGGATAGGAGCGCGCGGCGCACCTCGCCGTGGACCGGCGCGAACATCTGCGGATAGCGCTCGATGACATCAAACGCGGAGCCGACAGCAGTGAGAAAGCGCTCGCCTAGCCCTTTCGTCTGCCCTTCGTAGCACCCAAATCCAGCTGCAAGATCCCGCCCGACCTGCCGACGGAAAACAACCGGCAAAGACATCAGCGTCGCCGGGCGTCGGCGAGCACCTGGTCTCTGGTAACCACGTCGTCGGGATTCCTCTCGTGTTCGGCCAAGCGTTCGTCAAGCACCTGGCGGTGAGCGTCACCCAAGGGCACAGCAGAAGGCTCCGCAGCCAGACTGGCCCAGATGACCTCGGCCAGACGTAGGCGCTCCTCGGGCGGGAGCTTGAGAATCTCAGCGACGTCAGCGTCACTCATATGGTCAGCCTACCACTCCAGGTACCTGCGCGCTAACGCCGCGCTTGACCGGCCCCAAACAGCGGGGCACAGCCCCGCTGTTTGGGGTCCGTGTCGAAGCGCAGGTTAGAGCGCGATTCCAGCAGTACGGAAGATCTCATGTACCTCCCTGAGGTGAGCGACTACGCGAACTTCTTGAGGCATGTCATTTTCAAGCTTGTCTGCCACTATCGCGAAGACAGCCATTCCAGCGGCCACTCCAGCTCGCACACCGGGCAAGCTGTCTTCGATGACTGCGCAGCGTTCTGGCACAACACCCATTACCGAGGCAGCATGCAAGAACAAACCCGGGTCAGGTTTCCAGTGGTTCACCTCGTAGGAACTGAAGACTTTTCCTTCAAAGTGAGCCAGTAACCCGGTCACTGACAAGCTGAATTCGGTCTTCTCGCGTGGGCCGCTTGACGCCACGCAGCAGGGAACAACTAGCGAACCGAGCAATTCAGCAGCTCCGTCCATGGGACGAAGGCGAGAGATAAAGGCCTCTCGCATCCACTCTCTGAACTCGGTGACGAACGTGGAAGGCAAAGAGGAACCGCGCAGCACCTCGAGTTGAGATACACACTCTGCCATTCGGACACCTCGAAATCTGGCAATCGCCTCTTCAACCGTCAGGGCGACCCCAAAGCGCTTGGCGTGCTCGACAAGTACTTCGTTGCCAATGCGTTCGCTATCGACGAACGTTCCGTCGCAGTCAAAGATAACGGCATCCCAACTCATTGTCGGAGCGCTCTAACGTGAAGTAGAACGCCTAAAAGGCGGAGTGCGTTCCGCCATTCGTACCGCAACGGTGTCAACTGCCCCCGAAATCAGCGCGTTACCAGTACTGCACGGATGCTCGGTAGCCGGATCAACGTTATTCGGGGAGGGCTTCATGTCGGCGGAGGATACGCCGGTCGGCGGGGCGTCGCCACGGCTGCTCGACCAGGTGCGCGACGCGATCCGGCGCCGGCACTACAGCTACCGCACCGAGCAGACCTACTTGCACTGGATCAAGCGCTTTATCTTTTTCTCCGGCAAGCGGCACCCGCTCGAGATGGGCGCCGCGGAGGTGACGGCGTTCCTGTCTCACCTCGCGACCCAGTGCGACGTGGCGGCCTCGACGCAGAACCAGGCGCTCTCGGCGCTGCTACTTCTCTACGGGCAGGTGCTCGGCATCGATTTGCCGTGGATGAAGGGCATCGTGCGGGCGAAGCGCCCGGTGCGCGTGCCGGTGGTGCTCACGCGCGACGAGGTGCGCGCGCTGCTGGCGCAGCTCGAGGGAACGAAGTGGCTGATGGCGGCGCTGCTCTACGGCGCGGGATTGCGGCTTCGCGAGTGTCTCAAGCTGCGGGTGAAGGATGTCGACTTCGGCTACCGCCAGATCACGGTGCGCGACGGAAAGGGCGCGAAGGATCGCGTGACGATGCTGCCCGCCGGCCTCGCCGAGCCGCTGCGCGCATCTCGCGCGCATCCGGCGCCTGCACGAGCGCGACCGCGAGGAGGGCTATGGCGAGGTGGAGCTGCCCGACGCGCTCGCGCGCAAGTATCCGAGCGCGCCCTATGAGTGGGGCTGGCAGTACGTCTTTCCGTCGCGCAAGCGCTCGGTCGATACGCGCACTGGCGCGATCCGTCGCCATCACGTGTACGACGATGTGCTGCCGCGCGCCATTTCGCAGGCGGCGCGTGACGCGCGTATCGCCAAGCCCGTGGGAAGCCATACTCTGCGCCACTCCTTCGCCACGCACCTGCTGGAGGGCGGCTACGACATCCGTACCGTGCAGGAGCTGCTCGGGCACGCGGACGTGAGCACGACCATGATCTACACGCACGTGCTTAACACGTGCGGGCGTGGAGTGGCGAGTCCGCTCGACCGGCTGGAGCAGCCGCTCGCGCGTTACGCATGAAGACCACGCGCTACTTCGACGCGATGCGCAGCCGCCCCGACCGCGCGGCGATCCGCGACGAATGGATCGAGCGCGTCGTGGTGCATCCGGAGCACCAGTTCCTTCAGGCGGACGGGCGCCTCCGTCGATGGGCGCGGATCCCGGAAGCTCGGAACCGCTGGCTGCGGGTCGTCGCGCTCGCCGACGGGAAGACTGTGCATAATGCGTTCTTCGACCGAGGTTTCGAGCCGTGAAGATCCGCTACTTCCGCGACACCGACACGCTCTACATCGAGCTCCGCGAGGCCGCGGTCGCGGAAACGCGCGACCTCGACGAGAACACGCAGATCGACGTCGACGGACGCGGCCAGGTCTGCGCGATCACGCTCGAGCACGCAAGCGAGCGCGCCGGCCTGCCGGCGCTCGATTACCAGCAGGTCGCAACCTAGGCGCTCGCCTTGCGCCGAGGGCCGGAACGCGGCGACTGCGCCGCGCGCCCGAACGACGCCCGATACGCCGCGCAGCGCGCCGCGGCCGAGCGCCCG
>JAKALD010000199.1 GCA_021813275.1 Pseudomonadota bacterium | reverse complement strand
TCCGATCTTCGATCGCCTGCGGCTGGCCGTTCTTCGCCGCTCGCGAGATCCAGATGTAGGCCCCCTTGGGGTCCTTCGGCACGCCGCGCCCCTCGGCGAGCATCAGGCCGAGCGCGTACTGCGCGTCCGGATAGTCCTGCTCGGCGGCGAGCGTGAGCAGCGCGACGGCCTTCCCGGGGTCGCGCCTCACGCCGTACATGCCGCGCGCGGTGATCGCGGCGAGCAGGTACTGCGCCTCGGGCAGGTTCTGGCCGACGGCCTTGTCGAGCCACGCGAGCGCCTGCTTGTTGTCCTCCGGGACGCCGCGGCCGGTGCCGTAGAGGAGCGCGAGGTGGTACTGGGCGTTGCGCTCCTTCGCCTCGGCGGCGCTCCTCAGGAGCTTCACTCCCTCGGCCTCGTTCCGCGGCACGCCGCGCCCGTCGAGGTAGGCCATGCCGAGCAGGTACTCGCCATAGGCCTCGTGCTGCGCGGCCGCCTTCTCGATCCACGCAGTGCCCTCGGCGAGATTCGGCGCGGTGCCGTCGCCCTTCACGAGCATCTCGCCCAGGTTCGCCTGCGAGCGCGCATAGCCCTTCTCGGCGGCGAAGCGGAACCACTTGAGCGCTTCCTTCGGCCTGCGCATCGCGCCGGGGGCGCGCTGGTAGACCACCGCGAGGTCGTGCGCGGCGACGACGTCGCCCTGCTTCGCGGCGCGCTCGAACCACTCGACGGCGAGCTTGTCGCTCTGGAACACGCCCTTGCCGCCGACGTACAGGATCCCCAGGTAGCGCTGCGCCACCGGGTCGCCCGCCTTGGCGAGCTCCTCGAGCTTCTGTCTTGCGTCGCCGCGCCCGCCCGCGGCCTCGACCGCGAGCTTGGCCACCTCCTTCTCGGGAGGTCGCTGCGGCGCTGCCGCGCAGCCGAGCAACGCGGCGGCGAGCGCCAGCGCGAGGATGTTGCGTACGGTCGTCATCTCCTTGCTCCCTCGACCAGCGCCGCGTAGAGCTCGGCGAGCTGCCTGGCCATGTCGTCGATTCCAAAGCGCTCGGCGGTGGCGCGCGCGGCCTGCGCGAGCCGCGGCTCGTCGCGCAGCGCGCGGTCGGCCTCGAGCATGCGCCGCGCGAGCCCGCCCGAGTCGCCCGCCTCGCACAGCCAGCCGTTCTCGCCCGGGCGCACCAGCTCGGCCGCGCCCGCGCGAGCGCTCACGATCGCCGGCAGCCCCATCGCGAGCGCCTCGAGCGCGGTGGTGCCGAACGGGTCGTAGCGCGTGGGAAGCATAAAGCAATCGGCGCCGGCGTAGAGCGGGCGCACGTCCTCGCTCCCGCCTAGAAAGCGCACCCTCTCGGCGACCCCGCGCTCGCGCGCGAGCGCCTCGAAGCGCGCGGACTCCCGGTCGCGCCCCGCCACCACGAGCCTCAGGCCCTTTTCGCCCGCCTGCGCGAGCGCCCGGATGGCGGTATCCACGCCCTTGCGCCGGAAGCCCGAGCCGACGAACAGGAACACGGTGTCGCGCGGCTGCACCCCGAGCGCCGCGCGCGCCTCGGCGCGCAGCGCCGCGCGCGCCTTCGGGCTGAAGCGCGCGAGGTCCACGCCGTTGTAGATCACGTGCAGCTTCTCGGGCGCGATGCGAAAGCGCGCGCGCACCTCTTCGCGCACCATGCGCGAGATGCAGATCACCGCGCGCAGCCGCGGGTGCTCGAACATCGCCTTCTCGGCCGCGCACACGTAGCGGTGATACGGATTCACCCAGATGCCGAGCCGCTCGGCGGGCGAGCCCTCCTCGCGCCGGATCTCGAGCCAGCGCGCGTGCACGCCGTCGCCCGCGCGGTACACGTCGCAGCCCGGAATGCGCTCGTGCGACTGCACCAGGTCGAAGCCGCGTCGCCGCCACGCCTTGCGCGCGGCGCGCGCGAACGACCAGTCGCGCCACAGCCGCCCGAGGTAGAAGGGCGAGACCCTGAGCACCTGGCGCGCGCCCCAGCCTTCCCACTGGCGCGCGATGAGCGTGACGTCCACCCCCGCGCGCTCGAGCGCGGGGAGCGCGGCCGCCACGATGCGCTCGGCGCCGCCGTAGGGGTTGTAGCGTTGCCGGACGAGGGCGATGCGCATCGCGAGAGGCTAACCCAAAAATGCGCCCGCAGCCCCCGGCGCTTAAGTCGGGCTTAAGACACGCGGCTTATGGTCGCCCTGTCCGCGCATCATCCCCCGCCTACCGAATGGATCCCCGATCATGAGCAAGAAAACCCTGAAGACGTCCCTGGCCGTGGCCGCCGCCGCGCTCGCGGCCGCGGGCGCGCTTATCGCTCGGGCCGCGCCGCCTGCGGCGCAGGCCGCGACGCCCGCCGTGGCCCGCCCGACGGCAGCGAATGGGCCGAACCGCCACTTCGGCGACGCGATGCATGCCCTCGATGCCTCGGCAGCCGAGCTGGGCACGTTCGCCGACCAAGCGCAGAAGGGCGCCGCGAAGGAAGCGCGCGGGCTCGGCCACAAGCTCGCCGCCGGCGGCAGCTGGACGCGCGACGAGGTGGCCAAGGGACTCCACGCGGTCGGCAACGCGATCGACGCGCTCGGCCGCGAGATCCACGGCGCGCCGAAGGTCACGCCCTCCGGCGGCGCGGCCTGAGGCAGCGCGCCCGCACGAGCCATAGGATTCGGCTTCTCGAAGCGCTCGCGAGCTGGAAAAGCACCAGCGGAATGACCGGCACGGTGACCGCGACGCTGCGCAGCGCTTGCCCATGACGAAAGCCGAACATGCCCAATGAATCCGATCCCGCGCGCGAGGCGACCGTCCTGGTGCTTCAGGGCGGCGGTGCGCTCGGCGCCTATCAGGCGGGCGTCTACGAGGCGCTGGCCGAGGCGGACCAGGTCCCGGAGTGGGTCGCGGGCATCTCGATCGGCGCCATCAACGCCGCGCTCATCGCCGGCAACCCTCCGGAGCGGCGCGTGGCGCGCCTGCGCGAGTTCTGGCAGCTCGTGTCCTCGCGCCTGGTCGGCCGGCCGCTGCTGCCGGGCGAGAACGCGCGCGCGATTTTCAACGAGGCCGCGGCGGCGGCAGTTTCGACCTTCGGGCTGCCTGGCTTCTTCGAGCCGCGGCTGCCCCCGGCACTGTTCCATCCGCCCGGAGCGCCCCAGGCGCTCAGCGTCTACGACACGGCGCCGCTCGAGCAGACGCTCGACCGGCTGGTCGACTTCGAGCTGCTCAACTCCGGGCGCACGCGCCTGAGCATCGGCGCCGTGAACGTGCGCACCGGCAACTTCGTCTATTTCGACACGGCGAAGCAGCGCGTCGGCCCGCGCCACGTCATGGCGAGCGGCGCCCTGCCGCCGGGCTTTCCGCCGGTCGAGATCCACGGCGAGGCCTACTGGGACGGCGGGCTGGTCTCCAACACGCCGCTGCAGTATGCGCTCGACGAGCCGGGCGAGCAGGATCTGCTGCTCTTTCAGGTCGACTTGTTCGGCGCGCAGGGCCCGATGCCGAGGACGCTCTCCGAAGTCGCCGAGCGCGAGAAGGACATCCGCTACTCGAGCCGCACGCGGCTCAATACCGACAACTTCCGCAAGCTCCAGGCGTTGCGCCAGGCCGCGGGGCGGCTGCTGGTCAAGCTGCCGGCGGAGCTGCTCGACGACGCGGACGCGACACAGGTGCGCAGCCTGCTCACGGGCGCGCGCGCCGTGACGATCGTGCACCTGATCCACCGCCGCAAAAACTACGAGACGCAGTCGAAGGACTACGAGTTCTCGCGCCTCTCGGTCGAGGAGCACTGGGATGCCGGCCGATACGACGTGCAGCGCAGCCTGCGCGCGCGCGCGTGGACGGGGCGCGAGCGCCGGCAGGGCGGCGTGCAAGTCTTCGACCTGACGCGCGGCGCGGACGACTGAACCGACGAGGAGCGAAGCCATGAAGATCCGGGAAGTCCGCGAGCGCGCCTTCGCCATGCCGCTCACCAATCCGTCGTTCCCGCCGGGCCCGTACCGCTTCGCGAATCGCGAATACCTGATCGTCACCTATCGCACCGACCCCGCGGCGCTCGCCGCGATTGTGCCCGAGCCGCTCGAGGTGGCCGAGCCGCTCGTCAAGTACGAGTTCATCCGCATGCCCGATTCGACCGGCTTCGGCGATTACACCGAGTCCGGCCAGGTGATCCCGGTGAGCTTCCGCGGCGAGCGCGGCGGCTACGTGCACGCGATGTACCTGAACGACGATGCGCCGATCGCCGGCGGGCGCGAGCTGTGGGGCTTCCCCAAGAAGCTCGCCGCGCCCGCGCTCGCCGTGGAGAAGGACACGCTGATCGGCACGCTCGACTACGGGCCGGTGCGCGTCGCGACCGCGACCATGGGCTACAAGCATCGCGCGCTCGAGGCCGCGGCGGTGCTCGAGGGCCTGCGCGCGCCGAGCTTCCTGCTGAAGATCATTCCGCACGTGGACGGCTCGCCGCGCATCTGCGAGCTGGTCAAGTACGCCCTCCAGGACGTCGTCGTTCACGGCGCATGGAGCGGGCCGGCGGCGCTCGAGCTGCGCCACCACGCCCTCGCGCCGGTTGCCGAGCTGCCGGTGCTCGAGGTCGTGTCGGCGGCGCACATCCGGACCGACCTCACCCTCGGGCTGGGAACGGTCGTGTTCGACTACCTGACCGAAGGCCGGGCGACGCGCCCCTGAGCGGCGCCCCGCTTACCCGTCATCGCGCACTGGGGCAAGGAGCAATGTCAATGAGGCTCAAGGACAAGGTCTGCATCGTCACCGGCGCCGCGAGCGGCATCGGCAAGGAAATCGCCCTCGCCTACGCCCGCGAGGGCGGCAAGGTGGCCATCGCCGACCTCGCGCGCGACGCCGCCGAGGCGAGCGCCGCGCAGATCCGCGCCGCGGGCGGCAGCGCCATGGCGGTGCCGATGGACGTGACGAGCGAGGCGCAGGTCACTGCCGGGGTCGCCGCGGTCGTGAAGGCCTGGGGCGGCGTCGACGTGCTGGTGAGCAACGCCGGCATCCAGATCGTGCACCCGCTCGAGGAATTCCCGTTCGCCGAGTGGAAGAAGCTGCTCGCGATCCACCTCGACGGCGCCTTTCTCGCCACGCGCGCCTGCCTGCCGCACATGTACGGCTCGGGCCGGGGCGGCAGCATCCTCTACATGGGCTCGGTGCACTCGAAGGAAGCCTCGCCGCTGAAGGCGCCTTACGTCACCGCCAAGCACGGCCTGATCGGCCTGGCCAAGGTGGTGGCGAAGGAAGGCGCCCGGCACGGCGTGCGCGCCAACGTGATCTGCCCCGGTTTCGTGCGCACGCCGCTGGTCGAGAAGCAGATCCCCGAGCAGGCGAAAGCGCTCGGCATCTCCGAGCAGGAGGTCATCCGCAACGTCATGCTCAGGGAGACGGTGGACGGCGAGTTCACCACCACGGCCGACGTTGCCGAGCTGGCGCTCTTCTTCGTGAGCTTCCCTTCGAGCGCGCTCACCGGCCAGTCGCTCGTGGTGAGCCACGGCTGGTACATGCAGTAGCGCAGGGCATGCGGGCGGCATTTAAGTCGGTCTTAAGCGGGACCGGGTACGGTGAGCTCTTCACGGCACATCGTCACGGCGGCAGCGCCCGCCGCCGCGTTGGATCCGACATCACCCACCGGGCGATGAGGCCCTGCACACCCGGGGCGCCACGGAGGCATGGATGGCTCGACGGATTACGCTCATCGCAGGGCTCGCCGCGGCGGCGTTCGGGCTGAGCGCCTGCACGACAATGGGCACCGGCCAGGGCGTGCTGCGCGCCCCGAGCGGCCGCGAGCGCGTCGCGCTCACGTGGAAGTCCATCAGCGGCATGAGCGGGACGATGACCGCGACCTTGCCGGACGGCGTGCTCTACACGGGGCCGTTTTTTCAGATCACGAGCCAGGTCAGCCGCGACGTCCTGACTCCGCTGTGGACCGGCTGGAACGGCTGGTACGACTGGGACGACTGGGGACAGGGCCCGATGACCGAATTCATCACCCGCTATTCGGGCAAAGTGCTCGCCAACCTGCGCGCGGCGAACGGCGAGCACATGCGCTGCAAGTTCCACCTGGCGAAGCCCGCGCTCGGCATGGCTGGAGGCGGCGCCGGCAAGTGCGAGACCACCGCCGGGCAGACGCTCGACGCCTATTTCCCGCCGGCGTAGCGGTGCAGGCACCGAGCGCGCGTTCGCGCTTCTTCGTGCTTATGCGAGCAGCGAGCGCGGGCTTGGCGTTTCATGGTCTCCCCATTTTGCGCATCTGGCCTCGAAGGCCAGATGCGCAAAATGGGGAGATCGATGAAAGGCAAAACGGCGCTTTGCACGAGCGTCACGCCGTCTCCTCAAGCAGCTCCTCGATCGCGACGTAGACCTCCTCGAGCGTGAGCGTGGTGAGGCACTCGCTCACCTTGCCGCCGCCGCAGCCGTCGTTACCGCAGGGCCGGCAGGCGTGCGCGCGGCTCGCGACCACGCGGCGCGGGACGCCCCAGGGCCCCCACTCGAGCTCGCCGCTCGGGCCGAACAGCGCCACGACCGGCGTGCCCACCGCGCCCGCGAGGTGCATCGGCATCGAGTCCACGCCGGCGAAGAGCCGGGCGCGCGCGGCGAGCGCGCCGAGCTCCTTGAGCGTGAGCTTGCCCGCGAGATCGACCGGCTTCGCGCTCGCGCGCGCGACGATCTCATCGACGAGAGCGCGCTCTTCGCGATCGGGCGCGGCGGTGAGCACGACGCGCTGTCCCGCGCCGGCGAGCCGGTCGACGAGCGCGGCGTTCTGCTCGGCCGGCCAGCACTTGAAGCGCCAGCGCGAAGCCGGGTGCATGTGGATGAAGCCGCGCGGCTCGAGCCGCGCCGCGGCGAGCAACGCGTCGATGCGCGCTTCGGCCTCGGCGCCGGGCACGGA
>JAKALD010000198.1 GCA_021813275.1 Pseudomonadota bacterium | reverse complement strand
GGGGCGGGCTGGGCCGCAGGAGCGGGCGCCGGGGCCGGCTTGGATTCTTCTTCCTTGCCGCAGGCGGCCAGCGTGACGGCCAGCGCAGCGGCGAACAGCAGCGACTTCCTCATGTGGACTTTCCCTTCGGTCAACTACGTTTCGACGTCAAAGCAAACCATGGTTTTCCGCCCGCTCGCGCGGAGCGAGCCGCGCATTATAGAGATCCGCGCGCAGCTGACAAGGCCCTTTCGTCAACGATTTCCGAGATCGGAGCCGACGCCGACCCCGACTCCGGGGCTACAACCCCACGGTAGTGGCCGAGACGGCGGGGAAGGAGGCGTCCCAGATCTCCTGGAAGCGCGACCGCATGGCGGAAGCCTCGGTCTCGTCGGCCAGCCCGATCGCGCCGCGGAAGAGCCGGACGACTGCGCGCCGCACGTAGTGGCTCTGGTCGAGCACCAGGAAGCTGTCCTGGATGGAGCGGATCTCCTCGTGCGTGCGGTGGATCGCGATCGCGTGCGAGTAGCGCGCGATCAGCATCATGAGCCGCGGGCAGTGCCTGGTGACGTGATCCGGGTCGTGCAAGGCGATGTAGAGCCGGCGCGTGCGGCTCCCCGCCAGGAAGTCCTCGAGGCGCTGCACGCGCGGCGGAGCGTTGAGGCGCAGCGCCGCGAGGTCGGGATCGAAGATGCGCAGCTCGCGGCCGGGCTGCGCGAGCAGCCGGTCGACCGCGTCCTGGAACGCGGCCTCGGTGTCGAACCGCTCGTACAGCGCTGCCGTCTCGCTCAAGTCGCCCGTTCCAGGTGCAGAAATCCTGATCGGTACCAGTCGAAGAGTAGATCGCACAGCCCGGCGCGCGCAAGCGTGCGTCCCGCGGCGCGCCGGCGGTCCGCGAGCACCGCGAGCGCGGCGCGCTGCGCGGGCCCGGGCGCGAAGGCTTCGCCGTTCAGGTAGAAGCGCGCCGCACGGTACAGGAGCTGGGTCTTCGGGTCGAGCAGCGCGTCGCAGCGCGCCAGGCGGGTCGCGAACGCGGCGCGCGACGGCGCACGCCGCGGGCGCGCGAAGACGACCTGCGGCTTGGGCGTGGTCAGGTATTCGCCGAGAAAGCGCTCGACATCGCGTTGCGACCAGCGCAGGCGCGCGAGCAGCGCCGCCGCCTTGGCGAGCATGTCGCTGCCGATGTGCGCGGGGCGGCGTGCCGGACGCAGCTCCGGGTCCCGGTACTCGCCCCGCGGCAGGGCGTGCTCGTGCAGGTAATCGAGAAAGGCGGCCGCCAGCTCGGCGCCGTGCGGCGCGCGAAAGCCGATCGAGTAGGTGAAGCACGCCTCGAGCGCGACCCCGTCGTGCGCCCAGCCCGGCGGCAGGTACAGCAGATCGCCGGGTTCGAGCAGGTACTCCTCCTCGGGCACGAAGCCCGCGATCAGCTCGAGCGGCGCGTCCGGCTCGAGCGCGTAGCGGCGCGGCCGGGCGATGCGCCACACGCGCCGGCCGGCGCCCTGCAGCAGAAAGACATCGTACGAGTCGACGTGCGGACCGACTCCGCCGCCGGGGGCTGCGTAGCTCACCATGACGTCGTCGAGGCGGGCCTGCGGGAGAAACGCGAAGCGGCGCAGCAGCCGGTCGGCCGCGGCGAGGTGCAGGTTGACCCCGTGCACGAGCAGCGTCCAGCCCGAGGAAGCGGTGCGGCGCAGCCGCGGCGCGGAGAGCGGCCCCTGCGTGACGCGCCAGCGTCCGCCCGTGCGCTCCACCAGGCGGGATTCGACGTCGTCGCGCGCGGCGAGCGCGAACAGCGCGCCGCGATCGAGCACGCCCTGAAAGCCCGGCAGCGCGGCGCGCACCAGAAGCGCCCGCTTCTGCCAATGCCGGCGCATGAAAAGGCGCGGCGACATGCCGCCCAGCAGGCGATCGGGCATCGCCGGATTATAGGCGCGGCTGCGTGCGCAGCGCGGCACGAATCCCTTGTCAACCGGCAAACGGGATGCTTTAGAATCCGCCGCAACACTTCGCCATGCTGCACCCTGGACAAAACGCGCCGAGCTTCTCGCTGCCGGACGCCGACATGCAGACCGTGAGCCTGTCGGAGTACCGCGGCAGGAAGAACGTCGTGCTGTATTTCTATCCGCGCGACGACACCCCGGTCTGCACCCTGCAGGCGATCGAGTTCTCCGACCACGAAGACCAGTTCGGCCGCTACGACTGCGTGATCCTCGGCGTGTCGCGCGACGACTGCCTGGCGCACGCGGCGTTCCGCGACAAGCACGGCCTGTCGATCAAGCTGCTCTCCGACCTCGACAGCGAGGTCTGCCGCAAATACGGTGTCCTGCAGCAAAAGCAGACCGACGGCGTGAGCCGCGAGTGCCTCGTGCGCTCGACCTTCGTGATCGACAAGAAGGGCGTCATCCGCCACGCCGCGTACGCCGTCAATCCGCGCGGCCATGCCAACGAGGTCTACGAGGTGGTGAAGCGGCTGAAGGCGTGAGCGGCGGGCAGCGCGCAGCTGCGCCCGAGCGGTTTTGCTTTTCTCCGATCGCCGCTTTTTGCGCGGCCCGTTTGGGGGGCTGCGCAAAAGGCGGCGAAACCGCGATGGTGAAGGGGATCCCCGCTGGTGAGCTTGCGACCGCTGCGGTGTCTCCGGCTCTTGCACAGGGTCACAAGACGACCCCGTGCAAAATCCGGAGATCGTGGAAAACCCGATCCCCGGTTCGCTTTTTCTCAAACGAAAGCGATCCCGACACCGAACCTGCGCCCTACGAGAGACCCACCCCCAGCAGCCTGCCGATCCCGAAGGTGAGCGCGCCCGCGCCCGCGCCGATCGCGAGCATGCGCGCGCCGCCATGCAGCGCGCTTCGGCCGGTGAACAGGCTGGTCGCCGCGCCGACCACGAACAGCGCGCCCGCGGCGACCGCGACCGAAGCGGCGAGCGCGTGCGCGCCGCGCGTCACCAGGAAGGGCGCCAGCGGAATGGCGCTGCCGGTCGCAAACGAAAGGAACGAGGCGAGCGCCGCGCCCCACGGCGAGCCGAGGTCCTCGGGGTTGAGGCCGAGCTCTTCGCGCGTCAGGGTGTCGAGCGCGCGCGCCGGGTCGGCGATCAGGCTCTGCGCGTAGCCGCGCGCCTCGTCCTCGGCCATGCCGCGCGCCTGGAAGATCAGCGCGAGCTCGCCGGCTTCCTCCTCCGGATATTCCGCGAGCTCGGCCTGCTCGAGGCCGATCTGGTACTCGTACATCTCGCGCTGCGAGCGCACCGAGACGTATTCGCCGGCCGCCATCGAGAACGCGCCGGCGAGCAGCCCGGCCACGCCAGTGAGCAGGATGATCGCGTTGTCGGTGCCCGCGCCGGCGACGCCGAGGATGAGGCTCGCGTTGGACACCAGCCCGTCGTTGACCCCGAATACGGCGGCGCGCAGGCTGCCGCCGCCGCCCGACTCGCGATGCTGCTCGCCGACCTCGTCGTGCTTGGAGGGCAGCGCCGCGGCGCTGCGCGGCGCGCGCGAGCTGCCGCGGTACACCGACATGCCGCGCACCTTCATCGCGGTGAGCGCGTGGGTGAGGCGCTGCGGGCCGAGCCAGCGCACCAGCAGCCCCACCAGGCGGGCGCGCAGGTCCGGGCTGAAGGGCCCGGGCTCGATGCCGCGCTCGCGCAGCAGCCGCTCCCAGTGCAGCGCCTGCGCTTCGGCGTCGCGCGCCAGCTCCTCGAACAGGCGCTTCCTGCGCGGCTCGGCCTCGCGCGTCGCGATCAGGCGGTACAGGTACGCCGAGGTCAGCTCGCCGAGCCGGGATTCACGAGTGTCCATGTGCGCGCTGCTGCCAGGGTCGTGGAATTTCGCCTATTATTGGCCAAAAGCCGCGGCGCTTCGACGCCGCCCGGGCGAAACGCGCCCTTCCTTGCGAGGACCGCCTCATGATGCGGGATGTCCTGTCCTACGGGCTCGGCACGCTGATCGGCTTCGCGCTGATGCTCGTGGTGCTGTTCCTGTTTGTGAGCGACATCACGCAGAAGAAGCACGGGGTGCTGCGCAGCTATCCCGTGATCGGCCACCTGCGCTACTTCTTCGAGCAGCTCGGGGAATACTTCAGGCAGTACTTCTTCTCCGGTGACCGCGACGAGATGCCGTTCAACCGCGCGACGCGCGCGTGGGTCTACCGCCTGGCAAAGAACGAAGGCGGCGTGATCGGCTTTGGCTCGACCTACGACCTGCGCCAGCCGGGCGCGCTCGTGTTCGTCAACGACCCGTTCCCGGTGCTCGACGAGGAGCGCCTGCCGACGCCTTCGCTCGCGCTCGGCGAAGGCTACTGCAAGCTGCCCTTCGAGGCGCGCTCGATCGTCAACGTGAGCGGCATGAGCTACGGCGCGATCTCGGCGCCCGCGGTGCGCGCGCTGTCGCGCGGCGCCGCGCTCGGCGGCTGCTGGTTGGACACGGGCGAGGGCGGCCTCGCGCCGTACCACCTCGAGGGCGGCGGCGACCTCATCATGCAGATCGGCACCGCGAAGTACGGCGTGCGCGACCCGCAGGGCAACGTCTCGCCCGAGCGGCTTATGGAGCTCGCGAAGGTCGTGAAGGCGTTCGAGATCAAGCTCTCGCAGGGCGCCAAGCCCGGCAAGGGCGGGGTGCTTCCCGGGCGCAAGGTGACCGCCGAGATCGCGCAGATCCGCGGCATTCCGCCGGGGCGCGACTCGATCAGCCCGAACCGCCACCGCGACATCGCCAACGTCAACGAGCTGCTCGAGCGCATCGCCTGGCTGCGCGAGCTCACCGGCCGCCCGGTTGGCGTGAAGACCGCGATCGGCGGCTGGCGCTTCATGAACGAGCTCGGCGACGCGGTGCACCGCAAGGGCCTCGAGTTCGCGCCCGATTTCCTGGTGATCGACGGCGGCGAGGGCGGCTCGGGCGCGGCGCCGCAGGCGCTCGCCGACCACATGGGTCTGTCGATCGACGAGGCGCTGCCGCGGGTGGTCGACGCGCTGATCGAGGCGGGGCTGAAGCAGCGCATCCGGGTGGTGGCCTCGGGCAAGCTGGTGACCTCGGCGCGCGCCGCCTGGGCGCTGTGCGTCGGCGCCGATTTCGTCAACACGGCGCGCGGCTTCATGTTCTCGCTCGGCTGCATCCAGGCGCTGCGCTGCCACACCAACACCTGCCCGACCGGCGTGACCACGCATCAGAAGCGCCTGCAGCGCGCGCTTGTGGTCGAGGAGAAGTACCTGCGCGTGGCGAACTACGTCAACAACATGAACCGCGAGATCGACATGATCGCGCATTCGTGCGGCGTGCGGCACGCGCGCGAGCTCAGGCGCGAGCACGTGCGCATCGTGCAGGCCGGCGGCCAGTCGACCGCGCTGAACATGCTGTATCCGTACCCCGAGCCGAAGCCGCGCGTGCGCGTCGCCTGAGGCCTCAGGCGCCGAGCCAGCGGTTCCAGATGCGCCGCGCGGGCTCGATCAGCTCGCTCGCGACGAGCCCGACCGGCCCGTCGCCCGCGCGCGCCAGCTCGTCGGCGGCGCAGCCGTGCAGGTGCACGCCGAGCACCAGCGCCGCTTCCCCGCCCAGCCCCTCGCCGAGCAGCGCGCCGAGGATCCCCGAGAGGACGTCGCCCATGCCGGCGCTCGCCATGCCCGGGTTGCCCGACGTGTTGATGAACCAGTGGCCGTCGCGCGCCACGAGCACGCTGCCGTTTCCCTTGAGCACGGTGTGCGCGCTCAGCTCGGCGGCGAGATTCTGCGCCGCCCCGAGCCGGTTGCGCTGCACGTCCTCGACCGTCGCGCCGAGCAGGCGCGCGGCCTCCGCGGGGTGCGGCGTTACGAGCGTGTCGGCCGGACGCCGCGCGCAGGCGTGGCGCAGCTCCCTGTTCTCGGCGATCAGATTGAGCGCGTCGGCGTCGAGCACGCACGACGTCTCGCTCGCGAGCGCGGCGCCGAGCAGCGTCGCGGCGCGCTCGCTCTGGCCGAGCCCGGGGCCCGCGACCAGCGCATCGAGTGACAGCCCGAGCACCTCGTCGGGCCGCCGCAGCATCAGCTCGAGGGCGCCGGGGTCGAAGCGCGGCGCTTGCGCGTCGAGCATGCCGACGTAGACGCGTCCCGCGCCCATCTTGAGCGCCGCGCGCCCGGCGAGCAGGGCGGCGCCGCACATGCCGGCGTCGCCGCCGAGGATCGCGAGCGATCCGGCCCGCCCCTTGTGGAAATTGCGCGGCCGCGGCGCGAGCGCGCCCGGAAAGAGGCCCGGCTCGGCGACCCAGCCGCGCGGCGGCGCGAGCTCGCGTACCGCGAGGCCGAGCTCGTCGACCGTGAGCGCGCCGCAGTGATCCGGCCCGTCGAGCGTGAGCAGCCCGGGCTTGCGCGCGATGAACGTGATCGTGTGCGTGGCGCGCACCGCGCGGCCGAGCACGCGACCGCTGTCGGACTCGAGCCCGCTCGGGATGTCGAGCGCGAGCACCGGGCAGCGCTGCGCGTTTACGTAGTCGATCAGGCGCGCGTATTCGCCCGCCGGCTCGCGTGCGAGCCCGATGCCGAACAGGCCGTCGACGACGAGCGCCCAGCCGCGCCCCTGCGGCACGGCGGCGAGCGTCTCGCCGCCGGCCTCGCGCCATCGGCGAAGCGCGCGCGCCGCCTCCGCGGGCAGCGCGGCGGGATCGGCAGGCGTGACCAGCGTGACGCGGAAGAAGCGCTGCCTGAGGCCGAGCGCGACCTCGCAGGCGTCGCCGCCGTTGTTACCGGGGCCGGCGAGCACCAGGACGTCCTTGCCGGACTCCGGCGCGAGGCTCGCGGCGAGCGCCGCCGCGGCGGCGCCGGCGCGCTGCATGAGCGGCGGCTCGACTTCGCCCGCGGCGCGCTCGAGCGCGCGCACTTCGGCGGTGGTGTAGATCGGCGCGCCCGCCATCTCGCTCAGCCGAGATTGAACA
>JAKALD010000197.1 GCA_021813275.1 Pseudomonadota bacterium | reverse complement strand
CGCTCGCGCTGCGGCCGCTCGCGGCGGCCGAGGTCGCGGGGCTGCGCCGCGCGGCGCAGGCGAGACTCAACCGGCTCGCCGCGCCGCCCGGACCGGCGACGCGCCCGATCGTGATCCCGAGCTACGCCGGGGCGCTGCACCAGCCCAACCTCATGCCGCTGGTCGCGATGCTGCTCGCGAAATTCGGCCTCGCCGTGCTGGTGCACGGCACGCTCGACGGCCAGGGCCGGATCGCGAGCGCGACCGTGTTCCGCGAGCTCGGCGTGCTGCCGTGCGCCGCGTTGAGCGAGGCGCACCAGGCGCTCGCCGAGCGACGCATCGCGTTCGTGCCGACCGCGCTGCTCGCGCCGGGGCTGATGCAGCTGCTCGCGCTGCGCGGCCGGCTCGGCGCGCCCAATTGCGCGCAGCTGATCGCGCCGCTGCTCGATCCGTTCGGCGGCGACGGCCTCAAGCTGGTTCCGGCGATCGACGCCGCGCAGCAGGAAGCGTTCGCCGCCGTGCTCGCCGCGCAGGCCGAGCACGCGCTCGTGTTCGTCGGCGCCGAGGGCGAAGCCTATCCCGATCCGTCGCAGCGTCCGGCGATCGAGCGCGTCGCCGAAGGCGGGCGCGAGCGGCTGTTCGACGCGCATCCGGCGCCGCTCGCCGCGCGAGCGGCGCCGGCGACCGGAATCCCGGCCGGCGGCGACGCGAAGCTCGCGGCGCACTGGGTCGCGCTCGCGCTCGCCGGGCAGGCGGCGGTGCCGCAGCCGATCCTGAACCTGCTTGCCTGCTGCCTGTACGCCGCAGGCTACACCGACGACTTCAGCCAGGCCAAGGCGATCGTCGCCGTGCGCGCGCACCCGGCGGCGGCCTGAGCGGTAAGCGCGACGCGCGGACGGGGTCAGCCGACCCGCGCCGGCACCGCGGCCGGCGCGCGCGGCGCCTTGTGCGGGGCGTGCGGCTGCCAGCCGAGCGTCGCCATCAGCACGGCGAAGCCGAGCACGTAGGCAAGCGTGACGTGCCAGCCGCCGCGCAGCCACGCGAAGACCGATTTCGCTTCCGGGTACAGGTTGGACAGCGCGACGCCCGCGCTCGAGCCGAACCAGATCATCGAGCCGCCGAAGCCTACGGTGTAGGCGAGCATCCCCCAGTCGTAGCCGCCCTGCGTGAGGGCGAGCGCGGTGAGCGGAATGTTGTCGAACACCGCAGACACGAACCCGAGCCCGAACGCGACGTGCCAGGACGCCGCGGGCAGCTTCTCGACCGGCATCATCGAGGCGATGGTGACGAGCGAGAGCAGGAAGATGCTCCCCTTGAGGGCGTCCGGCAGGAGCTTCCACTCGGGTCGGCGCCAGCCCGCGCAGGCGAGCAGCGCGGCCCAGACCGCGGCGCCGATGAACGGAAAGCTGTCCGACACCTCCGGGTACACCACGTTCACCAGCACGTTCGCCGCGATCGCCGCGAGCAGGATCGCGGCCACGATCGCCACGCGCGCCCAGTCGACGCGCGCATCGGCGGCCGCGTCCTTCGCGATCGGCGAGTAGCGCTGCTGCTGGATCGAGGCGGGGATGCCGCACAGCACGAGCGCCACACCCGCGGCGACGTAGGCGTGCAACACCCACAGCGGGTTCACGCCGTCGATCCACATCATGGTGGTGGTGGTGTCTCCGACCACGCTTCCCGAGCCCCCGGCGTTCGAGGCCGCGACGATCGCGGCGAGGTAGCCGATGTGCACGCGGCCGCGAAACACGACCGCGGCCATCGTTCCGCCGATGATCGCGGCGGCGATGTTGTCGAGGAACGACGAGAGCACGAACACCGCCGCGAGCAGCGCGAAAGCGCCCTTCCAGTCGCCGGGCAGGAAGCGCGGCAGCACCGCCGGCACGCGGCTTTCCTCGAAGTGGTTCGAAAGCAGCGCGAAGCCGAGCAGCAGCAGCAGCAGGTTGGTGAGCACGACCCACTCGTTGCGCATGTGGGCGGCTAGGCCCGCGAGCCCCGGGCCCTCGTGGAAGCTGGCGAAGCCGAGCTTGTACAGCGTGATGACCGCCAGGCCGCCGAGCGCGACCTTCATCGTGTGATGGTGGAAGACGGCGACGCCGACCAGCGTCGCGGCGAACAGCACGAAATCGACCGGAATGCCGAAAATGGCAGGTGCCTGAATGACCGGCGCCACGTTCTCCCCCTCTTTTGCCGCCGGCATTATACGGGCGCGCGTGCGGCGCGCCCCGTACGGGGCTTGCCCGGCGTCAGCCCGGCGCGGCCCAGAGCTCGCTCGACTCGCGCACCACGTCGCGCAGCGAGCCGCTCGCCGCGTAGCGCGCGCGCAGCCAGTCCGCGTCGGAGTAGCCGCGGCGCACGTCCGCCGCGAGCTCGCCGAGCGCCGCCGCGCCGCCCATCCGCTCGGCGTGCGGCATCGCGGCCGCGATCGCGTCGAGGATGTCCTCGCCGATCCGCTTCCTGCGGTCCTTGAACGGGTCCACCAGCTCGCCGCGCAGCCCGAAGCGGCAGGCCTCGAAGCGGTTGAAGGCATTGACCCTGTAGATGGCGCGTGAAGGCGCGTGCGGGCGCTCGGCGAGGCAGTACGCCGCGAGCGCCTGGGCGTAGGCCGCGAGCAGCGCCGCGCGCGCCACCGTGAGCGGCGTGTCGCAGACGCGGATCTCCACCGTGCCGTACTCGGGCTTGGGGCGGATGTCCCAGTAGAAGTCCTTCATGCTGGCGACGATGCCGTAGCCGCGCATCTTCCCGAAATAGTCCAGGAACTCGGCCCAGTCGCGCACGAAGGGCATGTGCCCGGCGAGCGGAAACGCGTTCACCGCGTTGAGGCGCGAGGACTGGAAGGACGTGTCCTCGCCCTGGTAGAAGGGCGAGGCTGCCGACAGGGCGATGAAGTGCGGCACATAGCGCGTGAGCACGTGCACGAGATACACGGCATCGTCGCCGCTCGGGCAGCCGACGTGGATGTGCTGGCCGAACACCGTGAACTGCTTGGCGAGGTAGCCGTAGCGCTCCAGGATCGCGCGGAAGCGCTCGGTCGGATATACCCGCCGGTCGGCCCAGTTGTGGAACGGGTGCGCGCCGCCGCCCGCGACGCGCAGGTTGAGCACGCCGGCCTCCTTCACCACCGCGTCGCGCAGCGTCGCCAGCTCCGCGCGCAGCGCGTCGTAGCGCGCGTGCACCGAGGAGTTCAGCTCGACCATGCTCTCGGTGATCTCGGGCTTCACCGCGCCGGGAAGTCTGCGCTTGGCGAGCCGCGCGAGCAGGTCCTGCGCGTCGCGCCCCAGGTCCAGATCGTGCGCGCGCACGAGCTGCAGCTCGAGCTCGACGCCGACGCTGAGCCCGGGCGCGGGAGTGAATTGCATCTCGCTCATGGGAGCCCGCGCTACACGTCCGGCGCCTCGGGATGCGCCTCGCCCGCGCGCCGCAGCGCGAACTGCGTCGCCAGCGGCCCGAGCAGCCCGAGCAGCGCCACCGCGGCGAGCAGCACCGGGGCAAGGTGCCTGCCGAAGGCCGGATAGAGCGCCGCAGTGTCGTTCACCATCACGACCGCGAGCCCCGCCATCGGCAGCAGCGCGATCGACAGCAGGCCCGCCCCGCCCGGACGGATCCCGGACGGGTAGCCGAACAGCAGGATCGCGAGCGCCTTGCCGAGGAAGCGCACGACGATGAAGGCGAGCACGGTCAACGCCGCCGCGGCGAGCGCGCCGAACTCCAGGCTCGCGCCGGTCAGCACGAACAGGATCACGAAGAACAGCTGCTCGCCGTAGCCGAAGCGCAGCGGCAGCAGCAGCGCGTGGCGCGCGTCGAAGTTGCGCGCCAGCATGCCAAGCGCGAGCAGCGCCACCCCCACCGAGAGATTGAGCGAGCGCGCGACGCCGATGGTGAGAACGACCAGGGCGACGAGCAGCACGAACTGCCGGTCCTCGCGCTTGCCGAGCCAGGCGGCGAGCCGCAGCATGAGCGCGCAGGCCGCGGCGCCCACGAGCGACGAGCCGGCGAGCAGGTACAGCGGCTGCAGCAGCGCCGCGGCCCAGTCGAGCGAGCGCTCGAGGTGCAGGAAGGGCAAGAGCAGGGTGAGCGCGAGGTAGGCGAACACCGTGTTCACCGCGGTGAACAGCAGCATGCGCGCGGTGATCTGGCCCTCCGCGCGCAGCTCGTGCGCGACGAGCAGCACCACCGCGGGCTCGGTCGCGGTGCCGATCGCCGCCGCGCACGCGGCGAGCACGCCGGAGTAGCCGAAGCGCGTGAGCGCGGCGAAGATCGCGGCGAAGCAGAACGCGCTCTCGGCCACCGCGGTGACGAACAGCCAGCGGTTGCGCCGCAGCCAGGCGAGGTCGAGCCGGAAGCCGAGCTCGAACACCACCAGCCCGAGCGACAGGTCGATGAGCACGCGCGCCTTGGCGAGCGTTTCGGCGTCGAGCAGCCCGGTGCCGTGCGGCCCGAGCGCGACCCCCGCGAGCACGTAACCGGTGATGCGCGGCAGGCCCGCGTAGCGTCGCAGCGCCTCGCCGCCGATCAGCCCCGCCGCGAGCAGCGCGCCGAACAGCACCGGCTGCGAGAGCGCGATCGGCAGGCTCGGCAGGAAGCTCAGGTCCACGCGCGCTCCTAGCCGGCGTCGCGCGCCGCGGCCAGGAATTCGTCCAGGATCGGCGTGCAGTCGAGCAGCCCGCGCCCGGCCGGGACGTGGAATTCCGGGTGCCACTGCACGGCGAACACGTAGCCCGGGCCCGTGCCGCGCAGCGCCTCGATCAGGCCGTCGGGCTCCGAGCGCGCCTCGACGACGAGATTGCGGCCGAGCGCCTTGACCGCCTGGTGGTGGATCGAGGTGACCCGGGCGCGCTCGACGCCGGGATACAGGCGGGCGAGGCCGCTGCCGGGCTCGAAGCGTACCTCGTGCGAGTGCTGGTCGTAGTGCTCGGTGACGTGCGCCTGCGCTTCGGGAAGCTGGGTGGCGATGTCCTGCTGCAGCGTGCCGCCCAGCGCCACGTTGATGATCTGCAGGCCGCGGCAGATGCCGAGCACCGGCTTGCGCGCCTCGACGAACTCGTGCAGCAGCTCCATCTCGTAGGCGTCGCGCATGCGGTCGCCCTCCCACTCCGCGTCGAGCGGTTCCTCGCCGTAGTTGCGCGGATTGACGTCCGCTCCGCCTTGCAGGACCAGGCCGTCGAGATGGCGCGCGTAGTCCGAGATGCGGATGCTGCTGCGATGGAGCAGGCCCTCGCGGTCCACGGTCGGCACCATGAACACGAGCACGTCGCGCGACATGACCCAGTGCGCGGCCGACTGCTCGAGGTACTGCATCGTCTTCGAGCGCAGCCCCTTCGCGTCGGGCGCGGGGTGGTAGAGCCGCGCCGACATGCCGATCTTGAGCGTCGCGGGCGGCAGCCGCCGCGCGAGGAATCCGCGCAAGGAGCGCAACTGGGCGGACGCCTGGTGCCACAGTCTCGAGGCCACTCGCTTCTCCTCCCTGCCCGGCCGGAAGCCCGCGGCGCAGGCCGCGCCGCACGCATCAGACCCGCCGCGCGGTCGCGGAGTTCCGGGGTTCAGCGGGCGGGCACCCGGCGATCGCCCGTCTCTACTCCAGCGCCTTGACCATGTCCTCGACGACCTTCTTCGCGTCGCCGAACACCATCATGGTCTTTTCCATGTAGAAGAGCGGGTTGTCCAGGCCGGCGTAGCCCGCCGCCATGCTGCGCTTGTTCACGAGCACCGTGCGCGCCTTGGCGACCTCCAGGATCGGCATGCCGTAGATCGGGCTGCCCTTCTCGTGCGCCAGCGGGTTGACCACGTCGTTAGCCCCGAGCACCAGCGCCACGTCGGTGTTGCCGAACTCGCTGTTGATGTCCTCCATCTCGAAGACCTGGTCGTAAGGCACCTCCGCCTCGGCGAGCAGCACGTTCATGTGGCCGGGCATGCGGCCCGCGACCGGGTGGATCGCGTAGCGCACGTTCACACCCTTCTCGATGAGCTTCTGCGCCATCTCCTTCACCGCGTGCTGCGCCCGCGCCACGGCGAGGCCGTAGCCCGGCACGATGATCACCGACTCCGCGTTCGCCATGAGGAACGCGGCGTCCTCGGCCGAGCCCGAGCGCACGGTCTTGTCACCGCCGCCGGTCGCGGCCGAGCCCTCGGCCGCACCGAATCCGCCGAGCAGCACGCTGATGAACGCGCGGTTCATCGCCTTGCACATGATGTAGGAGAGGATCGCGCCGGAGGAGCCGACCAGCGAGCCGGCGATGATCAGCATCGCGTTGTCGAGCGAGAAGCCGATGCCGGCCGCGGCCCAGCCCGAGTAGCTGTTCAGCATCGAGATCACCACCGGCATGTCGGCACCGCCGATCGGGATGATGATCAACACGCCGAGCAGGAACGCGATCGCGGTCATGACGATAAACGGCGTCCAGGCCGCGCCCGGCGCGAGGTAGAACGCGATGCCGAAGCCGATCATCACCAGCGCGAGCACGAGGTTAAGGATGTGCTGCCCGGGGAACACCACCGGCGCCGACGAGAATAGCCGGAAGCGCTTGCCGAGGCCCGCGAGCTTGCCGAACGCGATCACCGAGCCCGAGAAGGTGATCGCGCCGATGAAGGTGCCGATGAACAGCTCGAGCTTGTTGCCGCGCGGCAGCGGCACCGGCACGTGGAACGCGGCCGGGTCGTTCACCGCGGCGAAGGCGATCAGCACGGCGGCCATGCCGACCAGCGAGTGCATCGCGGCGACCAGCTCGGGCATCTGCGTCATCTGCACGCGCCGCGCGACGATCGCGCCCACGCTGCCGCCGATCAGCATGGCGCCCAGGATCACCGCGACGTGGCCTTGCAGCACCAGGGCGAGCGTGGTGAGCACCGCGATCGCCATGCCGGCCATGCCGAGCAGGTTGCCGCGCCGCGCGGTGGCCGGCG
>JAKALD010000196.1 GCA_021813275.1 Pseudomonadota bacterium | reverse complement strand
ACCTTCAGCGCCATGTCGATTCCGGCGGAGATGCCGGCGGAGGTGAACAGCGCGCCTTCCTCCACGACGTGCAGGTCCTTTTCGACGCTGACCTTCGGAAAGAGCGCCTGCATCCAGTCGAGCGAGCGCCAGTGCGTGGTCGCGCGCTTGCCCTCGAGGAGCCCGGCCTTGCCGAGGAGGAGCGCGCCCGTGCAGACGGAGGTGAGCGTCTCCAATCCTTTGGCGTTCGCGGCGATCCATTCCAGCAGGCGCGCGTTGTGCATTTCCTTGCGCGTGCCCCAGCCGCCGGGCACGATCAGGATGTCGAGCGCCGGGCAGGTTTCGAGGTCGTGATCGGGCAGGACCTTCATTCCGCCCGTGGTGAGCACGGGCGATTTCGTCTCGGCCACGAGGAACACGTCGAACGGGGAGGGCTCCTCGCGGCGCTTCTCCTCGTTCAGGCGCGTCACCGAGAAGACCTCGAACGGCCCGCAGAAATCGAGCACCTCGACGTCCTCGAAGATCAGGATGCCGACTTTCTTCTGGTTCATTTCGCGTCCTCTTACGTTGCCTTGGCGCGATAGTGCAGGGCGATTCCGTAGCAGAAGGCCGTGGCCGCATCGCCGTGGACAGAGATCTCGAGGTTGCCGACCTGGTGGTGCACGTGCTGGATGGGCTTGAGGCCGGCCTCCCAGCCGTCGGTAATCTGGAGCGGCGTGAGCCTCGCCGGGGTGCCGCCCGCGAGCGAGGTCATGTCGAAGTCCACGACGTCCGCGAAGCAGGCGCGTACGGCGGGCCAGTCGCGCCGGTCGGTCGCGGTGAAGAGCTGGTGGACGACGGTCGCGATCCTGTCCTTGGCGACGAGAGTCTCGAGGTCGGTCATCGGCTCATGCCGTACGCGTCGCGCCTCCGTCGATGCCGATGGTGGTGCCGCTGATGTAGCTGTTGCGCTCCGAGGCGAGGAAGGCGATCAGCGGCGCGATCTCGTGCGGCTGCGCGAAGCGGCCGATCGGGATGTCGCGCAGGAATTCTTCGCGCGCCGCTTCCTCGGAAATGCCCATCATCGACGCCTTGGCCTTCACCATGTAGTCGAGCCGGCGCGTCTACATGGGGCAGGGGCTCACGCCGTTCACCAGGATGCCGTCGCGCACGTCCTCGTCGGCGAGCGCCTTGGTGAAGTTGATCAGGCCGGCGTTCGCGACGCCCGCCGGCATGGCCTGCGTCTCGGGCTGCCGCCCGCGGTGCCCGATGACGTTCACGATGCGGCCCCAGCGGTGGCGCTGCATGTGGGGAACGACCTCGCGGCAGCAGCGCACGATGCCGAAGAGCTTGAGCTCGAGGCTCTCGCGCCAATGCTCCTCGGTCAGCTGCAGGAAGTTCCCGCTTTTCGCCGATCCGATGCTGTTCACCAGGACGTCGATGCGGCCGAAGCGCTCGTGCACTTTGCCGACCATGCGCCGAACCTCCTCGGGCTTGGTGCAATCCGCCTGCACGGCGAGCACTTCGGCCTGCGCCGCGCGGCCGATTTTCGCGGCGGCCTGCTCGAGCGCCTCCTTGCCGCGGGCAGCGATCGCAACCCGGCAGCCTTCGGCGGCGAGCGCGAGCGCGGCTGCGTGGCCGATGCCCAGGCTGCCCCCGGTGACCAACGCGAACTTGCCTTTCAGACCCAGATCCATTCTTGCGTTCTCGATGAAGGAGATCTCCTGCGAGGCGGAGGATAGCAGGGCGCGCGGCGCGGCTTGCCGCTCGTGCCGTGCTCGCGCGCAAGGAGACCGTCAGCTCGCCGGGACGCGCCGCGCGGCGATCTTCGCGCGGAGAGCCCGCCGCCCTTGAGCGCCGGTTAACGTCCAGCTTCGGCCGTGCGGCGCGTCGAGCTGCGAGCCGGTGTTCGGTGGCTGGTGACCCTCCTTCATCGTTCAGCCGCCCTTTCCTTGGCAGATTGAGGATGGGCGCGGCGCATGGTCGGAGACAAGACTCTGGCGGAGACGTGAAAGTCCCAGACCGCGGCGCCGCCGTTCGCAGCGAACTCCGCCGCGAGCTTCGGCAGGTCGTCTAGATTCTTGACCGTCTTCCCCGGGAGCCCGAAGCCGCGCGCAATGGCGGCGAAATCGCAGTAGCCGAACACCGAACCATCCTCGGGCATCCCCTCCGCGCGCAGCTTGTGCAGCTCGGAGCCGTAGGCGCCGTCGTTCATTACGACGATCAGGATGTTCAGCCGATGACGCCTGATCGTTTCAAGCTCCTGCACATGCATCATCAGGCTGCCGTCGCCGGCCGCTGCGCTTTTCATCCGCTTCCAAGCCTCGGCTGCGATGGGAATCATAAGGTGCTCTTTGCCGTCGTCGCCGGTCTCAGCGACAGCAAGCTCCCGCGCCTCGGCACACGGTGTCAGGTGGCGGGCGGCGATCAATCCGGACGGAATGCCTAAAGCCGTGAGGAGCGCGGCGTGCTCCATGTGTTTCCCCTTACGACGCCCAACTACAAAAAGCACGCAGGTCTGCTCTTGATCAGAGTAATTTCGGCGAAGCCGCCATCTAACGCGCTATGCTCCGCGCCCGGGCCTCCGGAATCAACGGTCCCGCGCGCCGACAGCGATGTTATCGGGCGCTCGGAGCATCGAGCGCCTACGGCGACACGAATCTTTCAGGCTAGCGGCGGCCCTCAGGGTGCTCACTCGAAGTCCTTGCGCTTCACAGGCATCCTCGACGACGACCCACCTCAGCGCACCGCGGCAACGATGCGCGTCTGCTTGGGCACCGGCAGATCCTGCGGCCGCGAACGGAAATAGCGCGCCTCGGCCTCGTCGGGTGTGAGGAACGTGACTTCGGCAAAGCCGGCGCCGCGCAGCTTGGCCTCGAGCGCATCGGGCTCGAAGCGGCTCAGCCACGGCTCGCCGACATGCGCGGCCCGCGCGGCGATCGGCGAGGGCTCGGGCACGGCGAAGGTGAGGACGATCTCGCTGCCGCCTGGAAACGCGGCGACGGAGGCGAGGGTCGCATCGATCGCGCTTTCCTCGAGGTACATGGTCACGCCCAGCCACGAAAAGAAGGTGGGCACGGCGGGCGAAACGCCGTGCCGCGCGAGACCTTCGAGGAGCGACCCGCGTGCGAAATCGACGCTCGCGAAGTACACGTTCGCCGGCACGGAAAACCCGGCGGCGGCAATGCGCTTGCGCTTCTCGGCCTGCGTGCCCGCGTGGTCGACCTCGACGATGCGGAGCGCGTGCGCCCATTCCGGCTGCCGCAGCGCGAAGGTGTCGAAGCCCGCGCCGAGGAGCACGTACTGCCCGACGCCGCGCGCGACCGCCGCAGCGAGCCGGTCCTCCGCGAAGCGCGAGCGCAGCACGACGTGCGCGCGCAACGCTCGCCGCGCGGGACTCTGGTAGGCGTCCGCATCGTCGAGGATGCGCTTCTTCGCATCCTCGCCAAGGAGCGGCAAGGCGATCGGATCCTCCAGGATGCGCGGCGGCGCGTCGAGCAGCTGGTGCGCCGCCCTCAGGTAGGCCGTGGCGAGCGCGGTGCGGCTCGCGTCGCGCTCGCTCATCGCGGCAGGGTCTCCCCGGCGTTCAGGGCTGCGGATGTTCGGCCGGCCGAAAAATCCTGCGCGGTGCGCGATACCGAACGGATTTAGGCGGCGACGATGTCGATGCGCGCCGAAAATCCGAGGCGCGCGAGAAGCTCCTCGCAGTCCGCCCAGGTCAGGCCGAAGGCGCGGACGTCCGCGACGCCGAGGCGCGCGACGACGGCCGAAATGGATGCGGCATTCGGCTCGTCGAACTCGCCGTCCATCATCGCGTTTTCCGCCCAATCCACCAGCTGTGCCTGCGTGATGCGGTGATGCAGGTAGTCCGCGAGCTTCCCGGCCACGGTCCGCTTTGTGATCCTCATGTGCAAGATCCTACGCCTTCCGGTGCCCGTCCTCTACGGGGTACTTTTGGTGGACCTCAACGAGCTTGCTCTGCTCATCGTAGATTTCCTGGCAGAAGCGCAGCGTGGTTTCCCGCGCGTCGACCTCTTTGAGATTCGAGCGCGCGTCAACCGGACCCGAAAGCGGTGCGTTCGAGGGCGAACGGATGCACCTTATCCGGTTCACGCTCGTCGGGGAGGGCTCTTGGCTTGGAAGCGTGGTGTCGTCGGCCTGGTGCTGTCATGAGCTTCCGCTTCACGGCGCACGCTCTCGAGGAAATCGCGCGCCGCGGCCTCGATCGCGTGACCATCGAGCAGGTGCTGAAGGCGCCTGCGCAGAAATTGGCAGGGCGCTCCGGACGCTTGGTGTACCAAAGCAGAGTACACTTCCCAGAAGGTGAGTTCCTGGTGCGCGTGATCGTCGATCAAGGCACGGAGCCGCCCGCAGTGGTGACCGCATACCGCACGAGTCGCATCGCGAAGTACTGGAGGCAGCCATGAAGGTGCGCTACGACCCAGAGACCGACACGCTCACGCTGGTGCTGCGCACGGCGGCGGTGCACGAGAGCGACGAGGATAAGCCCGGGGTGATCCTCGATTACGACAAGGACGGCAACGTCGTGGGCATCGAGATCCTGGAGGCCTCCAGGCGCGTGGAGAATCCGCAGAAGATCGAATATCTCGCCGGCGCGCCGGGACTCTGAGCAGCGCGACGATCTTCCCCGCGGCCGGACGGCCCGCACAATCCGCGCGGCAATCCCGCGCCTATGCACACGCGACGTCCGCGCGCTACAGCTCCGTGTACTTGCGGCTGTTGCCGCGCGCCTTCCCGGCGGGGTACTTGAGCGTGTTCTTCGCCATCTTCTCGCGCGCAGCCTCGAGCAGGTCGACGCCCAGCCGGTCGGCGAGGCGCACGAGGTAGATGAGCACATCGGCCATTTCTTCGCGCACTTTCGCGAGCTCCGCCGGCGGGAGCGAGCCCGATTCGTCCTCGGTCAGCCACTGAAAGCGCTCGAGCAGCTCGGCCGCCTCGACGATCAGCGCGCTCGCGAGGTTCTTCGGGGAGTGGTACTTGTCCCAGTCGCGCTCGGCGGCGAAGCGGCGCAGGGCGTCGCGCAGCTCGAACAGGGTGGCTTGTGCGTTCATTTCCATGAGATGTTACGTCGCTTCACGCGACCCCGGGACGACGATCTTCGAGTCGTCCCGGCTCCCCCATTCCGCCCAGGACCCGACGTAGTTGCGAACGCGCGGATAGCCCAGGGACTTGAGGGCGAGGAAGGTGTTCGCCGATCGGTAACCGCCGTGACACAGGGGGATGACCGTCTTGTCCGGCGTGACGCCTCGCGAGACGTACAGACGGCGGATTTCGTCGGCCGGCCGAAAGGCGCCCCGTTCGTCCAGGTGCTCGCGCCAGAAGACGTGCACGGCGCCCGGAACCGTCCCGGCGCGCCGCGCGCGCCTTTCCGTGCCGCGATACTCCGACTCGCGCCGGACGTCGACGATCACCGTGCCCTCATCCTCGATCGCGCGATGTACGTCGAAGCGCGTCGCGAGCAGCTCGAGATCCGGCGTTCCCTTCAATGGCGGAGGCGTCGGCGGCGCTTTCGTCGGGTCGGGCGGCGGCGGGGCGGCGGTCAAGCGGACGAGCTTCCCGCCCGAGGCGGTCCACGCCAGCGTTCCGCCGTCGAGGATTCTCACGTCCGGGTGGCCCAGCACGGCGAGCAGCCACACCGCGCGCGCCGCCCGCTCGCCGGTCTCGTGGTCGTAGATCACGACTGGCTTGTCCCCGCGTACGCCGCGCGCTCCGAACAGCGTGCGAAAGACGGACAGAAAGGCGGCGAGCGGCGCCTCCGAGGAGTCGTTCAGGCTCACGCCGTACAGGTCGAGATGGCGGCTCGCCTCGATGTGGCCGAGCGCGAAGTCCTCCGCCGGACGCAGGTCGACCAAAGTGACCGACCCGAGGCGCTCGGCCAGCTCGCGCGGGCTGATTAGATATTTTCGGTTCGGGAAGTCGTCGGTGGGCATGGGGTTCCTCGGGCGAGGTGGAGAATCTGCAGAAGATAGACTATCTCGCCGGTGCGGGGGGACGCTGAGTCGCGCCTACTCCACGCCTCCCGCCGCATAGCCGCGAAAGAACCGCGCATAGAGCACGAGGTAGCTCGCCTGCAGCGCCGCCGCGAGGATGAACGGCGCCTCGAGCATCCCGGCGTGCAGCATGAAGCCCGCGACGAGCGGGCCCACCGCGCGCGGGATCTGGATGGAGACGTTCTGCAGGCTCGCGGCGAGGCCGCGCCGATCGCGCGTGAGGCCGACGACGAGCGCCTGGCGCACGCCGGCGGTGCCCTGGTTGAATCCCGCGCGCAGCGCGTACAGGGCCGCAGCGAGCGCGAAGGCGGGCACGAGCGGCACCGCGACGAGAAAGCCGAGCCCGAGACCGCGCATGATGACGACCGGCCGGATGAGGCCGTAGCGGCGCACCATGCGCCCGGCGACGACCGCCCCCAGCGCGCCGAACACGAAGCTCGCGGCGAGCGCCGGCCCGATCGAGCCGGGCCCGTGCTGAAAGCGCAGCGCGAACCAGTAGGCGATGAGCGGCGCGATCATGCCGATGCCCAGGCCGTTGAGGGTGTTCGCGACGACGAGCCGCACGAGCATGCGGTTCTCGGCGCGCCGCTCGGGCTGCCGGTCGGCGAGCGGCGCGCGCGGCTGCGGCTCGGGCTCGCGCATTCCCGCGATGAGGCCAAATGCCGCGACCGAGCCGGCGAGCGAGAGCAGGAAGAGCGGCCGGTAGGCGAGCACTTCGCCGAGCGGCCCGACGAGGAGCTTGACGCCTCCCGCGAGGAGCGCCCCGAGCGCCATGCCGCCGAAGCCGATTGCGGCGTTCGCGCTGAATATCGCCCCGCGCCGCTCGGGCGGCAGCGCCTGCGCGAGCCAGGCCTGCTCGAGCGGCCCGAAGGGTCCGGCGCTGCCGTTCGCGCCGCGGCCGAAGCCGCCCGCGAT
>JAKALD010000195.1 GCA_021813275.1 Pseudomonadota bacterium | reverse complement strand
TCTACGACCAGGACTTCACGGGCGAGCACCCGTACATCGCGATGGAATTCCTTTCGGGGGGGTCGCTCGCGACTCGCATGCACGAGGGGCTGACCTCCCGCGAGGCGTTGCGCATCGCCTCGCAGATCGCCAAGGCGCTCGACGCGGTGCACTCGCAAGGCATCGTGCACCGGGACCTCAAGCCCCAGAACATCCTGTTTCGCGAAAACGGCATGCCGGCGATCGTCGACTTCGGCCTGGCCAAGAGCCTCGTCGCCGACGTGGCGCTCACGCGCCACGGCCAGCTGCTCGCCACGCCCCGTTACGCCAGTCCCGAGCAGTGCCTGGGAAAGCCTGCCGATCATCGCTCCGACCTGTACAGCCTGGGAGTCATCTTCTACGAGATGCTGAGCGGTCACAGGATCTTCGAGGGCCAGGCTCGCGGCGCGGCCGAGATCGTCTACCTGCACGTCCACGGCGAGGCGCCGCGGCTGCCGGCGCGGCTCGCCGGCTACCAGCCGATCCTCGACCGCCTGCTCGCGAAGGACCCGGCGGACCGCTTCCCGAGCGCGCGCGAGCTGTTCGCTAGAATTGCCGTATGAGCGGATCCGCGACTTCGACTACGGGCGCAAGCGACGGCGAGCGGCAATACCTGGAGCTGCTCCGCCACGTGCTCGTGCACGGCGCGCGCAAGTCGGACCGCACCGGCACCGGAACGCTATCGGTGTTCGGCTGGCAGATGCGCTTCGGGCTTCAGGAGAGCTTCCCCCTGCTCACCACCAAGAAGCTGCACCTGAAGTCGATCATTTACGAGCTGCTCTGGTTCCTGCGGGGCGAGACCAACGTGCGCTGGCTGCGCGAGCGCGGCGTGACGATCTGGGACGAATGGGCCGACGCGAACGGCGAGCTCGGCCCCGTCTACGGTTATCAATGGCGACACTGGAAGGCTCCTGACGGGCGCCGCATCGACCAGATCGCGCAAGTGCTGGAGTCGCTGCGCGCGCGGCCGGATTCGCGGCGCCACATCGTCAGCGCCTGGAATCCGGCGGACGTGGACCGCATGGCGCTGCCCCCCTGTCACGCGTTGTTCCAGTTCTACGTCGCCGAAGGCAGGCTCTCCTGTCAGCTCTACCAGCGCAGCGCCGACTTGTTCCTGGGGGTGCCGTTCAACATCGCCTCCTACGCGCTGCTCACGCTCATGGTCGCCCAGGTGAGCGGCCTCGCGCCCGGGGAATTCGTGCACACGCTCGGAGACGCGCACCTCTACAGCAACCACCTCGAGCAGGCGCGCGAGCAGCTGGGACGCGCGCCGCGGCCGTTTCCGCACATGAGGCTCAACCCCGAGGTGAGGGACCTGTTCGAATTCCGCTACGAGGACTTCACCCTGACGGGCTACGACCCCTATCCGGCGATCAGCGCACCGATTGCGGTCTGAACCTTGGGCGCCCTGGGCGTGGCGCGCGCAAAAAAATGGGCCCGCCTGTAGGGGGGAAGGCGGGCCCCGGGAGTCGAGATGCAACGGACTTCTTTTTCTGGGAGAAGCCTTTCCTAGAGAGTGCCGGCGAGCCAGAGCTGCGCGAGATAGAGCATCCCCGCCGCCGCGAACCCGTAGAGGATCAGCTCGGCATAACGATTCTTCCGCTCCGGCGTGATCCATTCTCGTGAAAACCAGGCGAGCACGCCTATCACCATCAGTGATACCAGGGCGGCGGCTCCGCTGCTCAGGGCGCTGCCCAGAAGTCGCGCCAGCCAGCCCTCGGGCGCGATCAGCCGGTAGACCGTCATTCCGGCGCCGAACATGACCAGCCCGAGCAGACCCAAGCCGGCGAGGGTCTCGAGCAGCAAGCGCCCATCGTGTTTGATTCGTACCTCCTGCATGGCCGTCCTCTTGCTCTGCCTTTGTGGAGCGCCAACCGCTGGCGCTGACATTTTTTAACAATCGTTCTCTCGCAATCCCCGTGCCAATGGAAAAAAAGTGCGCCGTCGCGGGAGCTTGGGACTCTAGCGTGACGAATTCCACGCCGGCCATAGGGTCGGAAATGTCGCCCTCCGGCGACGACCTATTTCACGTTCCCTGCAAGGGCTTGATCCCGAAGGATTCGGGACGTCGCCGAAGCACGACGCCTCTAGACTTCTGCGTTCGCCGAGCGCTTGAACACCGCGGGCTCGAGGGCATGCCGCTCGAGCAGGCGATAGAACTCGGTCCGATTGCGTCCGGCGAGCCGCGCCGCGTGGGTCACATTGCCCGCGGTGATCTTCAGGATGCGGATCAGATAGTCGCGCTCGAACGCGCGGCGCGCCTCGTCGAGCGGCGTGAGCACCGAGTCGCCCGCGTCGAGCGCCTGGCTCACGAGCGATGCAGGAATCACTTCGGTTGCGGACAGCGCGACCGACTGCTCGACGACGTTGAGCAACTGCCGCACGTTGCCCGGCCACGGCGCCGATACCAGCAGCTCCAGCGCCTCGCGCGAGAAGGCGAGCCGCGGTCGACCGTAGCGCTGGGCGAGCCGCTCGAGGAAGTGACGCGCGAGCAGCGGCACGTCCTCGCGGCGCTCGGCGAGCGCAGGCACTGTGAGCTTCACGACGTTCAGGCGGTAATAGAGATCCTCGCGAAACTCGCCGGACGCGATGCGCTCCTCGAGGCGGCGATGGGTGGCCGAGATGATGCGCACGTCGATCGGGATCGTTTCGTTGGAGCCGACTGGGCGCACGACCCGGTCTTCGAGCGCGCGCAGCAGCTTCACCTGCAGCGCGAGCGGCATGTCGCCGACCTCGTCGAGAAACAGCGTGCCGCCCTGCGCTGCCTGGAACAGGCCCTGCCGGTCCTGCGTGGCCCCGGTGAACGAGCCCTTCCTGTGGCCGAACAGCTCCGATTCGAGCAGGCCTTCGGGGATCGCGCCGCAATTCACCGCGACGAAGGGTTTGCGTGCGCGGCGGCTCGAACGATGAATCGCCCGCGCGAGCAGCTCCTTGCCCGTGCCGCTCGCGCCGAAAATGCACACGCTTGCGTCCGAAGCGGCTACGCGCTGCGCCTGAGCGAGCAGGTCTTCCATCGCCGAGGAGCGCGTGATGATGCCCGACCGCCAGTCCTCGCCTTCGCCGCGCGGCGCGCTCGACAGCCGCAGCGCGTCGCTGACGGTCTCGAGCAGCAGCTTGCTGTCGAACGGCTTGGTGAGGAAGCCGAACACGCCGCGGCGCGTGGCGGCCACCGCCTCCGGGATCGTGCCGTGCGCCGTGAGGATGATCACCGGCAGCGAGGGCGCCTGCCTGTGGATGGCGTCGAACAGCCTCATGCCGTCCATCCCCTGCATGCGCAAGTCGGTGACGACCACGTGCGGGCGGGACACCGCCAGGCTCGTGAGCGCAGCCTCGCCGGACTCGACTGCGGTGACGGCATAACCGGCCGCTGAGAGCCGCATCGCGATCAGCTGCAGCAGATCCTTGTCGTCGTCGACCAGAAGGACGCGGGTAGGTTCTTGGCTCATGGCATCACCTCGTTCGTTGTTCTCACTCAACGTGCAGCTGCTCCTCGCGCTGCAGCACGCTGCGTTCGATCGATTTCAGCTCATCCAGCTTGTGCCGCAGCTCGCTCGCCTGGTGCTCGCTGTGACGCAGCGCCTGCTCGCCCCGCTGCCCGACTTGCTCCAGGCGCCGGCGCTCGGCCACCTGGCTGACCAGAATCGCCGCAAACCGGGTGAGGGCAGTCTCCGGACGCTGTGACGCAAGCGGCCTCAGGAGATCGATTGCCCGGGTCTCCTCGCCGAGCGGTGCCGGAAGCGTTGCAAACAACGTGCCAAGCCGGAGGCGGTCGATGTCTCGGCCACCGCCTTCGGCGAAGGCTTGACGGGCGCGTGTCAGCGCATTGCGCTGGCGCGCGGGGCTCGCGTGCTGAAGCTGGAGCGTTTCGGCGAGCACCCGGTCGACGCGCTCCGCGTCGCCCGGTTGCGGCCTGAGCGCGCTGCAACCGGCTGCGAGCACGACGAAGAGCATGAGAGCCACCCTCATGCCGCCCTCGGCTGCGCGCGCTGGCGCGGGAGCGTGACTCGGAAATGGCCCCCGCCGCCGCCGGCCACGGCGGCGACGCGACCGCCGTGGGCCTCGGCGAACTCGCGCACGATGGCCAGCCCGAGGCCCGTCCCTTGGACCCGCCCCGAAGCCTGGGCGCGGCCGCGAAAGAAGGAGTCGAAGATCGATTCGCGCTCGCCGACGGGCACCCCCGGCCCGGAGTCGACCACCTCGATCAGCACTTCGGCGTCCTGCTCGCGCGCCAGGATGGAAATTGTCCCTCCGGGCGGCGTGAACTTCACCGCGTTGCCGAGCAGGTTGTCGAGAATCGAGCGCAGCTTCTCGGCGTCAGCCTGAACCGACGGCACGGCGACCTCGAGCGCGACGCGCTGACCTTTGGCCTGCGCCGCGAGCCGGTGCACCTCGACCACTTCGCGCACCAGCGACGGCAGCGGCACGTTTTTCACGTCAAGCGACGCGGCCGCGTGCAGCGCGCGCTGGTAGTCCAGCAGGTCCTCGATCATCCCTTGCAGCTTGAGGCTGTTGTCGCGCATGATCCCCACGACGCGCTGCTGTGACGGAGCAAGCGGGCCGGCGACGCGGTCGTTCAGCAACTCGGTGCCCTCGCGCAAGGCGGTCAGCGGCGTCTTCAGCTCGTGAGACAGGTGGCGCAGGAACCGGTTCTTCTGCGCCTCGAGCTCGTTCAGCCGGCGTCGCAGCCAGTCGAGCCGCTCGCCAAGGTACTGCAGGTCCTCCGGCCCGCGCACCCGGATCGGGCGCGAAAAGTCGGCGCCGCCGAGCTGGCGGATCGCGGCATCGAGCTGCGCGATCGGGCGCGCGATGATGCGGGTCAGGGCGAGCGCGATCGCCACCGCCACGGCGCTCGTGAACATGACCAAGAGGATCAGCCGCCGCTGCACGGCTTCGGCGCTGGCGCGCAGCCGCTCGACCTCGCGGTCCGCGACCAGATAGCTGATTGCGAGCACCTCGTAGGCGTTCTCGGTGAGCGCGTCCACCTGGCCGCGTATTTCGCGCAGGTCGAGCTTCGCCCGGGGCGTGCCGCTCAGCACGTCGTACAGGGACTGTTCCTGCGCGAGCGTGCGCTCGAGCGCGCCCAGCTGCTGGCCGTCGAGCGGCAGCCGCGACAGGTCGGCTGCCACGCGTCTGAAGTCGTCGTGCACCCGGGTGTAGTCGGCCTTCAGCCCGGGGTCGTCGAGCACCGCGATCTGCTGCGCGAGCCGCTCGATCGTGCCGATGCGGTTGACCAACGAGCGGCTGGCGCGCGCGGCCTGGGCCGCGTTGAAGACGGCATTGGTGCTGCGCTCCGCGAGGCGCTCGGTGTTCCAGGCGGAATACAGGAGCGCGCCTGCGAGCGGCAGCGCGACCAGGACGAACCCGGTCACCAGCAGCCCGACAAACGAGCGCGGATGGCGCAATCTGGGCGAGGCGGCGCGCATACAGCTTGTGATACTTTCACGTAAAACTTGGTCAGGGTCAGGGCGTATGTCACACATCGAGGACCGGTTCACCCAGGCTCGGTGCCCGGCCGAGCCCCCGCCCGCCCGGCGGCCGCGCATCTGCCTGATCGCGGCGGTCGCTTCGAACGGCATTATCGGCGCCGGCGGCGGGCTGCCTTGGCACCTGCCCGAGGACCTGAAGCGTTTCAAGGCCATGACCCTCGGGCACCCGGTGATCATGGGGCGGCGCACCTGGGAGTCGCTCGGCAAGCCGCTGCCCGGGCGGAAGAACATCGTGGTCACGCGCCGCGCGGGATACGCGGCGGCGGGAGCGAGCGTGGCCTGCTCGCTCGCAGAGGCGCTCGCCCTATGCGCCCACGCGCAGGTCGCGTTCGTGATCGGAGGCGGGGAGCTGTACCGCGCCGCGTTGCCGAGCGCCGACATCCTCGCGCTGACCGAGATCCACCGCGACTACGAGGGCGACGCGCGCTTCCCCGAGTTCGATCGCAGCGTATGGCGCGAGGTGCAGCGCGCAGCGCACGCTGCGGCAGACGGCACGCGCTTCGACTTCGTGTGCTACGAGCGCGCCAGCGAATCGCGCGATCGCCGATGAAGAAGGCGGGCCGAGGCCCGCCTCTTCCATTTCGAGCGGCTGCGGGTCAGCGCTTGGACTCGAATACCCGCACTTCCGGCAGCGGGAAGCCGTTGAACTCGCTCGCGTACACCGTCGTGTAGGCGCCGGCGTTGCGGATGTAGACGAAATCGCCTTCCTGCAGGTCGGAAGGCAGTGGCTCGTCGCGCAGGACCACGTCGACCGAGTCGCAGGTCGGCCCCGCGACGTTCCAGGGGACGTCCGGCCCGGCCCGGTCGGTGCGAATCTTGTACTTGAGCCCTTCGGTCGTCTCGATCACGCCCCCGAACAGGCCCGCGTCCCAGTGCATCCAGCGCTTGCCCCCGCGGGTCGCGGTGCCGAGGACGCGGCACACGAAGTAGCCGGCATCGGAAACCAGAAACCGTCCCGGCTCCGCGATGACCTGCACGTCCTCCGGGAATGCCTTGAGCGCCTCGTTCACGACCGGCCCGATCACCTCGACGGCCGGAATCGGCTTGACGTGCCGCACCGGGAATCCGCCGCCGATGTCGAGCAGGCGCGGCTTGAGCCCGGCTTTCAGCATGGCGTCGAAGACGGCACGCGCCTTCTCGATGCCGACGCGCCAGTTTTCCGGGTTGCGGCATTGCGAGCCGGCGTGGAAGGTCACCCCGGCGAGATCCGCGCCCAGCTTCCCCGCCGCGGCGATGATCTCGCGCGTCTCGCCCGCGCCCACGCCGAACTTGCCGGACAGGGGCCAGTCGCTGCCGATGTTCGGCGTGGCGATGCGCACGTAGAGCCGGGCATCGGGCTTGACGGCATGGATCCTGCGCAGCTCGTCGACGCTGTCGACCACGAACCACTGCACGCCCTTGGCCGCCGCATAGGCCGCCG
>JAKALD010000194.1 GCA_021813275.1 Pseudomonadota bacterium | reverse complement strand
GTCGTAGCTCGCGAGGTTGGCCTGGTTGACCCACATCTGGCTGACGATCTGGTTGGCGAGGAAGGCGGCATCGGAGCGGTACTTGGCATCGACCGTGGTCTGCACGCCGACCGCCTGCATGCCGAGCATCGCCAGGATGCCGATCGAGAAGATCAGGATTCCGACCAGCGCCTCGATCAGCACCATGCCGTGCTGTGCGGATTGCGGACGTGCGCTTCTCATCGCTTTGCCTCAGTTGCAGACGCGGGGATCGGTGGTGTCGGTGACCTTCGGATCGCACATCTTCGCCTGCCCGCTGGTGGAAACCTGAATGCGCAGGCAGCGCATCTTTCCGTTGGTGGGATCGGCATAAGTGCAGGTGCCGCCAGCTGGATTGGTGAAGTCGATCTGCGTGATGCCCGCGCTGACGAGGCGCCCCAGCCCGCTGAAGACGAGGGTCGAGCCGCCGGTGGTCGCGAGCGCGACGTTTGCGCTCCCCTCTTTCGCGGATTTCGCCTCGATGATGAAGGGCGCCGACGGCGCGGGCGAGAGCGACGTGTTGGTGACGTTGTCGCCCCAGGCTTTCGCGTTGCAGGCGCCGGTCGGGTCGGCGAGGCTGACGATCCAACTGAGCGAGGTCGCCGACAGCGTGCAACCCGAGGTGAAGTTGCTTACGAACTGGAAGCGGACCGGCTGGTTGAGCCGCACCGCTTCCGCGCGCGCCAGGTCCAGCCCCTGCAGGGTCGTCTCGGCGGCGTTGCGGATCTGCGTGTTCTGCAGGAACGTCGTGAACGCCGGTACGCCGAGAAAGAGCATGAGCGCCACGATGGCCAGCCCGATCAGCAGCTCGACGAGGGTGAAGCCGCGCTCGAGGACGCGCATGCTCAGCACGAGTCGCCCTTCCTCTGGATCCAGCAGTTGACCGTGCCGGAAGTGGCCCAACCGGACGGCGCTGTGATGTTGGTCGTGCGCAGGTTCGACTCGTTGATCGTGTAGGTGAATCCGCTCATGTTGGCGAGGCCGGTGGCCGTGAGCGTATAGCTCTGGTCGCCCGGGCCGCTCGAGGTCCCGGAAGCGCAGGTGATCGTGAAATACTTCGCATTGCTGCCGCTCGGCATCGCGACGCCGCAGGTACCCGGCGTGCCGGCTACGTTGTAGAAATGATTGTCGGCGTAGTACTTCTCCATCGCGATGCGCGTCGTGGAGAGGTTCGAGACCGCCTCCGCGATCTTGCCGCGCATCACGTAGTCCTGGTAGGAGGGGATCGCGATCGCGGCGAGAATGGCGACGACCACGAGCGTGATCATCAGCTCGAGCAGCGTGAAGCCTCTGGCATGGCGCATGGGAACTTCCCTCCCTGAGTGACTGAATCGTAGGTAAGCAGACCGCAAGCGGGCAAGGCGGGGCGACCGGCGGCCGGAATGGCGTCATGAACGGTGCGCGCCGGCCGAGGGGGCGCGATATCCGTCACGCGCGTTTGCATTTGTTCACACTGCCCCCCGGCCCGCTATAATGCGCCCCTTGCGCCGGGGCGATGCGACCCGCAGGCTGGTGTAGCTCAGCTGGTAGAGCAACTGATTCGTAATCAGTAGGTCCGCAGTTCGAATCTGCGCACCAGCACCAATCCCGGCGCTCTTGAGACACTCCTCCCGCACGATGGCGGCCAGCATCCTCGTGGTGGACGACGACGAGAGCATCCGGGAGCTGCTCAGGCTGCATTTGCGTAGCGCCGGTTACGACGTCCAGGTCGCGGAGGACGCGATCGTCGCAGGGCACATGGTGCTCGAGCGGCGGCCCGACCTCATCATCACCGACGTCAACATGCCGTACATGGACGGCTTCGAATTCGTCGCCGCGCTCAAGGCGGACAAGACGATTCCGGACATCCCGGTGATCTTCCTGAGCTCGATCGAGGACGGCGAGAGCCGCGGCAAGGAGCTGGGCGCGGTCGGCTACGTGACCAAGCCGGTGCGCGCCGACCGTCTGCTCGCGCTGGTCGCGAAGCACGTGCCGGGCGGCGCGTACCCGATCGGCTGAGGGGGCAGCCGGCCTCTCACGCTCGCGGCGCCCGATCCCTCACCTGGACGGCGCCGGCAGCGAGCATTCCTGCAGCTCGCTTCCGGCGAAACCCTGCGCGAGCTGCTGCAGCTTGGCGCGCAGCGGCGCGTCGACCTGGCGCACCTCGTACCAGAGCTTTTCGCCCTTCGTCGGGCGCGGCGCGGCCTGCGCGCTGTGCACCTTCTTTGCGCGCAGCGCGTCCAGCCGCGCCTGGGCTGCCGCCTGGCTGCGGAAGATGCCGAGCGAGATCGCCCATTGGTCGGGCCCCGCGTCCGGCACAATGTAATAGTCGTCGATCCCGAGCCCCTTGAGCTCGGCCGCCTTCTTCTGCGCGGCCTGCAGGCTCGCTTGCGGAGGGATGAACACCCACCAGGTCGATGCTTCCGAGGCGCTGCGCTGCGAGAGCCGCGACCCCAGGTCGAGCGGCGCGAGCGCCTGAGCGGCGCGCACGGCATCGGTGGGGTCGAGCGGGCCCCACTCAAGGCAGGCTGCCGCGCTCGGGGGTGCGGCCGGGGTCGCGGTGGCCGGCTTGGGCGCCGGAGGCGCGCCGGGCGCAGGCTTCGATTGGGCCGTGGCCATCGCGGCGACCTGGGCGGGGGTCAGGATGTGCAGCGCACCGGGCTGGATCTGCTGCGTCAGCGGCCGCGGGTCGGTGCCCGCCGCGGGCGGCGCGAGATAATGGCTCCATGCGTAGAACGCGAGGTTTGCGAGCAACAGGACGAGGAACGCCGTCCTCATGTGCGCCGCCGCAGTCCCTTCGCCCGCCCGATCCTCACCAGGCCTTCGAGGACGAGGTTCTCCACGTAGCGGCACGGGATCTGCAGCATTTCGACGAGCGCCACGCCCGCGCCGCCCGAGACCAAGCATAGCCCCTTGGCGCCCATAAGCCGGTACATGCGCTCGACCGCGCCGGCCTGCGCATGCCGGCATCCCGACTCGATCGCGTCGACCGTGTTGCGCGGAGTAGGGCGATACGCGCCTTCCTGGATCGGCAGGCGCCCGGTGTGCTCGTGCAGGACGAAGCGCATCAGCTCGACCCCCGGCAGGATCAGGCCGCCGAGGAATTCGCCTTCGGCCGACAAGGCGTCCGCGGTGGTCGCGGTGCCGGCGTTCACGACCAGGGAAGCCTTGGGGTCGAGCGCGTGCGCAGCGATGAGCGCCGCCCAGCGATCCGGCCCGAGCTGCTCCGGTTGCTCGTAGCGGCTGCTGACGCCGCAACACTCGCGCTCGCCGTGCACCCAGACGGGCTCGGCCTCGAAGATGCTGGTCCAGTTGACCAGCAGGTGGTGCGCCCCGTCGCCCGCCACGTTCGAGATGACGATCTGATCCGGGTCCTCGTGCGTCGCGGCGAACGGGTTGATGTCGTGGCTCGCAGCGGCGAACTCGATGAGCGACACGGTCGCGAGGCCGTGCCAGGCGCGGCCGTCGTGCCAGCCCCACTTCACGCGCGAGTTGCCGGCATCGATCGCGAGGATCATCAGGCGGCCCTCGAGAAGACAACGCGGCCGGTCTTGACTGCGCGCACGCCCGAGCGGGTGCGCAGCCGCAATCCGCCGTCCTCGCACAGGCCATCGGCGACGCCCGCGAGCACGCGCCCGTCGGCGAGCCGCACGCGCACGCGCTGGCCGGCGTACGCGTGCATTGCTTCCCACTCGCCGCGAAAGGGCGCGAGCCCCTCGGCGTCGAAGGTCTGTAACGCTCGCCAGATGTCGGCGACCAGATGCGCCGCGAGCGCGTTGCGCGAAGGCAGCGGGCGCACGAAGTCCTCGAGCGCCGCGACGCGCCGCTTGAGGCGCGCCTCGAGCCCGGCGCTCGCGCGGCAATTGAGGCCCACCCCCACGACCGCCGTCACGGCCTCGGACTGGACCCGGGTCTCGACCAGGATGCCGCCCAGCTTGGCGCCGCCCACGAGGAGATCGTTCGGCCACTTGAGCTCCGTTTCGGCGGCGCCGAGAGCGCGCAGCGTGCGTGCCACCGCCACGCCCACGGCGAGCGACAGGCCCTGGATCTCGCGCGCGGAGCGATGCAGGCGGCACCGCACGGAGTAGGTGAGGCCCGAACCGACGCAGCAGATCCAACGCCGGCCGCGCCTGCCGCGGCCGGCGGTCTGCTCCTCGGTGAGCAGCAGCTTGGGCCCCGCGTCGCTGCCTTCCATGAGCGCGGAGTTGGTCGACGGGCAGGCATCGAGGACGTCCACTTCGAGCTCCGGCACGCCGAGCGCGGCGCGGATGCGTTCAGCCGAAAGGAAGTCGAACGGCGCGGCGAGCTGCAGCCCGCCGCGGGCCGGCTGGAGGAGGCCGGTCGCGGCGAGGCGCGCGAGGCAGCTCTCGGTTCTGCCGCGCGTCGCGGCGCACGCCGCGGCGAGCGCGCCGAGCGGCTGAGGGCCGTGGCGCGTGAGCTCGCGCAGCAGATCGATCGCAAGGGAGCGCATGCGGAACCGCGCTTCGGCCCGGCCGCGCCAAGCGGGTCGGGCACCATCGCGCCGGAAAAAGCAAGCCGTAATCGTAACCGAACGGCCGGCCGCATGCCGTCTGGAGTGGGGTTGCCGCCACGGCCGGCGCCGGGCGGAGCTCTTTCGGCATATACTCTGCGCGCCGGGGGGGCGATCGACCGGCGCAGCTTCGAGGAGGGCGGATGCGGTCCTTTCTGATTGCGCTCGTGCTCGCATGCGCGGCCGGGGCCGCGCGCGCGGCGACCGAGATCCAGCTCTGGCACGAGATGAGCGGTGCGCGCGGCGACGAGCTGGCCGCCCTGGTGCAGCAGTTCAACTCGGCGCAGAGCGCCTACCGTGTGGTTCCGGTCTACAAGGGCGTGGACGGCGCGGCCCTCGAAGCCGTCCTGCAGGCGAAAAAGCACCGCGACGTGCCGGTGCTCGTGCAGGTCGACGAGGTCGACACCGGTGCGCTGCTCGCGGAGCCGCGAGCGGTGCGACCCTTGTGGGAAATGATGCGCGCGGAGCGCGAGCCGCTCGAGGCGCGCGCGTTCCTGCCGGCGGTCGCGAGCCCGTTCCTCGATGCGCGCGGCCGCCTGCTCGCGCTGCCGTTCGACACCTCGACTCCGGTCATGTTTTACAACAAGGACGCCTTTCGCAAGGCGGGCCTCGACCCGGACAAGCCCCCGCAGACCTGGTACGAGATGATGAAGACGCTCGGCTCGATCGTGGACTCCGGGGCGAAGTGCGCGTACACCACCGCGCGGCCCTCGTGGATCGAGCTCGAGAACATGACCGCCTGGCACAACCGGCCCTTCGCGACCCGCGGCAACGGCTTCGGCGGCCTCGACGCGCGGCTCGACTTCAACTCCCGGCTGCTGATGCGCCACGTCGCGATGCTCGCGTCCTGGGCGAGGGCGCGTTACTTCACCTACGCGGGGCGCGGCGACGCGGCCGATGCGCGCTTCGCGGACGGGGACTGCGCCGTGCTCACGTCTTCGTCCTCGAGCATTCCGCAGCTCAAGCAAAGCGCCAAGTTCGACCTCGGCGTCGCGCAGTTCCCGTACTACGACGACATGAACGGCGCGCCGCAGAACACGCTGGTGCGCGGCGGGGCGCTCTGGGTCGTGGCCGGCAAGGGCCGCGAGGACTACCGCGGGGCGGCGAAATTCCTTGCCTATCTGCTGCAGCCGCGCGTTCAGGCCGAATGGCACGAGCGTACCGGGTACCTCCCGGTCACGCGCGCCGCCTACGAGCTGAGCACCAAAGAGGGCTACTACGCGCGCTACCCGGGCGAGCAGATCGCGGTGCGGCAGCTGCTGAAGAACCCGACCCCTGAGTCGCGCGGGATCCGCCTCGGGCCGCTCCGCGCGATCCGCGCCGAGGTCGATCGCGAGCTGGAGCAGGTATGGGCCGACCGGAAGACGCCGATGGACGCGCTCGACGCGGCGGTCAGGCGCGGCAACGATTTGTTGCGCGCCTTCATGCTGGCGCACGAGGGGCGGCGCCACCGCGGGATGAAACTGGCGGAACACTGAACGCGCGCTGGGAGTCTGTGCCGGCGGGGTCGGTCTGCGGGCGGTGGAGCGGCACCGCGCGGCAATTCACGACGGTCCCGCCCGGAATATCCACCATCCTGTCATCAAGTGGAGTTAACATTCCGTCCCGTAATACGCCGTTAACAAATCCGAAAAGCTTCGCTCGAAAGGGGAGTCAATCATGATCCGTTTGTGGCGCAGTCTGGGCGCGCTCGCGCTCGGTATGGCGTGCGCGCTTCCCGCGCACGCGGTGGTCGAGATCACCTGGTGGCACTCGATGGCCGGCAAGCTCGGCGACAAGGTGAACGAGATCGCGCAGAAGTTCAACGCCAGCCAGTCCGAGTACAAGGTGGTCCCGGTCTACAAGGGGCAGTACGACGAGTCGATGACCGCGGCGATCGCGGCCTACCGCGCCGGCAATCCGCCGGGCATCCTGCAGGTGTTCGAGGTCGGCACCGCCACCATGATGGCGGCGCGCGGCGCGATCATGCCGGTGTACAAGCTGATGGCCATGGAGCACGAGCCGTTCGACCCGAAGGCGTATCTCCCGGCGGTGACCTCGTACTACTCCGACACGCAGGGGCACCTGCTGTCGATGCCGTTCAACAGCTCCACCCAGGTGCTCTACATCAACAAGGACCTGTTCAAGAAGGCTGGCCTCGATCCCAACGCGCCGCCGAAGACCTGGCCCGAGCTGGAGAAGGATGCCGAGAAGCTGAAGGCCGCGGGGGTCGCTTGCCCGTTCACCACCGGCTGGCAGTCGTGGATCCAGCTCGAGAGCTTCAGCGCCTGGCACAACGTCCCGTTCGCCACGCTGCAGAACGGCTTCGGCGGCCTGGGCACGCGGCTGGTGTTCAACGGCCCGGTGCAGGTGCGGCACATCCAGAACCTCGGGGACATGGCGAAGAAGGGCCTGTTCACCTACGTCGG
>JAKALD010000193.1 GCA_021813275.1 Pseudomonadota bacterium | reverse complement strand
CGCCGAGGCTGTCGTTCTTCTCGAACACGGTCACGTCGTGCCCCGCGCGCGCCAGCTGCTGCGCGCAGGCGAGCCCCGCCGGCCCCGATCCGACCACCGCCACGCGCTTGCCGGTCTTGCGCGCCGGCGGCTGCGGCGTCACCCAGCCGCGCTCCCAGGCCTTGTCGATGATCGCGTGCTCGATCGACTTGATGCCCACCGGGTCGTCGTTGATGCGCAGCGTGCAGGCCTCCTCGCACGGCGCCGGGCAGACCCGGCCGGTGAATTCGGGAAAGTTGTTGGTCGAGTGCAGCGTCTCGATCGCCCGGCGCCAGTCGCCGCGGTAGACCAGGTCGTTCCAGTCCGGAATGATGTTGTTGACGGGGCAGCCGCTCATGCAGAACGGCGTGCCGCAGTCCATGCAGCGCGCGCCCTGAATCTTCGCTTCCTCGTCGCCGAGGTGCGCGACGAACTCGCGGTAGTGCTTCTTGCGCTGCTCGGGCGGCTCGGAGGCCTCCTGCAGGCGCGCGTATTCCAGAAATCCGGTAATCTTGCCCATGGCCGGCTACGCCGCGGCCTTGCGCTGCGCGGCGGCGAGCTCGCCGAGCGCGCGGCGGTATTCCCTCGGGAAAACCTTGACGAAGCGGCTGCGGTACTCGCTCCAGCGGTCCAGGATCTGCTGGGCGCGCCGGCTGCCGGTGTAGCGCGCGTGGCGCTCGATCAGCGCGCGCAGCAGCGCCTCGTCGGCCTCGCCGAGATGCCACAGCTCCCGAGGCAGCTTGCCCTGCTGCTCGGACTCCGCGGCGACCGGCTCGAGGTCGACCATCGCCGTGTTGCAGCGCTTGGCGAACGCGCCGTCGGAATCGAGCACGTACGCGATCCCGCCCGACATGCCGGCGGCGAAGTTGCGCCCCGTGGCGCCGAGCACCACAACCGTGCCGCCGGTCATGTACTCGCAGCCGTGATCGCCCACCCCCTCGACGACCGCCGAGGCGCCGGAGTTGCGCACCGCGAAGCGCTCGCCCGCGACCCCGCGGAAGTACGCCTCGCCGGCGATCGCCCCGTACAGCACGACGTTGCCGGTGATGATGTTCTCGGTCGGCTCGCCGCGGAACTTGGGCGAGGGCTGCACGCAGATACGCCCGCCGGAGAGACCCTTGCCGCAGTAGTCGTTGGTCTCGCCGATGAGGTCCAGCGTGAGGCCGCGGGCGAGGAACGCGCCGAAGCTCTGCCCGGCTGCGCCCGCGAGCCGCACGTGGATGGTGTCCTCCGGCAGCCCGTCGTGGCCATAGCGGCGCGCGATCTCGGCCGAGAGCATCGTTCCGACGGTGCGGTGGATGTTGCGGATCGGAATGTCGATCGCGATCTTCTCGCCGCGCTCGAGCGCAGGCTGCGCGAGCTCGAGCAGCCGGTTGTCGAGCGCCTTCTCCAGGCCGTGATCCTGGCTCTCGCAATGAAAGCGCGCGACCTCGGCCGGCATCTGCGGCATCGCGAACACGCGCGCAAAGTCCAGCCCGCGCGCCTTCCAGTGCTCGATCCCCTTCTTCATGTCGAGCAGGTCGGCCCGCCCGATCAGCTCGTCGAGCTTGCGCACGCCGAGGCTCGCCATCAGCTCGCGCACCTCCTCGGCGACGAAGAAGAAGTAGTTCACCACGTACTCGGGCTTGCCCGAGAACTTGCGCCGCAGCACCGGGTCCTGGGTCGCCACGCCCACCGGGCAGGTGTTCAGGTGGCATTTGCGCATCATGATGCAGCCCGAGACGACCAGCGGCGCCGTGGCGAAGCCGAACTCGTCGGCGCCCAGCATCGCGCCGATCACCACGTCGCGCCCGGTCTTGATCTGGCCGTCGACCTGCACGGCGATCCGCCCGCGCAGGCGCTGCAGCACGAGCGTCTGCTGCGTCTCGGCGAGCCCCAGCTCCCACGGCGTTCCCGCGTGCTTGATCGACGACCAGGGCGAGGCGCCGGTGCCGCCGTCGTGCCCGGAAATGGTCACGTGGTCGGACTTGGCCTTCGCCACGCCCGCGGCGACCGTGCCCACGCCGACCTCGGAGACGAGCTTCACCGAGATCGAGGCGCGCGGGTTGGCGTTCTTCAGGTCGTGGATCAGCTGCGCCAGGTCCTCGATCGAGTAGATGTCGTGGTGCGGCGGCGGCGAGATCAGCTCGACGCCGGGCGTCGAGTAGCGCAGCTCGGCGATGTACTCCGAGACCTTGCGCCCCGGGAGCTGCCCGCCCTCGCCGGGCTTCGCGCCCTGCGCCATCTTGATCTGGATCTGCTCGGCCGAGGTCAGGTACTCGGCGGTGACGCCGAAGCGCCCGGAGGCCACCTGCTTGATCTTGGACTTGAGCGAGTCGCCTTCCTTGAGCTCGATGTCGTGCGCGACGCGCTCGGCGCCGAGCCGCGTGCGCAGCGTCTCGCCCGCCTTCACGGGCGCGTAACGCCGGTAGTCTTCGCCGCCCTCGCCGGTGTTCGACTTGCCGCCGATGCGGTTCATCGCGACGGCGAGCGTGGTGTGCGCCTCGGTGGAGATGGAGCCGAGCGACATCGCGCCCGTAGCAAAGCGCTTCACGATCTCCGCGGCGGGCTCGACCTCCTCGAGCGCAACGGGCTTGCAGCGGTCGAGGCGGAGCTCGAACAGCCCGCGGAAGGTCATATGGCGCCGCGACTGGTCGTTGATGATGGCGGCGTACTCCCTGTACGCCTGCACGGCGTTGCGGCGCGTCGCGTGCTGCAGCTTGGCGATCGCCTCGGGCGTCCACATGTGCTCCTCGCCGCGCACCCGCCAGGCATACTCGCCGCCCGCGTCGAGCGCGCCCTGCAGCACCGGGTCCTGCTCGTCGAACGCGGCGCGGTGGACGCGAATCGCCTCCTCGGCGACCTCGAACACGCCGATGCCGCCGACCGAGGACGTGGTTCCGGCGAAGTACTTGTCGACCAGGCTCGGAGCGAGGCCCACGGCCTCGAAGATCTGTGCCCCGGTGTAGGACATGTAAGTGGAGATGCCCATCTTGGACATCACCTTCTTCAGGCCCTTGCCGATCGCCTTGACGAAATTCTTGATCGCCTTGGTGCCGTCGACGTTCGGCCCGAGCTGCTCGCGCGCCGCCAGCTCGAGCAGCGTCTCGAGCGCGAGGTAGGGGTGCACCGCCTCGGCGCCGTAGCCGCCGAGCAGCGCGAAGTGGTGCACCTCGCGCGCCGAACCGGTCTCGACCACCAGGCCGGTGGAAGTGCGCAGCCCCTTGTTCACCAGGTGCTGATGGATCGCCGAGAGCGCGAGCAGCGCCGGGATCGCCACGCGGTCGCGCTCCAGCTTGCGGTCCGAGATGATGATGATCGAGGTGCCGGCGCGCACCGCGTCCTCGGCCTGCGCGGCGAGGCTCGCGAGGCGCGCCTCGATCGCCTCCTTGCCCCAGGCGAGCGGATAGGTGATGTCGAGCTCGCAGGCGGCGAACTTGCCCTGCGTGTAGCGCTCGATGTGCCGGATCTTCTCCATCTCGTAGAAGTCGAGCACCGGCTGGCTCACCTCGAGCCGCAGCGGCGGGTTCATCTCGTCGATGCCGAGCAGGTTGGGCTTCGGCCCGATGAACGACACGAGCGAGGTCACCAGCTCCTCGCGGATCGGGTCGATCGGCGGGTTGGTCACCTGGGCGAAGAGCTGCTTGAAATAGTGGTAGAGCGTCTTGTTCTTGTTCGACAGCACCGCGAGCGGCGAATCGTTGCCCATCGAGCCGACCGGCTCCTGGGCCTCGAGCGCCATGGGCGTCATCAGGAACTTGATGTCTTCCTGCGTGTAGGCGAACGCCTGCTGCCGGTCGAGCAGCGGCACCGCGGAGCGCTCGGGCTTCTGGCGATCGCTCTGCACCTCGTCGAGCTTGACGCGGATGCGCTCGATCCATTCGGCGTAGGGCCTGCCCGAGGCGAGCGAGTCCTTCAGCTCCTTGTCGTCGATGATGCGGCCCTTCTCCAGGTCGACGAGGAACATCTTGCCCGGCTGCAGGCGCCACTTCTTGGCGATGCGCTCCTCCGGAACGGGCAGCACGCCCGCCTCCGAGGCCATGATGACCAGGTCGTCCTCCGTCACGAGGTAGCGCGAGGGACGCAGGCCGTTGCGGTCCAGCGTGGCGCCGATCTGGCGCCCGTCGGTGAAGGCGATCGAAGCCGGCCCGTCCCAGGGCTCCATCATCGCGGCGTGGTATTCGTAGAACGCGCGGCGGCTCGGATCCATCAGGGCATGGTTCTCCCACGCCTCCGGGATCATCATCATGACCGCGTGCGCCACCGAATAGCCGGCCATCACCAGCAGCTCGAGCGCGTTGTCGAAGGAGGCCGAGTCCGACTGGCCGGGGTAGATCAGCGGCCAGATCTTGTTCAGATCGGCCCCCAGGATCGGGCTCGAGATCGCGCCCTGGCGCGCGCGGAGCCAGTTGACGTTGCCGCGCAGTGTGTTGATCTCGCCGTTGTGCGCGATCATGCGAAACGGGTGCGCCAGGTCCCACGAGGGAAAGGTGTTGGTCGAGAAGCGCTGGTGCACCAGCGCGAGCGCCGATTCGACGCGCGGGTCGCGCAGGTCGCGGTAGTACTCGCCCACTTGGTGCGCGAGCAGCATGCCCTTGTAGACGACCGTGCGCGCCGACATCGACGGCACGTAGAATTCCTTGCCGTGCGCGAGCCTGAGCGCCTGGATCGCGTGGCCCGAGCTCTTGCGGATGATGTAGAGCTTGCGCTCGAGGGCGTCGGTCACCGTGACGCCCCTGCCGCGCCCGATGAACACCTGCCGGATGACCGGCTCGATGCGCTTCACCGACTCGCCGAGGTCGGAATTGTCGACCGGCACGTCGCGCCAGCCGAGCAGCGCCTGGCCCTCGTCCTTGATGGCCCGCTCGATCTCGTACTCGCAGGCGAAGCGGCTCGCCGGCTCGCGCGGCAGGAACACCATGCCCACTCCGTATTGCCCGAGCGGCGGCAGCTCGACGCCCTGCCTGGCCATCTCGTCGCGGAACAGCCGGTCGGGCACCTGGATCAGGATTCCCGCGCCATCCGACGCCTTCGGATCCGCGCCCACCGCCCCGCGGTGCGTGAGGTTCTTGAGGATCGTCAGGCCCTGCTCGATGATCGAATGCGACTTCTTGCCCCGGATATGCGCGACGAAGCCGACGCCGCACGCGTCGTGCTCGTGGGCCGGGTCGTACAGACCCTGTGCCGGAGGCATGAGGGGGTGGGCCATGGCTAACCCTCGGAAACCAAAAGAACTCTTCTTACGTCGCCGCTGTGCACAAAAAAGCCGGCCGAACTGCCGAATATACGCAGTTGCTCCCTCTGATTCAAGGGATTGGCGTCGAGCGCGCGCTTCAGCGCGCCGCCGGAGCCGGAGTTCGGGGGGTGCAGGCGAGGATCGCCTCGCACACGGCGCGCTCGCTCACGTCGTCGCGCAGCGCGGCGCACCCAATCGCCTCCAGAAGCACGAAGCGCGTGCGGCCGCGCGCGGCTTTCTTGTCGACCGCCATGAGCTCGAGGTAGCGCTCGACCGGCAGCTCGGGTCCGTGCGCCGGCAGCCCCGCGCGCGCGATGAGCGCGCGCACGCGTCGGGCGGCGTCGGCCTCGAGGAGCCCCGCCCGCACCGACAGCTCGGCGGCCATCGCCATGCCCGCCGCCACCGCCTCGCCGTGCAGCCAGGCGCCGTAGCCCAACCCGGTCTCGATGGCGTGGCCGAACGTGTGCCCGAAATTGAGCACCGCACGCAGGCCGGCTTCACGCTCATCCGCGGCGACGACATCGGCCTTCAGCTCGCAGCAGCGTTGCACCGCGCGCTCGAGTGCCGCGCGCTCGCGCGCGAGCAGCGCGCCCACGTTCGCCTCGAGCCAGGCGACGAACGCCGCATCGAGGACGAAGCCGTGCTTGATCACCTCGGCGAGCCCGGCGCGCAGCTCGCGCTCCGGCAGCGTATCGAGCGTCGCGACGTCGGCGATCACCGCGAGCGGCTGATGGAAGGCGCCGATCATGTTCTTGCCGCGGGCATGGTTGATCGCGGTCTTGCCGCCGACCGAGGAGTCCACCTGGGCGAGCAGCGTGGTCGGTACCTGAATGAACGGCACCCCGCGCAGATAGACCGCGGCCGCGAAGCCGGCCAGGTCGCCCACGACGCCCCCGCCGAGCGCGACGATCACGCCGTCGCGGCCGCAGCGCGCCGCGAGCAACGCGTCGAACACCCGATCGAGCGTTTGCCAGCCCTTCGCCGTTTCGCCGTCGGGAACGACGATTTCGATGCTTTCCGCCCCCGCCGCCGCGAGCGCGGCGCGCACCCTGGCCAGATAGAGCGGCGCGACCACCTCGTTGGTCACCACGGCCACCTTGCCGGAGCCCAGGTGCGGCGCGTACAGCGCCGGCTGATCGATCAGGCCGGCCCCGATATGGATCGGGTAGCTGCGATTGCCGAGCGCTACGCGGAGACTTTGCATGACTCGCTCAGGCGCGCGAGCAGCTCGCGGGCCAACGCCGGGGCGCTCTGCTTGCCGGTTTCCACGACGACGTCGGCGATCTCCCGGTAAAGCGGATCGCGTGCCGCGTAGAGCTCTTCCAACCGGCGCATCGGGTCCGTCCCGGCCAGGAGCGGCCGGCTCCTGTCGTGCCGCACCCGCTGGTAAAGGTCCGCCGGCCGCGCGTGCAGGTACACGACCGTGCCGCGCGCGCGCAGGCACCGGCGGGTGTCCTCGCGCAGCACCGCGCCGCCGCCCGTCGCGATCACGACGCCATCGCGCGCGCTCAACTCCTCGAGCACCGCCGCCTCGCGCACGCGGAAGCCGGCTTCGCCCTCGATGTCGAAGATCACCGGAATTCTCACTCCGCAGCGTCGCTCGACTTCGTGGTCCGAGTCGAAGAACTGGCGCTTCAGGCGGCGCGCGATCAGCCGGCCGATGGTGGTCTTGCCGGCCCCCATCATACCGATCAGAAATACGTTGCCGTTGCCCTTCACGCGC
>JAKALD010000192.1 GCA_021813275.1 Pseudomonadota bacterium | reverse complement strand
GGGCTGGTGGTCGCGCCCGGGCTGATCGATCTATCCGCGCGGCTGCGCGAGCCCGGCTACGAATACAAGGCGACGCTCGAATCCGAGATGGGCGCTGCGGTGGCGGGCGGGGTGACGAGCCTCGCCTGTCCGCCGGACACGGATCCGCCGCTCGACGAGCCCGGGCTGGTCGACATGCTGCGGCGGCGCGCCAAGGCGCTGTCGCGCGCGCGCCTCTATCCGGTCGGCGCGCTCACGGTGCAGCTCAAGGGCGAGGCGCTCACCGAGATGGCCGAGCTCGCCGAGGCGGGCTGCGTCGCGTTCTCGCAGGCGAATACGCCGCTCGCCGACTTGCAGGTGCTCTGGCGCGCCTTGCAGTACGCCGCAACCTTCGGCTTTCCGGTGTGGCTGCGCGCCGAGGACCCCGCGATCGCGCGCGGCGGCGTGGCGCACGACGGCGACGTTGCGACGCGGCTCGGCCTGCCCGGCATTCCCGCGTTCGCCGAGACGATCGCGCTCGGCGCGATCCTGGAGCTGGTGCGCGCCACCGGCACCCGGGTGCACGTCTGCCGCCTGTCCACGGCGGCCGGCGCCGACATGATGCTGCGCGCGAAGAACGAGGGTCTCCCGGTGAGTTGCGACGTCGGCATCCATCACGTGCACCTCTCGGAGATGGACCTGGGCTATTTCGACGCCCAATGCCGGCTCGAGCCGCCGCTCAGGAGCCAGCGGGATCGCGACGCGCTCGCCGCGCGGCTCGCCGACGGCACGATCGACTGCGCCTGCTCGGACCACACGCCGGTGGACGAGGACCACAAGCAGCTGCCGTTCGCCGAGGCCGAGCCGGGCGCGACCGGGCTGGAGCTGCTGCTGCCGCTCGTGCTCAAGTGGGGTGCGCGCCAGGAGCTGCCGCTCGCGCAGACCCTCGCGCGCGTCACCAGCGACGCGGCGCGCGTGCTCGGCGTCGCCTCGGGGCGGCTCGAGCACGGTGCGCCGGCCGACATTGTCGTGTTCGATCCCGCGGCGCCGTTTCGCGTCAGCGCGCAGACGCTGCGCAGCCAGGGCAGGAACAGCCCCTACCTCGGCTACGAGCTCAGCGGGCGGGTGCGCTACACCCTGGTGGCGGGCAACGTCGTATACGAGCACGAGTGAGATCGCGCGCCGTCGCCGCCGCATTGCTTGCCGCACTGCTCGCGGCCTGCGGCGCGCTGCCGCGCCGCGGGCCCGAGGCAGGCGCCCCCGCGGCGCAGCCCGCGGCCGCATATCCCGGCGGCGGGGGCTACTACAAGAATGACGGGCCCGGCGCGAACCCGCCTCCGAACCTGGGGTCCATTCCCGACGCCGAGCCGAAGCGCGAGCCGCTCAGCGCCGTCGCCAACCGGCCCTACCAGGCGCTCGGCAAGGAGTACGTGCCGCTCACGCGGCTCCAGCCCTATCACGAGCGCGGGCTGGCGAGCTGGTACGGCAGGCGCTACAACGGGCTCAAGACCTCGAGCGGCGAGCGCTACGACATGTATGCGATGACCGCCGCGCACCCGACCCTTCCGATCCCGAGCTATGCGCGCGTCACCAACCTCTCCAACGGCCGCAGCGTGGTGGTGCGCATCAACGACCGCGGACCGTTCTGGCCCGGACGCGTCATCGACCTGTCCTACGCCGCCGCCTACAAGCTCGGGATCGTCGCGAGCGGCAGCGCGCCGGTCGAGGTCGACAGCATCGTGCCCGGCCTCGTGCAGCCTGCGCAGCAGGAGGTGGATCTCGGGGTGCCGGGTGGCGGTGCAGCGCAGCCTGCCCCGCTGGCGTCCTCCGCCCCGGCTTCGCCACCTCCCGTCGCGGCCCCGCCCGCGGCCTCATCGCCGGTCGCAGCGCAGAGCGCGGCGCCGGACCCCGCGAGCACGCAGCCCGCGCCGGCCGGCGTCTACCTGCAGCTCGGCGCGTTCTCGGCACGCGCCAGCGCAGAGAGCTTCCGGGCACGCGTGTACCGCGAGCTCGGATGGCTCTCGGACGCGATCCACGTGCTCGCCGCGAACGGCCTGTACAAGCTCCAGCTCGGGCCGTACGGCACGCCCGAGCAGGCCCGCAGCGTCGCGACGCGCATCCAGGCCGAGCTGAACTTCAAGCCGCTGTTCGTGGTCCGATAGGCTCGACGACGGCCCTGGGCCGCGCGCCCCTATAGAATCGCGGCTTCCACGCCGCCCATTTCTTCATTCTTCCATACGCCGAAACCCAACATGCTCCGCAAGCTGTTCGCCATCGCCGTCCTCGCCTCGTGCGCAACGCTCGCGCGCGCCGAGGCGCCGCAACCGCCCTCGATCGACGCCAAGTCGTGGCTGCTCATGGATCTGTCGAGCAACCAGTTGCTCGCCGCGCACGACCCCGACGAGCGCGTGGAACCGGCCTCGCTCACCAAGATGATGACTGCGTACCTGGTGTTCGCCGCGCTGCGCGACAAGAAGCTTGCGCTCGACCAGCAGGTTCCCGTCTCGGTTCACGCGTGGAAGGCGCCGGGCTCGCGCATGTTCATCCAGCCCGGCATGCCGGTCACCGTCGACCAGCTGATCCGGGGCATGGAGATCGAATCGGGCAACGACGCGGCGACCGCGCTCGCCGAGGCGGTGGCGGGCTCGGAGGACGTGTTCGTGCAGATGATGAACCGCGAAGCGCAGCGCCTCGGCATGAGCCACACGCATTACATGAACGCGACCGGGCTTCCCGATCCGCAGCACTACACGACGGCGCGCGACCTGGCGGTGCTGGCGAGCGCCCTGATCCGCGACTTCCCGCAGGACTACGCGCGCTACTACGCGCTCAAGGAGTTCACCTACAACCGGATCACGCAGGCGAACCGCAACCGGCTCTTGTGGCTCGACCCGAGCGTCGACGGCGTGAAGACCGGCCACACCGAGGAGGCCGGCTACTGTCTGATCGGCTCGGCCAAACGCGGCCCGCGCCGGCTGCTGTCGGTGCTGCTCGGGGCGACCTCCGACGCGGCGCGCACCCAGGACAGCCTCAAGCTGCTCAACTGGGGCTACCAATTCTTCGACAGCGTGCGGCTCTACGGTCCCGACAAGCCGGTGAAGACGGTGCGCGTGTGGAAGGGTGCCGCCGATCAGGTGCCGGTCGGATTCCTGCACGATTTCGTGGTCACCGTGCCGAAGGGCGATGCGGGCGAGCTGAAGGCCGACCTGAGCTCCCCCCAGCGGCTGCTGGCGCCCGTGGCGAAGGGGCAGCAGGTCGGCGAGCTGCGCCTCACGCTCGCCGGCAAGGCGCTCGGCAACTATCCGATCGTGGCGCTCGACGCGGTTCCGCCGGCCGGGATACTGGGCCGCGCGTGGGATACACTTAGGCTGTGGATCAAGTAAGCGCCGCGCGGTCCCCCGCGCGCGCGAGCTCCCGGGCGGACGCGTACCGATGGTCTTTCTGAACGGCAGGTTCATGCCGCTGGAGGAGGCGCGGGTGCCCGTGCTCGACCGCGGCTTCATCTTCGGCGACGGCGTCTACGAGCTCGTGCCGGTGTATTCGCGCGTGCCGTTCCGCCTCGACGAGCACGTCGCCCGGCTCGAGCGCAGCCTCGCGGCGGTGCGCATCCGCAACCCCTACGGCGGCGCGCGCTGGCGCGAGCTGATCGGCGAGCTCGTCGCACAGGAGCCGTTCGAGGACCAGGCGGTGTATCTGCAAGTGACGCGTGGCGTAGCCAAGCGCGACCACGCGTTTCCGGCTGGCGTCGAGCCGACCGTGTTCATGATGGCCAATCCGCTGGTCAACCCGTCCCCGGAGCTGGTCGAGCGCGGCGTGGCCGCAGTGGGCGCGATCGACCATCGCTGGCTGCACTGCGACATCAAGTCGATCTCGCTGATCGGCAACTGCCTGCTGCGCCAGCTCTCGGTCGACGCGGGCGCTGCCGAGACGATCCTGTTCCGCGACGCTCGCCTGACCGAGGCGTCGGCCTCGAACGTGTTCATCGTGCGCGCGGGCGTGATCCAGGCGCCGCCCAAGTCCAATCTGATCCTTCCCGGAATCACCTACGACGTGGTGATCGAGCTCGCGCGCGGCGCGCGCCTGCCGCTCGAGCTGCGCGAATTGGGCGAAGCCGAGGTGCGTGCGGCCGACGAGATCTGGCTGACTTCCTCGTCCAAGGAGGTGCTCGCGGTGGTGAGCCTCGACGGCAGACCGGTCGGCGCCGGGCGGCCCGGCCCGGTCTTCCGGCGCATGCATGCCCTCTACCAGGAGTTCAAGCAGACCGTGATGCGCGCCGGGCGCAAACAGGCGCCGGCGGCAGCCTGAGCATGGCCCGCATGGACGACGAACCGACTGCGCCCGCCCGCGAGGCGCCGCTCGCGTTTCCGTGCCGGTTTCCGATCAAGGTTATGGGCCGGCGCGAGGCAGGCTTCGCGCAGAGCGTGCTGCGCATCGTGCTCGCGCACGCGCCCGACTTCGAGCCGGCGAGCATGGAGATGCGGCCGAGCCGCCAGGGCACCTACCTCAGCCTCACCTGCGTGGTGCGCGCCACCTCGCGCGAGCAGCTCGACGCGCTGTATCGCGACCTGTGCGACCACCCCGCGGTGGTCATGGTGCTGTGATGGCCGCCGTGCTCGCGCCCGAGCGGCTGCGCATCCGCAGCTTCGGGCGCGCCGAGTACCTGCCGACGCTCGAGGCGATGCGCGCTTTCAGCGTGCGGCGCGGCGCCGACACGCCCGACGAGCTGTGGCTGCTCGAGCACCCTCCGGTCTATACGCTCGGCCTGGGGGCGGACCGCTCGCACGGGCCGCGCGAGGCGCGCGGCATTCCCGTGATCGCGGTCGAGCGCGGCGGCGAGGTCACCTACCATGGCCCGGGGCAGGCAGTGCTCTACACGCTGGTCGATCTGGCGCGGCGCGGCATCCGGGTGCGCGAGTTCGTGCGGCTGCTCGAGCAGTCGGTGATCGATCTGCTCGCCGAGCACGGCGTGCGCGGAGAGCGCAGGGCCGGCGCGCCCGGGGTCTACGTCGCCGGGGCCAAGGTCGCCGCGCTCGGGCTGCGCGTTGCGCGCGGCCGCGCCTATCACGGCCTGGCGCTCAACGTGGACATGGACCTCGCGCCGTTCACGGCGATCGATCCCTGCGGCTATCCCGGGCTCGCCGTCACGCAAACGCGCGATCTCGGCATCGGCGAGTCGTGCGCCGCGCTCGGCGAGCGCCTGGCGCAGCGCCTCGCGCAGGCGCTCGAACATGCGTGAGCCAGGCGCGAAGGAGAAGGGCGGCGCGAAGACCGCGCCGGTCATGCGCCGGGCCGCGCCCGGCCCGGCGGCGCGCGCGCCGCTCGCGAAGCCCGAGTGGATCCGCGTGCGCGCCGCGAGCCCGGGGTCGCGCTTCTACGAGATCAAGCGCATCTTGCGCGAGCAGCGCCTGCACACGGTGTGCGAGGAAGCCTCCTGCCCGAACATCGGCGAGTGCTTCGGCCACGGGACCGCGACCTTCATGATCCTGGGCGACGTGTGCACGCGGCGCTGCCCGTTCTGCGACGTCGCGCACGGCCGGCCGCTGCCCCCCGACCCGCAGGAGCCGCGGCACCTCGCCGATACCGTCGCGCGCCTCGGGCTGCGCTACGTGGTCATCACGAGCGTGGACCGCGACGACCTGAGGGACGGGGGCGCGCAGCACTTCGCGGACTGCATCCGCGCGGTGCGCGAGCATGCCCCCGCCACCACTGTGGAGGTGCTGGTGCCGGATTTCCGCGGTCGCCTGGAGCGGGCGCTCGAGCTGCTCGAGGGCGCGCTGCCGGACGTGATGAATCACAACCTCGAGACCGTGCCGCGCCTTTACCCGCGGGCCCGCCCGGGAGGCGACTACGGGCACTCGCTGCGCCTGCTCGAGGAATTCAAGCTGCGGCATCCCGAGGTGCCCACCAAGTCGGGCCTCATGGTCGGCCTGGGAGAGAGCGACGCCGAGATCCTGCAGGTGATGCGCGACCTGCGCGCGCACGCGGTCGACATGCTCACGATCGGCCAATACCTGCAGCCCTCGCCCGATCACCTGCCGGTCGAGCGCTACGTGCACCCGGACGGTTTCGCGATGCTCGAGCGCGAGGCGCTCGCGATGGGATTCAGGCACGCCGCGGTGGGCGCGCTGGTGCGCTCCTCGTACCATGCCGACCGGCAGGCGCACGCCGCCGGGCTGGCCTAGCTGGGGCGCGCGCGCGTGGCGGTGCTGATCGAGGCGATCTGCGTGGTCGCGCGGCGCGACGCCATCGCCGCCAGGCTGGCGGGCGGCTGGGAAGCCTTCGTCGCGGCGGCGGCTGGCGGGACGCTGTGCGCGGACGACGAGCTGGCGCGCGTCAGCTTCCTGTCGCCGCGCGAAGCCGAGGCGTTCGTCGGGAAGCTGGAAGCGCAGGGCCTGCGCCTCGAGGAAGCGGGCCGCGCGCTCGACATGGCGGTCGTCGACCAGATCGGGGGCTTCACGCTGCCTTGCGCGTGGGCCGAGTTCGGCGAGGTGGACACGGGCGGCGGAAAGTGGGTCGCGGCCTGCCGGCGCCTCGGCAGCACGCAAGCGGCCATCGTCACTCCGGAAGGCTGGACCTACCAGGGCTCGCTCAGCCAGCGCACCGGCCGGCTGGTCATGGGCCAGGCGGCACCTGTCGCGCCGCAAGCCGCGGTGAAGCGCGACGAGAGCGAACGCTAAGGGAATCACGCGCGCGGCCGCGCTGTCCAATGCACGGAGGTGCTCCGATGAAACGACTCGCACTGCTGCTCGCTCTCGCGATTCCTGCCTTGCCGGCGTTCGCGGCAAAGCTCTCCTGCGAGGCGCTGAAGACCAAGATTCAGGACGAGATTGCGGCGAAGGGCGTGAAGAAATTCAGCCTCGAGATCGTGCCGCAGGGCGAGGCGGCCGCCGGCAAGGTCGTCGGCAGCTGCGACGGCGGCAAGAAGAAGATCGTCTACCAGCGCGGCTAAACGCAGCGACATAAATAATGCCGCATAATCATGATATCATCGCGTCGTACCCTATGCGGAGGGCGACGATGCGCAAGCTTGAGATCGAGAATGCCGAGGTGATGCAGGTGGCGATTCGCCAA
>JAKALD010000191.1 GCA_021813275.1 Pseudomonadota bacterium | reverse complement strand
CCGTGCGCGCCGATACGTTCTTTGCCAGGTATTCGTCGGGGAGCATGATCACGCGAGGGCTCCCCAGCGATTCGACCACCTTTTGCGCGTTGCCCGAGGTGCAGCAGATGTCCGACTCCGCCTTGACCGCGGCCGAAGTGTTCACGTAGCTCACCACCGGCACGCCCGGGTAGCGCTCGCGCAGCAACCGGACGTCCTCGGCCGTAACCGAGGAGGCAAGCGAGCAGCCGGCCTCGAGGTCTGGAATCAGCACGGTCTTCTCCGGAATGAGCAGCTTCGCGGTTTCGGCCATGAAGTGCACCCCGGCAAGGACGATCACCTCGGCATCGCAGCGACTCCCCTCCCGCGCGAGCGCGAGGCTGTCGCCGACGATGTCGGCGACACAATGAAAGATCTCCGGCGTCTGGTAGTTGTGCGCCAGGACGACCGCGTTGCGCTTGCGCTTTAGCTCGAGAATCGCCTCGATTTCGACCGCGTGAACCGGCCACTCGATGGGAGGAATGACGCGACCGACTCGCGCATAGAGCGCCGCACTGCGATCCGATGCGGCCCCAATGGAGGTGTTTGCGACCATATCTTATACTCACTGTGCGTATATGCATCTAAAAACAAAAGGCGGAATGCCCGCCGCGTGCTTCATTTATGCTTCATGTGAGCATTAGTGTCAAGCTCCTTGGGACCTTACGCGGTGCTGGCGCATTCAATCGGTGTCCTCGGGCCTTACGCGGAACGAGACAGCGGCAACTTGCTGCCGGCGATCTCCCGCTCCAGCATGACGTCGCGCCTGAACCGCACCAGTTTGGCCGGCCTGCCGCCGGTGTCCGTACACACCTCTCCCGTTTCCTCCACCAGTCTTTGCTGTTCGATCAGACGACGAAAGTTCTGCTTGTGCAGCCGCTGCCCGGCCAGGGCTTCCACGAGACGCTGCAGTTGAAGGAGCGTAAAACTCTTCGGCATCAACTCGAAAAAGACCGGCCGGTACTTGATCTTGGCTCTCAGCCGCGCAATGCCTGTAGCGAGGATACGACGATGGTCGTGCACCATCGGCTGACCGGGCACAACCGGCTCGACAGCCTTGCGGTGCCCCGCCTCGGGGATGAGCCCCGCTTCGTACAGGAGCTCATAGCGTTGAAGCACGAGATCCTCGTTCCAGCGCTGGCCCGAGAAGCCGAACGCAAGCTCGACGCGACGCTTTCGCTCACTGCGGGCCGCCGGATCCGCCGCGGCGCGCGTCCAAGCCCTCAGTTGAGGCGCGACCGCGCCCTCGATCAGTGACGGCGTTCCAGAGCGCCAATCCTCCCAGGGGAAGTACCGATACCAGCCGCGCCATTGCGGCTGATGCGCGCCGCTCCCGGAATTCTCCCTCGTTAGGGCAAGATAACTGATCGAAATCGCGCGGCCCTGCCCGCCCTGCTGGACGCGGTCTCGATCGGCAAACGTGTAGAGCTGCTCGAGATAGCCCAATGGATGGTGCGTTTGGCGCTCGACCCACGACCGGAGCCCGATTTGCAGGCTGCGATGGCCCAATTCGAACGGGCCAGAAGGAAGTGCCTTGCCGTCATCGACGGTGAGTATCCGCGGCTCGCCCGTAGTGACAGCGACGATGACTGCCGTCAACTCCACGTTAAGAGCATTTGTCCCGAGTCCTTCCACAGGCTGCAATATCCTATCGCGTCGAGCGGCTGGACGCATTCTGAACTGGTCCCCTGAAAACGGACACCACGAGGTCTGCTATTGTGAGCTTGTGGAGGACGTATGGGTGAAGACTGGATCGGATCGACAATACACGGAGGATTTTCGGCAAGCGGCAGTGAAGCAGGTGATCGAGGGCGGACGTAGTATCCCGCAGGTAGCACGGTCGCTGGAGATTCCCAAGGGGACCCTTGGGAACTGGGTATCGCGAACCCGCAAGGGCGAGCCCATAGCGAAGCGCCTGCCGCTGGAGCCGGTTACGGAGCTCGAAGCGGAGGTCGCGGGGCTTCGAGCCGAGAACGCTCGGCTGAAGGTGGAGAAGGAGATTTTAAAAAAAGCGGCGGCGTACTTCGCGAAGGAGTCGACGTGAGGTACGCCATGGATCATGGCGCAGCGCGAGAGGTGCTCGATTCCGATGATGTGCGAGCTGCTTGCGGTGTCGCGAAGCGGTTTGTACCAGGCGATGCGCCGCCCCGGTGGGACGGAAGGGCGCCGAGGCCGAGCAGCGCATCGTCGAGCAGATCCGGCGCGCGCAGCGCAAGCACCGCGGGCGGTACGGGCGCCGGCGTATGACCCCAGAGGTCAGCGAGGCGCTGGGCCGCAGCTTTAATCACAAGCGCATCGGTCGCCTGATGCGCGAGCATGGGCTGTGCAGCCGCAAGCCCCGGCCGTTCCGGGTGGTGACGACCGATTCGAAGCACGATCACCCGATCGCGCCTAATGTGCTCGAGCGCGATTTCGCGACGACAGCGCCCAATCATCGAATATATTGGCTACAACAACACCGAGCGCAGGCATTCTTCCCTCGGGTACGTGCCGCCGGCGCAGTTCGAGCACCGCTGGCACGCCCAGGCGGGAAACTCTGCGCAGGCCTCACTGCAGTGAGCGCGTTGTCCACCGCCGGCCGGTTCCCGGTTCGTCGTAAGCGACCGAACCGGCCGTCCGTGGACAACGATTCCCGCAGACCGTGGTGTCCGCATCATGGGGTCCGGTTCAATGCGATATTTACGCCGTCGCCGTAGATACTGCCGTCTGGCTTTTCGATCACGTCGCCGAAATGCACTCCGATCCGAAAGCGCATGCGGCGGTCGTCCGGCACGTTACTTGCGGCCGCTTCCAGTTCCCGCTGGATTGCAAGGGCTGCGGTCGTTGCACCGGCGGCGGTCTCGAACACTGCCAGTACCGAATCTCCGGCCATGTCGACCACCCGGCCGCGGTTGGCTTCGATCTGGGTTCGGAAGACGGCACGCGCGGCGTCCAGCGCGACAATGGTGGCGTGCTCATCGGCGGCCATCAAGAGCGAGTACCCCGTTACGTCCGCTGCGAGGATCGCCGCGAGCCGCTGCCGAAGATCAGTGGCGGTCACCGAATCTGGCTTGTCCGAGAGCCATGAGGCCAGGAGATGTTACTCCCGAGCGGGACGGATTGGGGAAAAGAGGGGCTCAAATCGGCCTCGTCACAACAGCCGTCGGCTAGTGCAGCGGAGTCCGCGATCAGTGCCCAGGTCCCAGGGAGTCAATTCGTCGGTAGCGCTTCGGCACGAACGGCAGCTGCGTGCGCGTAACCAGATGCCTTTGACCGCGAACGACTGCGTACAGCCGAGCGTCTTCGTCTAGCTCGCCCGCGACGTAGCCAAGCATGATCGGCCGATCGAGCGTCGGCGACACCGTTCCGCTCGTGACGACGCCGACCTCGCGCCCCGCAGCGTCCACGAGCGGGGCGCCGTGGCGCACCGGCACGCGCTCCACCCCCACGAGACCCACGAGGCGGCGGCGCGCGCCTTCGCGCTCCGCGCGCAGCACGACCTCGGCGCCGGGATAGCCGCCCGCCTTAGCTCCGCCCGCCCGGCGGCTGCGCGCGATCGCCCAACCGAGACCCGCTTCGTGCGGCGTCGTGTCCGCATCCATGTCCTGACCGTAGAGCAGCAACCCCGCCTCGAGGCGCAGCGTGTCGCGCGCGCCCAGGCCGATCGGCTTCGCTTCGGGGTGCGCGAGGAGCCTGCGCGCGAGATTCACCGCCGCCTCAGCGGGCACCGAAATCTCGAAGCCGTCCTCGCCGGTATAGCCCGAGCGCGTCACGAGGCACGACACGCCCTGCAGCTCGAAGCGCCCCGCGCGCATGAAGCCGAGCCGCGCGACCGCGGGCTGAAGCGAGGCGAGCGCCTCCTCGGCGCCCGGGCCCTGCAGCGCGAGGAGCGCGTAGTCGAGCGGCTCGAGCGCGATCTCCGGGCAGAGCGCCCGCAGCTGCGCCAGATCCTTCGCCTTGCACGAGGCGTTGACGACCAGCGCGAGCTCGCCTTCGAGCCGCGCGAGCATGAGGTCGTCCTCGATGCCGCCGCGCGAGTTGAGCAGCAACGTGTACCTCTGCAGCCCGAGCGGCCATGCGGCGAAATCCACCGGCAGCGCGCGTTCGAGCGCGCGCTCGAGGTCCGGCCCGCGCGCGCGCAGCTGGCCCATGTGCGAGACGTCGAACAATCCCGCGTGCGTGCGCGTCCACAAGTGCTCGGCGCGCAGGCCCTCGGCGTACTGCAGCGGCATCTCGTAGCCCGCGAACGGCACGAAGCGCGCGCCGAGCTCGCGGTGCAGCTCGTGAAGCGGCGTGCGCGCGAGCTCGGGCAAGGTCAGGCCTCCGCCGGTAGGCGGCCGACGAAATGCCGGTCGCCCGCCACGTTGTCCACGCGCTTCACCGACGGCCAGTATTTCCAGGCGCGCAGCCCCGGCACCGGGTAGGCGGCGAGCTCGCGCCTGTACGGGTGGCGCCATTCGCCGGCCAGCTCGAGCGCGGTGTGCGGCGCGTTCTTGAGCGGGTTGTCGGCGCGATCCCATTCGCCCGATTTGACGCGCGCGATCTCGCCGTGGATCGCGATCATCGCCTCGCAGAACCGGTCGAGCTCCGCCTTCGACTCGCTCTCGGTGGGCTCGACCATGAGCGTATCGGCGACCGGGAAGGAGAGCGTCGGCGCGTGAAAGCCGTAGTCGACCAGGCGCTTCGCGACGTCCTCGGCGGTGATGTCGCATTCGCCCTTCAGCGCGCGCAGGTCGAGGATGCACTCGTGCGCGACGCGGCCGTTCTCGCCGGTGTAGAGCACCGGGAAGTACGGCGCGAGGCGCGCCGCGACGTAGTTCGCGTTGAGGATCGCCGCGCCGGTGGCGCGCTGCAGGCCGGGCGCGCCGATCATGCGCAGGTACATCCAGGAGATGGCCAGGATCAGCGCGCTGCCGAAGGGCGCCGCGCCGACCGAGCCGTTCGCGCGGTCCGGGCCGTCCGGCCAGCACGGGTGCCCGGGAAGGTGCGGCGCGAGGTGCGCGGCGACGCCGATCGGCCCCATGCCCGGCCCGCCGCCGCCGTGCGGAATGGCGAAGGTCTTGTGCAGATTGATGTGGCAGACGTCGGCGCCGATTCTCTCGGGCTGCGCGATGCCCGCGAGCGCATTGAGGTTCGCGCCGTCCATGTACACCTGCGCGCCCGCCTCATGCACCCGCGCGCAGACCTCGCGTACGCGCGCCTCGAACACGCCGTGCGTGGACGGATAAGTGATCATCAACACAGCGACGCGGCCGGTGTGCGCAGCGAGCTTACGCTCGAGGTCGGCGAGGTCGACGTTGCCCTGCGCGTCGCAGGCGACGACCACGACCTTCAGGCCGATCATCGTCGCCGATGCCGGGTTGGTGCCGTGCGCCGAGGCGGGAATCAGGCACACGTCGCGCGCTCCCTCGCCGCGCGAAGCGTGATAATTGCGGATCGTGAGCAGCCCAGCGTACTCGCCCTGCGCGCCCGAGTTCGGCTGGAACGACACGCGCGGCAGGCCGGTGATCTCGGCGAGCGCGCGTTCGAGCTGCGCGATCATCTCGAGGCTGCCCGCCGCGCGCTCGCGCGGAGCGTACGGGTGCAGCCCCGCGAGCTCTGGCCAGGAGATCGGTGCGAGCTCGGCCGCGGCGTTCAGCTTCATGGTGCACGAGCCGAGCGGGATCATCGCGTGCACGAGCGACAGGTCCTTGTTCTCCAGGCGCTTCAGGTAGCGCATCAGCTCGGTCTCGCTGCGGTGCCGGTGGAAGACCGGATGCGTGAGCACCGCGTCGCGCCGCCGCAGGCCCTGGGGAATCGATTGCGGCTCGGGATCGAGGCTCCGGGCCAGCGCCTCGACGTCGAGCCGCGCACCCGAGAGGATCTCGGCGACGTCGGCGACGTCCTCGAGTCGCGTCGTCTCGTCGAAGCTCACGCCGACGCGGCCGTCCTCGAGCCAGCGCAGGTCGACGCGCATCGCCTGCGCGCGCGAGCGGATCGCGTCCTGCGCCTCGCGCGGACGAAGCACGGCGGTGTCGAAGTACGCGCTGCCTTCGGCCGCGACGCGCCCTGCGAGCGCCGCCTCGAGCAGCCGCGCCATGAAATTCGTGCGCCGCGCGATCCGCGCCAGCCCCTGCGGGCCGTGATGCACGGCGTAGAACGCCGCGACCATGGCGAGCAGCGCCTGCGAGGTGCAGATGTTGCTCGTCGCCTTCTCGCGCCGGATGTGCTGCTCGCGCGTCTGCAGCGCCAGCCGGTAGGCGGTGCCGCCCGCGGCGTCGACGGTGACGCCGACGATGCGTCCCGGCATCGCGCGCTTGTGCTCGTCGCGCGTCGCCATGAACGCGGCGTGCGGCCCGCCGAATCCGCGCGGCACGCCGAAGCGCTGCGCCGAGCCGATCGCCGCATCGGCCCCCAGCTCGCCGGGGCTCTTGAGCAGCAGCAACGCGAGCGGATCGGCGCCGATCGAGGCGAGCGCTCCGGCTGCGTGCAGCCGCGCGATCACGGGCGCGAGGTCGCGAATGCGCCCGTACGTGTCCGGGTATTGCAGGTGCGCGCCGAACACCTTCCGGGGGTCGAGATCGCGCTCCGGGTCGCCGATGACGAGCTCGATCCCCGCCCACTTCGCGTGCGTGCGCACGACGGCGATCACCTGCGGGTGGCTGCCGGCGTCGAGGAAGAACGCACCCGCAGTGCTCGAGCTCGCGCGGCGCAGCAGCGCCATCGCCTCGGCGGCGGCGCTCGCCTCGTCGAGCAGCGAGGCGTTCGCGACCGGCAGGCCGGTCAGATCGATCACCATCTGCTGGAACACCAGCAGCGCCTCGAGCCGGCCCTGCGAGATCTCCGCCTGATAGGGGGTGTAAGCGGTGTACCAGCCGGGGTTCTCGACGACGTTGCGCTGGATCACCGCCGGCGTGCGGCAGTCGTAGTAGCCCTGCCCGATGAAGCTGCGCGCGGGCTGGTTGCGCGCCGCGAGGGCGCGCAGCTCGGCGAGCGCCGCGGCCTCGTCGAGCGGCGCGGGCAGCTCGAGCGGCCGCGCGAGCACGATGTCCGCGGGCAGCGTCGCGGCGAGCAGCGCGTCGAT
>JAKALD010000190.1 GCA_021813275.1 Pseudomonadota bacterium | reverse complement strand
GTGCGCGGCCTGGGGCGCGCGGCGCGCGAGGCCGCGCGCGTGCTCGCGCGCGCCGACACGGAGACCAAGAACCGCGCGCTCGCCGCCATGGCCGCCGAGCTGCGCGCGCGCGCGCCGGCGCTGCTTGCGGCGAACCGCGCCGACGTCGAGCAGGCGGCGAAGGACGGTCGCGACGCCGCGTTCGTTGACCGTCTCGGGCTCGGCGCGAAGTCGGTCGAGGCGATGGCCGACGGCCTGGAGAGCATCGCCGCGCTGGCCGACCCCGTAGGGCGCATCACCGACGTGGTCAAGCGCCCGAGCGGCATCGAGGTCGGGCGCATGCGCGTGCCGCTCGGCGTGATCGGCATCATCTACGAGTCGCGCCCGAACGTGACCGCCGACGCCGCCGGCCTGTGCGTCAAGTCCGGCAACGCCTGCATCCTGCGCGGCGGCTCGGAGGCGCTGCACTCCAACCAGGCGATCGCCGCCTGCGTGCGCGCCGGGCTCGAGGCGGCGGGGCTGCCGGCGGCCGCGGTGCAGCTGGTCGAGCTCACCGACCGCGCCGCGGTGGGCGAGCTGGTGGCGATGCCGGAGTTCGTCGACATCATCGTGCCGCGCGGCGGCAAGGAGCTGATCGCGCGCCTCGCGCGCGAGTCGCGCATCCCGATGATCAAGCACCTGGACGGCGTGTGCCACGTGTACATCGACGAGGCCGCCGACCCCGACATGGCGGTGCGCATCGCCGACAACGCCAAGACGCAGCGCTACGGCACCTGCAACACGATGGAGACGCTGCTCGTGGCCGAGGCGATCGCGCCGCAGGTGCTGCCGAAGATCGCCGAGATCTACCGCGCCAAGGGCGTCGAGATGCGCGGCGACGAGGCCGTGCGCCGCATCGTGCCCGAGGCGAAGCCCGCGACCGAGGAGGACTGGTACGCCGAGTACCTGGCGCCGGTGATCGCGGTGCGCGTGGTGAAGGGGCTGGAGGAGGCGATGGCGCACATCGCGAAGTACGGCTCGCAGCACACCGACGCGATCGTCACCGGCGACCGCGCGCGCGCCGAGCGCTTCCTGCGCGAGGTCGATTCGAGCTCGGTGATGGTGAACGCCTCGACGCGCTTCGCCGACGGCTACGAGTACGGCCTGGGGGCCGAGATCGGCATCTCGACCGACAAGCTGCACGCGCGCGGCCCGGTGGGCCTCGAGGGGCTCACCTCGCAGAAGTTCGTGGTGCTCGGGCACGGCGAAGTGCGCGGCTGAGGGCGGCGCCGAATTGACCGCGGCAGCGCCTCTCGGCATCCTCGGCGGCACCTTCGATCCGGTCCACAACGCCCACCTCGCGATCGCGCGCCACGCGCTCGAGGCGCTCGGGCTCGAGCGCGTCCTCTGGCTGCCGACCGGGACGCCGCCCTACCGCCGCGCGCCGCTCGCGAGCACGGCCGATCGCGTGGCGATGCTGCGTCTCGCGATCGCGGGCGAGCCGCGCTACGCGCTCGACGAGCGCGAGCTCGCGCCCGGCGCTTCGGGCTACAGCGTCGACACGCTCGGCGCGCTGCGCCGCGAGCTGGGCGAAGCCGTGCCGCTCGTGCTGCTCGTCGGCAGCGACCAGTTCGCGAAGCTCGACACCTGGCACCGCTGGCGCGAGCTCTTCGCGCTGTGCCACCTGGCGGTGTTCGCGCGCCCGGACTGGGATCTCGGCGCGAACCCCGCGGCGCGCGAGGCGCTGGAGGCGCGCCGCGCCGCGCCGCGCGGGCGCTGGCGCGAGCGGCCCGCCGGGGCGATCGTGGTGGTCGAGATGGCGCCGCTCGCGGTCGCCGGCACCGAGATCCGCGCGCTCCTCGCGCGCGGCGCGGACGCCTCCGGATTGCTGCCGCGCGCGGTGCTCGACTATATTGAATCGCATCGCCTGTACCGGGCTTAGCGCGAACCGAGGAGGCAAGCCGCTCTTGGACATACGCAGCAAGCAGCGCACGGTGGTGCACGCGCTCGAGGACGTCAAGGGCCACGACATCGTGGTGTACAACGTGGCGGCGCTCTCGCCGATCTTCGAGCGGGTGGTGATCGCGAGCGGCGACTCGACGCGCCAGCTCAAGGCCCTCGCCGACCGCGTGCAGGAGGAGCTCAAGGCGCTCGGGGCGAAGGTCTACGGCGTAGAGGGCGAAGCGGGCGCCGAGTGGGTGCTCGTCGACCTGGGCGACATCGTGGTGCACATCATGCATCCGGCGGTGCGCAGCTACTACAACCTGGAGGAGATCTGGGGCGGCAAGCAGGTGAGAATCAAGTCCTCCGTGCCCGCCGCGCGCGCGCGGCCGGCCCCCCGTGCGCCCGCGCGGCGCACCCGGCACCGCTGAACAAGTTCCTCATCCTCGCGGTCACCGGCCGGCAGCCCGCCTGGGCACGGGCCGCATGCGAGGAGTACCTCGCGCGCCTGCCGCGCGGCTTCGAGACGCGGCTGGTCGCCCTCAAGGCCGAGCCGCGCGCCGGGGCGAAGCCGCGCGCGCGGCTGCTCGAGGCCGAGGCGGGCCGCATCCGCGGCGCGTTGCCGCGCGCCGCGCGCCTGGTGGCGCTCGATGAGCGCGGCCGTGACCTGACGAGCGCGCAGTTCGCCGCCAGGCTCCAGGCCTGGGCTGCCGGGCGCACGCCCACCGCGTTCGCGATCGGCGGCCCGGACGGGCTGGAGGAGGCGCTCAGGAACGAGGCCGAGCTGCAGCTGCGGCTCTCGGCGTTCACGCTGCCGCACGCCCTCGCCCAGGTGCTGCTGTGCGAGCAGCTGTACCGCGCCGCGAGCCTGCTCGCGGGTCATCCCTACCACCGGGAGTAGGCGCGGGGCTCTGCTACACTTGGTCTTCCCCCGTGGGACGGGACCCACAACAGGCACGGGGCCCACGACGAGCCGCCCCGCCCCCTCGCCGCGACGACCATGAGCCTCGACCGCAGCCTGTATCTCGCTTCCCGCAGCCCGCGGCGGCGCGAGCTGCTCGCGCAGATCGGCGTGCGCTTCCACCTGCTGCTGTTTCGCTCGCGTCCGGGTTCCGAGCCCGAGGTGAGCGAGGAGGTGCTGCCCGGCGAGGCGCCGCGCGCCTACGTCGAGCGCGTGGCGCGCGCCAAGGCCGAGGCGGGCTGGCGGCGCATGCAGCAGCGCAACCTCCCGCGCGCGCCGGTGCTCGCGGCCGACACCGCGGTGGTGATCGACGGCCGGATCCTCGGCAAGCCCGCGGACCGCGGCGCGGCCGCCGCGATGCTCGCGGCGCTCTCGGGCAGGCGCCACGAGGTGCTCAGCTGCGTGGCGCTCAAGTACGGCGACTGGCTCGAGGCCACGATCTCGGCGACCGAGGTGCAGTTTCGCGCGCTGCAGGCCGACGAGATCCAGCAATACCTCGCCACGGGCGAAGCCGACGACAAGGCCGGCGCCTACGCGATCCAGGGACGCGCCGCCCAGTTCGTGAGCGAGATCCGCGGCAGCTACTCGGGCGTGGTCGGGCTGCCGCTCTACGAGACCGCTCAGCTGCTCGAGAAGCTGGAGACGCACCGCGAGCGGCGCATGCCGCTCTGATCCCCGAGCGCGCGCGTGAGCGACGAGATCCTGATCAACGTCACGCCGCAGGAGACGCGCGTCGCCGTGGCGCAGGGCGGCGTCGTGCAGGAGCTGCTCATCGAGCGCGCCGCGAACCGCGGGCTGGTCGGCAACATCTACATGGGGCGCGTCGCGCGCGTGCTGCCGGGCATGCAGTCGGCCTTCGTCGAGATCGGGCTGGAGCGCGCCGCCTTCCTGCACGTCGCCGACATCTGGGAGCACCGCCGGCCGAACGGCGAGGCGGCGAGGCCGATCGAGAAAATCCTCGCCGAGGGCCAGCCGCTGCTCGTGCAGGTGGCGAAGGACCCGATCGGCACCAAGGGCGCGCGCCTCTCGACCCAGATCTCGATCGCTGGGCGGCTGCTCGTGTACCTGCCGCACGACCCGCACATCGGCATCTCGCAGCGCATCGAGGACGAGGGCGGCCGCCAGGCGCTGCGCGACCGGCTGAAGGAGCTGCTGCCCGCCGACGAGAAGGGCGGCTTCATCATCCGCACCATCGCCGAGGGCGCGGGCGCCGAGGAGCTCGCCGCCGACCTCGAGTACCTGCGCCACCTGTGGCGCGACATCCGCGCGCGCTCGCTAGGCGCGCAGCCGCCGGAGCTGCTCTACCAGGACCTGTCGCTCGCGCAGCGCGTGCTGCGCGACATGGTCGGCGCCGACACCGCCCACGTGCTGGTCGACTCGCGCGAGAACTTCCAGAAGATGGCGGCGTTCGCCGAGGCCTACACGCCGCAGGTGCGCGCCAGGCTCGAGCACTACACGGGCGAGCGGCCGATCTTCGACCTGTACAACGTCGAGGCCGAGATCGAGAAGGCGCTCTCGCGGCGCGTCGACCTGAAGTCGGGCGGCACCCTGATCATCGACCAGACCGAGGCGATGACCACGATCGACGTCAACACCGGCGGCTTCGTCGGCCAGCGCAGCTTCGACGACACCGTGTTCAAGACCAACCTCGAGGCGGCGCAGGCGATCGCGCGCCAGCTGCGCTTGAGGAACCTCGGCGGCATCATCATCATCGACTTCATCGACATGGAGAGCGAGGAGCACCGCGCCGCCGTGCTCGAGGAGCTTAAGAGGGCGCTGGCGCGCGACCGCACGCGCGTGACGCTGAACGGCTTCACCGCGCTCGGGCTGGTGGAGATGACGCGCAAGAGGACGCGCGAGTCGCTGGCGCACGTGCTGTGCGAGCCCTGCCCCACCTGCGGCGGGCGCGGCGAGGTGAAGACCGCGCGCACCGTGTGCTACGAGATCCTGCGCGAGATCCTGCGCGAGGCGCGCGCCTTCCAGGCGCGCGAGTACAAGGTGCTCGGCGCGCAGCCCGTGATCGACCTGCTGCAGGAGGACGAATCGCCCGCGGTGGCGATGCTCTCGGACTTCATCGGCAAGCCGATCTCGCTGCAGGTGGAGACGAGCTACACGCCGGAGCAGTTCGACATCGTCCTGATGTGAAAGGGGGAGTGGGTCAAATGCACGGCACCGAGCTGTGCTTCACCGGCGCGCGCAAGCTCGCGCGCATGATCCGCGCGCGCAAGGTCTCGGCCGTCGAGGTCATGAAGGCCTTCCTCGCGCAGATCGAGCGCGTCAACCCGAAGCTGAACGCAATCGTCACGCTGCTGCCCGAGCGCGCGATGAAGGAGGCGCGCGCGCTCGACCGGCGACTCGCCAACCGGCGCACCGCGGACATCGGCCCGCTGGCCGGCCTGCCGATCGCCTACAAGGACATGGTCCCCACCAAGGGGATCCGCACCACCTACGGCTCGCCGATCTACGCCGAGCACGTTCCGAGCGAGGACCACGCGATGGTCGAGCGACTCACGGGCGCGGGGGCCATCACGCTCGGCAAGACCAACACGCCGGAATTCGCCGCCGGCTCGCAGACTTTCAACAAGGTGTTCGGGGCGACGCTCAATCCGTACGACACGGCGCTCACCTGCGGCGGCTCCTCGGGAGGCGCGGCGGTCGCGGTCGCCTGCGGCATGCTGCCCTTCGCCGACGGCTCGGACCTGGGCGCCTCGCTCAGGAACCCGGGCAATTTCTGCAACGTGGTGGGCTTCCGCCCGACGCCCGGGCGCGTCCCTTACTGGCCGGCGGTCGACGCCTGGGCGTCGCTTTCGGTGATCGGCCCGCTCGCGCGCACCGTCGAGGACGCCGCCTTCCTCCTCTCGGCGATGGCGGGACCCGACGCTCGCTCGCCGATCACCCTCGACGAGCCGGGCAAGAACCTCGCGCGGCCGCTCGCGCGCGACTTCCGCAAGGTGCGCGTCGCCTGGAGCCGCGACCTCGGCGGCCTGCCGGTGGACGCGCGCATCACCCGGGTGCTGGAAGCGCAGAAAAAGGTGTTCGAGTCGCTCGGCTGCATCGTCGAGGAGGCCGAGCCCGATCTGGCGGAGGCCGACGAGGCCTTCCAGGTGCTGCGCGCGGTCGGCTTCGTGCAAAAGTACGGCGAGCTGCTCAAGACCGAGCGCGCGCGGATCAAGGACACGGTCATCTGGAACATCGAAGAGGGACTCAAGCTCGACGGCCCGCGGATCGCACGCGCGCTCAACCTGCGCACCAGGGTTTACCACGCGATGCGCCGCTTCCTCGAGCGCTACGAGTTCCTGCTCCTGCCGGTGAACCAGGTCCTCCCGTTCCCGGTCACGCAGCCGTACGTGACCGAGATCAACGGCGTGAAGCTCGCGAGCTACATCGACTGGATGAAGACCTGCTACTACGTTACGGTCACCAGCCACCCGGCGATCTCGGTGCCCGCGGGCTTCACCCCCGAGGGGCTGCCGGTGGGCCTGCAGATCGTGGGGCGCTACCGCGACGACTTCGGCGTGCTGCAGCTCGCGCACGCCTTCGAGCGCGAAACGCAGGTCTACAAGCGCCGCCCGCCGATCGCGGGGTAGACGACTACTTCGACTTCGGCACCCGCCCGAGCAGGTAGAACTCGTCGTTCGGCCGCATGTCGGTGAGGTTCGCCATGCGGTTCGAGAGCGCGAAGAACGCGGCGATCGCGCCGATGTCCCAGGCGTCCTCCTCGGAGAAGCCGTACTCGCGCAACCGCGCGAAGTCCTGCTCGCCGACCGCCTGCGCCTCGAGCGCCACCTTCATGGCGAAATCGAGCATCGCGCGCTCGCGCGGCGTGATGTCCGCCTTGCGGTAGTTGACCGCTACTTGGTCGGCGAGGAGCGGGTTCCTGGCGCGGATGCGCAGGATCGCGCCGTGCGCGACCACGCAGTACTGGCAGTTGTTGGCGCCCGAGGTCGCGACCACGATCATCTCGCGCTCGGCCTTGCTGAGGCCGCTTTCCTTCTCCATCAGCGCGTCGTGGTAGGCGAAGAACGCGCGGAACTCGTCGGGCCGGTGCGCGAGCGCGAGGAACACGTTCGGCACGAAGCCCGACTTCTCCTGCACCGCGAGGATGCGGGTCCGGATGTCCTCGGGCAGCGATTCCAGCGCCGGAACGGGATAGCGGCTGATGGGCTTGGCGGTCATGGGCGGTGTGCGGGTCGCGGCCGACGTTCCATCCGGAATCGCAATCGCA
>JAKALD010000189.1 GCA_021813275.1 Pseudomonadota bacterium | reverse complement strand
CGCTCGCCGCGGGCGACTCGGTCGAGCGCCACTTCATGGACACGATCGAGGGCGGCAAGTGGCTGCCCGACCAGGAGCTCGCCTGGAAGCTGGTGACGCTCGCCGTGGAGCGCATCCACGAGCTGGAGAACGAGCTGGGCTGCTTCTTCGACCGCAACCCGGACGGCACTGTCCATCAGAAGGCCTTCGCCGGACAGACCTTCGACCGCACGGTGCACAAGGGGGACCTCACCGGCATCGAGATCATCAACCGCCTGGCCGAGCAGGTCTGGGCACGCAAGATCGCGCGGCTCGAGGAGCATCGCGCGCTCGAGCTGGTAAAGACCGCCTCGGGGGACGCGCTCGCGGGCGTGCTGATGATCGACATGCGAACGGGTGAATACCTGTTCGTGCGCGCCAAGGCGGTGCTGCTCGCAACCGGCGGCGGGCCGACCATGTACAAGTACCACACGCCCTCGGGCGACAAGAGCTGCGACGGGCTGGCGATGGCGCTGCGCGCGGGGCTCGCGCTGCGCGACATGGAAATGGTGCAGTTCCATCCCACCGGCCTGCTCGCCGGCGAGCACACGCGCATGACCGGAACCGTGCTCGAGGAGGGCCTGCGCGGCGCGGGCGGTTACCTGCTGGACGGCGCGCGCGAGCGCTTCATGCACAACTATGATCCGCGCGGCGAGCGCGCCACGCGCGACATCGTGTCGCGCGCCATGTTCAGCGAGATGCGCGCCGGGCGCGTGACGCCGAACGGCGGCCTGTACATCTCGATGGCGCATCTCGGGCCGGACAGGGTGAGGAAGCTCTTCAAGGGCATGGTCGAGCGCTGCGCCGACTGCGGTTTCGACCTGGCCGGCGGCCTGGTCGAGGTCGTGCCGACCGCGCATTACATGATGGGCGGCGTCGAGTTCGCGCCCGACTGCGCGAGCGCGCTGCCGGCACTGTACGTGGCCGGCGAAGACTCGGGCGGCGTGCACGGCGCCAATCGGCTCGGGGGCAACGGCGTCGCCAACTCGACGGTGTTCGGCGCGGTGGCGGGCGACAGCATGGCCGCGTGGGTGCGCAAGGAAGGCGCGCTGCGCGCGCCCGACCGAGCGGCGATCGAGGCGGCGATCGAGCGCAGCGAGCGGCCGTTCGCGCATGGCGCCTCGAGGAACGCGCATGGCGCGTTGGAGCCGCTGCGCGAGCGGCTCTACGGGACGATGTGGGACAGGGTTGGGATCCTGCGCGACGCGGCGGGGCTCAAGGCAGGCCTCGCCGAGCTCGCCGCGATCGAGGCCGCGCTCGACGACTACCGGCTCGCCGATGCCGACCGCGCCTTCAACCTCTCGTTGCACGACTGGCTCAACCTGAAGAGCCTCGCGCAGGTGAGCCGCGTGATCGCCGAGGCGGCGCTCGCGCGCGAGGACTCGCGCGGCGCGCATTTCCGCACCGACTTTCCCGAGACCGGGCCGCTCGAGCGCTCGGCCTACACCAGCGCGCGCCTCACGGGCGAGGGCGTCGCGATCACCCTGAAGCCCGTCGCCTTCACGCGGGTCAGGCCGGGCGAGACGCTGCTGCGCGACGCGGCCTGAGCCGGCGGCTCAGCCGACGTGCTTGCGGAAGAATTCCAGCGTGCGGCTGCGCGCGAGCTTCGCGCTCGCCGCGTCGTAGGAGCCGCGCTGGTCGCAGTTGAAGCCGTGCCCCGCCGGGTAGTAATACGTGGTCGCCTCGGGATGCGCCGCCGCGACCTTCTTCGCCTGCTCGAGCGTGATCGAATGGTCCTGCTCGCCGAAATGGAACATGACCGGGCACTTGGGCTTCTCGGCAATGAAGCTCGGGATCGCGCCGCCGTAATACGGCGCCGCGCAGGCGAGGCCGGGGATGCGCGCCGCGGCGACCCACGCCACGGTGCCGCCCCAGCAGTAGCCGACGATGCCGACCTTGCCGGCGCTCTTCGCAGCCTCGATCGCGGCGCGCGCATCGAGCACGGTCTGGTCCCAGCTGAGCTTCTGCATGATCGCGATGCCCGCCTGGATGTCGGGCTGCGTGTAGCCTGTCTCGTAATTGCGCTGCGCGCGGTCGAACATGGCGGGCGCGATCACGAGATAGCCGTCGGCGGCGTAGCCGTCGGCGACCGAGCGGATGTGGCTGTTGACGCCGAAAATCTCCTGGATCACGACCACGCCGCCGCGCGGCTTGCCCGCGGGATCGGCGCGGTGGGCGGCGAGCTTGTGGCCATCCCCGGCAGTGAGCTCGATCGTCTTGCCCATGGGGTCTCCTCCTCTGGCTGGGGCGGCCATTCTAGGCGTGCCGCCCGCGCCGCGCCAATCGTGTCCGCGCGCCCGCGGGTAGAATCGCGCACATGAAAAAAACCGCTGACGAGCTGCTGACGCTCGCGCAGACGGCGCTCGAGCGCGCAGGCGCGCACCGCGACATGGCCGCGGCGGCGGCGCGGCACCTGGTGCGCGCCGAGGAGCAGGGACTCGCGACCCACGGCATGTCGCGCGTGCCGTTCTACTGCGCGATGCTGAGGAACGGCCGCGCCGACGGCGCCGCGCGCCCGAGGCTCGCCGCCGAGCGCGCCGGCGCGTGCCTGATCGACAACCGCGACGCGCTGCCCTACGAGTCCTGCGCCTGGGCGATCGCGGAAGTGATCCAGCGCGCCCGCCGCAACGGCGTCGCCTTCGCCGGCCTCACCAACAGCGCGCACGTCGGGGTGCTCGGCATCCATCTGCTGCCGGTGGCGCAGGCGGGGCTCGCCGGGCTCGCGTTCACCAACTCGCCCGCCGCGATTCCGCCCTGGGGCGGGAAGAAGGCGCTGTTCGGCACCAACCCGGTGGCCGCGGTGTTCCCGCGGCGCGGCGCCGAGCCGCTGGTGATCGACCTCGCGCTCACCACGGTCGTGCGCGGCAAGATCATGCTCGCGATGCAAAAGGGCGAGCGCATCCCCGAGGGCTGGGCGCTCGACCGCGACGGCAAGCCGACCACCGATCCCAGGGAGGCGATCGAGCGCGGCAGCATGTTCCCGATCGGGGGCGCGAAAGGCGCGATGCTCGCGCTCGCCTTCGAGCTGATCTGCGCCGCGCTCACCGGCTCGGCGATCGGCCCCGAGGCCGACTCGTTCTTTTCCGAGCAGGGCAACCGGCCGCGCATCGGCCAGGCCTTTCTCGCGATCGACCCGCAAGCGCTCGCCGGCACCGAGCGCTACCTCGAGCGCGTCGAGACGGTGGTCGGCGCGATGTGCGCCGACCCCGGCGTCCGCCTGCCGGGCGCGCGGCGCTTCGACGCCGAGAAGGCGGCGCGCGCGCAGGGCATCGACGTGCCCGAGGAGCTGCTCGCGAGAATCGAGCGTCTCGCGAAGGCATGAGCGTGGGCGCGCACGCGGACTTCGACGCGGTGATCGCCTACCCGGCGATGCGCGTCGGGGTGCGCACCGCGGGCGACGCGATCGCCGAGATCGTCTACCTCCCGCCCGCGACGCCGCTCGCGGCGCCGAGGAATCGGCTCGCCGAGCGCGCGGCGCGCCAGCTCGAGCGCTACGCGACCGATCCGGATTGCGCGTTCGACCTGCCGCTCGCGCGCGCCGGGACGCCGTTTCAGCGGCGCGTGTGGGGCGCGATCGGGTCGATCCCGCGCGGCCGCGTGCGCTCCTACGGCGAGCTCGCGCGCGAGCTCGGCTCGGCGCCGCGCGCGGTCGGCCAGGCCTGCGGGGCGAACCCGTTCCCGCTGGTCGTGCCGTGCCACCGCGTGGTGGCGGCGCGCGGCCTGGGCGGCTTCGCGCACCACGCCGCGGGCTTTCACCTGGAGGTCAAGCGTTGGCTGCTCGGGCACGAGAGCTGTCCGATCGCGCGCCGGCGGGCGATCTGAGCGCGGCGGACGCGCAGCTGCTCGACGCGTTCTGCGACGCGCTGTGGCTCGAGGACGGGCTCGCGCGCAACACCATCGAATCCTACCGGCGCGACCTCTCGCAGTTCGCCGCCTGGCTCGCGCGCGCGAAGGCGAAGGCGCTCGCCGCGGCGGGGGAGGCGGACCTGCACGCGTTCTTCGCCGCGCGTCACGCGGGCGGCCGCACGCTGCGCGCCTCGAGCGACGCGCGCATGCTCTCTAGCCTCAAGCGGCTGTACCGTTACTGCGCGCGCGAGCGGCTCGTGACCGGGGACCCGACGCTCAAGCTGGACGCGCCGAAGCGCGTGCCCCGCTTCCCGAAGACGCTGTCGGAGGCCGACGTCGAGGCCCTGCTCGGCGCGCCCGATACGGGCACGCCGCTCGGGCTTCGCGACCGCGCGATGCTCGAAGTGCTGTATGCCTCGGGGCTGCGCGTCTCGGAGCTGGTCGCGCTCAGGCGCTTCGAGGTGAACCTCGAGGCGGGCGTGCTGCGCATCCTCGGCAAGGGCTCCAAGGAGCGCCTCGTGCCGCTCGGCGAGGAGGCGGTCGAGTGGCTGCGGCGCTACCTCGGCGAGGCGCGCCCGGTGCTGCTCGAGCGCGCGCGCAAGCGCGCGCGGGGGCGCGCCGCGCCCGACGCGCTGTTCGTGACCGCGCGCGGCACGGCGCTCACGCGCCAGGCCTTCTGGCACAACCTGAAGCGCCACGGCGCGCGCGCGATTCCGGGCAAGAGCCTGTCGCCGCACGTGTTGCGCCACGCCTTCGCCACGCACCTCATCAACCACGGCGCCGACCTGCGCGTCGTGCAGATGCTGCTCGGCCACGCCGACATCTCGACCACCCAGATCTACACCCACGTCGCGCGCGAGCGGCTCAAGGCCTTGCACGCGAAGCACCATCCGCGCGGCTGATGGCGAGGCGCCCGAGCCACAGCGAGACGCCCGCCACGCAGTTCCTCAAGGCGCACGGCGTCGCGTACACCGAGCACTTCTACGACTACATCGAGAAGGGCGGCACCGCGGCGTCCTCGGCCGCGCTCGGCGTGCCGGAGCACGCGGTGGTGAAGACCCTGGTCATGGAGGACGAGGACGCCAGGCCCCTCATCGTGCTGATGCACGGCGACCGCGAGGTCTCGACCAAGGGCATGGCGCGCCAGGCGGGCCGCAAGCGCATCGCGCCCTGTCGGCCGGACGTGGCACAGCGCTACTCCGGCTACCAGGTCGGCGGCACCTCCCCGTTCGGCACGCGCAAGCCCATGCCGGTCTACATGCAGCGCTCGATCCTCGAGCTGCCCCGCATCTACATCAACGGCGGCCGGCGCGGGTTCCTCGTCTGCATCGCGCCCGAGGAGATCGTGCGAACCCTCGCGCCGCAGCTGGTCGAGGCGGCAATCTAGGGGCGGCGGGAACGTTTTGGTTTTCCCCGATCTCCGGGTTTTGCGCATTTCGCCGCGAGCGGCGAAATGCGCAAAACCCGGAGACCATGGGAACGGCGAGCCCGCGCGCTGCCCGAGCCCGCGCACGAAGGCGAAAATGGGGCCCCTACTTCCTGCGCTCGATCGTCACGCCCACGAACTTCGCGTTGGCGAGAACGCCAAGCTTCGCCGCGCTCACCTTGACCCACGGCGCGCCGAGCTCCTCGATCAGCATGCGCGCCAGACGGTCGGCGAAGGTCTCCACGAGGCCGAAGTGCCCGCTCGCCGCGAGCGCCCGGATGCGCAGCGTCACCTGCTCGTAGTCGATGGTGTCGGCGACCCTGTCGGTGCGGAACACCGCGTCGCTCGGCAGCCCGATGTCGAGGTCGAGCGACACCGCCTGCGGCAGGTGCTGCTCGCGCTTGTGGATGCCGATCAGCACCTCGACGCGCAGATCGCGGATCAGGATGGCGTCCATCGCCGGGTGATTATAGAGGCTCGGCCGCGTCGCCACGGCGAAAGGCGTCCACCCCTTACAATGCGCCCCGATGCAGACCGCTCTCGTCGCTCTGGCCGCGTACCTGCTCGGCTCGGTGTCGTTCGCGATCCTCGTGAGCCGGGCGCTCGGCTTGCCCGATCCGCGCAGCTACGGCTCGCGCAATCCCGGCGCCACCAACGTGCTGCGCACCGGCCGCAGGGCCGCCGCCGTGCTCACGCTGCTCGGGGACGCGGGCAAGGGATGGCTCGCCGTGTGGCTCGCGGGCCTCGCCACGGGCGAGACCGCGCTGTCCGGGCTGGCGGTGCCGGTCGCGGGGCTGGCCGCGTTTCTCGGGCATCTGTTCCCGGTCTTTTACCGTTTCCGGGGCGGCAAGGGCGTCGCCACGGCCGGGGGCGTGCTGCTCGGCTTGAACCTCTGGCTCGGCGGCGCGACCGTGCTCACCTGGGTCGCAATGGCGGCGTTCTTCCGCTACTCGTCGCTCGCCGCGCTGGTCGCGGCGCTTTTCGCACCCGCCTATGCGTTCTGGCTGTTCGGGCTGCGACCGGTGCTCGCGATCGTGCTGGCGATCGCGGCGCTGCTCGTGTGGCGCCACAAGGCCAACATCCTGCGCCTCGTCGCCGGCGAGGAGCAGCGCATCGCGGCGAAACCGAAACCGCAGGGCCCTGCGCGGTAAGGGCCCTCGCGCCGGGCGCTAGTGCGGGCCGAGCGCCGCGAGGTCCCAGCGCGGCCGCACGGTGAATGCCTGCTCGCCGGAGACCTGCGCCGGGGATTGGGCGAGGCGCAAGGCGGCCGCGAAGGCGATCATCGCGCCGTTGTCGGTGCACAGCTCAAGCTCCGGGTAGAAGACGTCGAATCCCCTCCGGCGGGCCTCGGCGTCGAGCGCGGCGCGCAGGCGCTGATTGGCGCCTACGCCCCCCGCAACCACCAGGCGGGTGAGCCCGGTGCGCTCGAGCGCCGTTGCGCACTTGGCCGCGAGGACCTCCACGATCGCGTCCTCGAAGGCGCGCGCCACATCGGCGTAGAACTGCTCGTTCGGCTCGGCCCCCCTTACCAGGGTGAGCACGGCGGTCTTCAGGCCGCTGAAGCTGAATTCCAGGTCGCCGCTCGCGATCATCGGGCGCGGCAGGCGATAGCGGCCTACGGCGCCGGCTTCGGCCAGGCGCGCGAGGGCCGGGCCGCCGGGATAGCCGAGACCGAGCAGCTTCGCGGTTTTGTCGAAGGCTTCGCCCGCCGCATCGTCCTGGGTTTCGCCGAGGAGCCGGTAGCGGCCGACGCCGTCCACCCGCATGAGCTGGGTGTGGCCGCCGGAGACGAGCAGCGCGACGAACGGGAACTCCGGCGCACGGGCCGAGAGGAGCGGCGAGAGCAGGTGGCCTTCCAGGTGGTGGATGCCAAGCGCCGGCACGCCGAGCGCGAACGCCAGGCCGCGCGC
>JAKALD010000188.1 GCA_021813275.1 Pseudomonadota bacterium | reverse complement strand
CAGATCGTGGTCGAGCGGCAGCTCGAGCAGGCGGGCGTCAGCCGCGCGCAGCTCGGGCGCGAGAAGTTCGTCGAGAAGGTGTGGGAGTGGAAGCGCCAGTCGGGCTCGACCATCACCGAGCAGATGCGCCGCCTGGGCGACTCGTGCGACTGGCAGCGCGAGTACTTCACCATGGACGAGAAGCTCTCGCGGGTGGTGGTCGAGACGTTCGTGCGGCTCTACGAGCAGGGCCTGATCTACCGCGGCAAGCGCCTGGTCAACTGGGACCCCGTGCTGCTCACCGCGGTCTCGGACCTCGAGGTCGAGAGCGAGGAGGAGGACGGGCACCTGTGGCACATCCGCTATCCCGGTGACGGCTTCAGCCTGACGGTCGCCACCACGCGGCCCGAGACCATGCTCGGCGACGTCGCGGTGATGGTGCACCCGGAGGACGAGCGCTACCGCGCCTCGATCGGCAAGGAGGTCGAGCTGCCGCTCACCGGGCGGCGCATCCCGGTGATCGCCGACGACTATGTCGACCGCGAGTTCGGCACCGGCTGCGTCAAGGTCACCCCGGCGCACGACTTCAACGACTACCAGGTGGGCCTGCGCCACGGCCTGCCGCAGATCGGCATCTTCACGCTCGACGCGCGCGTCAACGACAACGGCCCGGAGCGCTATCGGGGGCTCGATCGCTACGAGGCGCGCGATCGCATCGTGCACGACCTCAAGGCCCTCGGCCTGCTCGAGTCGGTCGAGCCGCACCGCATGGTGGTGCCGCGCTGCGGGCGCACCGGCGCGGTGGTCGAGCCGATGCTCACCGACCAGTGGTTCGTCGCGCTCTCGAAAGCGGGCCCCGCGGACAGCCTCTTTCCAGGCAGGTCGATCACGCAGGTCGCGACCGAGGCGATCGAGCGCGGCACGGTCAGGTTCTTCCCCGAAAGCTGGGTCAACACCTACAACCAGTGGATGGCGAACATCGAGGACTGGTGCATCTCGCGCCAGCTGTGGTGGGGCCACCAGATCCCGGCCTGGTACGACGAGCGCGGCAAGGTCTATGTCGGGCGCAGCGAGCAGGAGGTGCGCGCGAAAAACGCGATCGGCGGGTCGCTGAGACGCGATCCGGACGTGCTCGACACCTGGTTCTCCTCCGCCCTGGTGTGCCACTCGACGCTCGGCTGGCCCGATCCGCAGGGCGCCGACCGCCTCGCCTACGAGCTGTACCTGCCCTCCTCGGTGCTCGTCACCAGCCACGACATCATCTTCTTCTGGGTCGCGCGCATGGTGATGATGACCACCTGGTTCACCGGGCGCGTGCCGTTTCGCGACGTCTACATCCACGGCATCGTGCGCGATCACGAGGGCAGGAAGATGTCCAAGTCCGAGGGCAACACGATCGACCCGGTGGACCTGATCGAGGGCATCGCGCTCGGGCCGCTGCTCGAGAAGCGCACCACGGGGCTGCGCAAGCCCGAGGACGCGCCGCGGATCCGCGAGCGCACCGAGAAGGAGTTCCCGGAAGGCATTCCCGCCTATGGCGCCGACGCGCTGCGCTTCACCATGGCGGCCTACGCGACGCTCGGGCGCAACGTCAATTTCGACTTCAAACGCTGCGAGGGCTACCGCAACTTCTGCAACAAGCTGTGGAACGCGACGCGCTTCGTGCTGATGAACACGGAGGGGAAGGACTGTGGCGCCGACGAGGGGGCCCAGGTGTCGCTGTCCGCCTGGGACCGCTGGATCGTGAGCACCCTGCAGCGCACCGAGGCCGAGGTCGAGCAGGCCTTCGCCGAGTACCGCCTCGACAACGTCGCGAACGCCATCTACCGCTTCGTCTGGGACGAGTACTGCGACTGGTACCTCGAGATCGCGAAGGCGCAGCTCCAGTCGGGGGACGCGACCGCGCAGCGCGGCACCCGCAGGACGCTGGTGCGCGTGCTCGAGGCCGCGCTGCGCCTCGCGCATCCGGTGATCCCGTTCATCACCGAGGAGCTCTGGCAGAAGGTCGCGCCGCTCGCCGGCAAGACCGGGGGGACGGTGATGCTCGCGCCTTACCCGAAGTCGCAGCCCGAGAGAATCGACGCGGCCGCCGAGCGGGAAATCGCTCTGGCGAAGGACGTCGTGAACGCCGGGCGCAACCTGCGCAGCGAGATGAAGCTCCCGCCCCAGCAGAGGGTGCCGTTCTACATCAGCGGATCCGCCAGCGCCGCCACCGAGACGGCATTCATCACGCTCGTTCGGCCTTCCGAGCTCAGGGTCGTCGACGCGTTGCCGGCGATCGAGGCGCCGGTCGCCGTGGTCGGCGCCCATCGCGTCATGGCGCACGTCGAGATCGACCGGCCCGCCGAGATCGCGCGGCTCGAGAAAGAGATCGCGCGCGTCGCGGGCGAGATCGGCAAGGCGCGCGGCAAGCTCGGCAACGCCTCGTTCGTCGAGCGCGCGCCCGCCAAGGTCGTCGAGCAGGAGCGCGAGCGGCTCGCCGGCTTCGAAGCGACCCTCGCCAAGCTCAAGGCGCAGCTCGAGCGGCTCCTCGAGCGGGTCTGAGCGCCGCCGGCGCCTAATAGGCGCCGGGGCGGTATCCCGAGGTGACGAACGGCGGCTTGCGGCCGACCAAGCTCTCGAGCAGCGTCAGCTCGGCGTCGCTGTGGTTGATTACCGGTGCGTGAACGAGCGCGCCGCGCGCGAGGACGAAGCGCGGGGCCTCATGGTGCTGCGTGCGCACCGTCTCCGCCCGCGCCGGGTCGTCGAGCGGCGCAATGTCGACGACGCCGTAGCAGGTGCACACGTAGGTGCGCGCGTCGTAGGCCTCGACGTAGATCCCGGTGCCGCGAATGCCGATGGTCGCGGTGTGGGTCTGGATGCGCCGGCGCTCGCCCGGCGCGAACACCGAGAGCACCGCGCCGGTCAGGATGCGCAGACCCGAGGCGGCGAGCGCGTCGCGCTCGCCGGCAAGCTCGAGCTCGGCGGCGGCGCGCACCAGCATCGCGTCGCGGCCGATCACGTAGACCAGCTCGCTCGCCGCGCCGGTGCGGATCGCGTCCCCGGGACGGACGCGCATTCCGGGCTGCAGCGGCACGCCGTTCAGCCAAGCTTCGCCTCGCACGCGGTAGACACCCTCCTCGACCCGGCCGGCGGCGGGCGCAAGCCGCACCAGGGGCAGCGCGAGCGCGGCCGCGCCGCCCTGCAAGAAGCGCCGCCGTGCGGAGAGCCGATTCATCCGCCTACCACCCGAACTGCTCGCACAGCCGCGGCAGCAGCGCGGCGATCTCGGCGCGCTCGAAGAAGCGGTCGGCGCGCGCGAGGCGCGCGGCATCGCGCGTCTGCGGCGTCCCGCCGAAGCAGAAGATCGGCACGTTCAGCATCATCACGCTGCGGATATTCGCCACGACCTCGAGCGGGTCGAACGCCGCCTGCTCCTCCAGGTCGAGCAGCACGAAGCGCTGCAGCAGCACGTCCTGGAACTCGCCGAGCGCTTCGAGCGAGGCCGCCTGCGCGATCTCCCAGCCGGCGGGCGCCGCTGCGCGCAGCGCCTCGCGCAGCGCCGCGTCGGTGCTCAGCACCGCGAAGCGGCGCGCCAGCCTTGCCGCGACCGTGGGCTGCGCCAGGAGCCTACCCCCGGTCGGCCGCGTGCCGCACGCGGCGCACGCGCTCGCCGACCCTGAGCTCGCGCTCGACCACGCCGCCTTCGCGCCGCTCGACCAGGCGCGCCTCGGCGTTCAGCTTGATGCCGCCGCGGACCATGCGCGGCGCATCGCTGTCGAGCGGCTCGGCGAGCTCGCCGGCGGCCTCGGCGATCGCGGCCTGCTCCGCACAGCTGGGCCAGGAGCTCTCGAACTGCCAGCCGAGCTGCGCCTCCAGGCGCGTGCGAAACGCGCACTCGAGCTCGCGCTCCGCGGGCAGCGCGCCATGCTCGGCCCACTCCGTCATCGCCAGGGCGAGCCCCTCGCGCAGCCATGCGCGGAACTCGCGCGACGGCGCGGCCACGTTGTCCGCGAACCGCGCGGCGGGAAACTTGAGCAGGAAGCTCGACGCCACGACCGCGCACTCGCCGATGGTCGCCGCGCCGCTGCCGCCGATCTTGCGACCGTGAAGCCAGATGTCCTGCTCGTTGAGATAAGCGGGCAGGCCGAAGTGCCGGTAGGTCGCGACCGCCGGCGACAGCGCCCACGCGAACCAGCGCGCGGGCCGGCCCGGCGCGAGGCGCCTGGGCGCGATTAGCACGAAGACGTACTGGAACTCGTCGACCCACACCAGCCCGCCGCCCAGCGGCCGGCGCACGACCGGAACGCTCACCGCCGAATCGAGCTCGGCGCGTCCCTGGCTCTGGCCGAGGCACAGGTGGGTCTTCGCCTGGGCCCACAGCACGAGCGGAGCGGCCTCCGCGGTCTGCGCGGCGGCCAGCCCCGCGTAGGTGGCGTGCAGCGCGAGCGGCTCGACCAGCCCGAGCCGGATCCAGCGCGCCGCCTGCGCCATCAGGCACCCTGCTCGGGGCGGAAGAACTGCGCAAGGTAGAAATCGCGCTGCTCGAGCGCCGCGAGCTCCCGAGCGCGCGCCTGCACCCCTTCGCGCAGGATCTCGGCGAGCCGCGCACCCTGCTCGGCGTCGAGCACGTGGATGCGGCCGAGCAGCTCCTCGTCGAGCTGCAGGATCTCGCCCGCGAGACCCTCGGGACGCTCGAGGTGCAGCAGCCAGGCGCGGCACTGCGGATCCTCCGGGTCGAGCGGCGAGAGCACGATGCGCCCGAGCCAGGCGAGGCGCGCGGCCTGGTTGAACTGCGGGATGTCGAGCTTGCGGCCGCGCTGGTACTTGCGCAGCTCGTTTCTGAGCGCGCCGACGTCGGTCACCGAGATGTTTTTGGTAGTCATCGCGGCCGATTATTTCGCAGCGACCGGCGTTCGTCCACCCAGGCCGCGCAAATAAAAAAGCCCCGCCGCGGCGGGGCCCTTTCGAAGGCCCGGGCGAGCTAGAAGCTCTTGCCCCAGGCGATGCCGAGCGCGTCCTCGGACAGGCTGATCGTCTCGGTACCCCCGACGTTGAAGTACGGGTTGGTGGCCGGCCCGGACACCGATTTCTTGAAGGCGTGCATGTAGGCCATCGTGATCTCGGAGCCGCCCTGCAGCCCGTAGGTGAAGCCGAGCGTCAGGTGATCCTGCACGACCCCGGGGGCCAGGATGTTGAACGTCACGTCGCGCGCCTGGATCGGGTTGTCGGAGTGGTTGTACCCGGCACGCAGCGTGAGCTGCGGGCTGTACTGGTAGGCGACGCCGAGCTTGATCACGTTCACGTCCTGCCAGCCGAAGCCGATGCTCGAGCTGCTTGCGCCGAGGCAACCGGCCCCCACGCCAGGGCCAGCCGGGAACGTCGGCATGCAACCCGGCACGTTGCTCGGGTTGCCCACCGAGTCCACCTTGCTGTAATTGATGCGCTCGTAGTCGGCCGCGATCGTGACCGCCGGCGTGGCCTTGACCGAGATCCCGACGCTGAAATTCTCCGGGATGTCGAATCCACCGCCGTCGGCGAAGAGGCCCTTGTACTTGTCCAATTTGCCCATGCGGATTTGCGGCGAGTACTGCGCGCCGATCGCGACCGTCGGGGTGATCCGGCCGTAGTAGCCGACGCGGACCCCCAGACCCCACGAGCTGTCATAGCCGTTGTTGGTCAGGTTCGAAGGATCCGACGAGATCGCAGAAAAGGCCTGCAAGCCATACGCCTTGAAGCGCTGATAGGCGATGAGCGGCGACACGCCGATGGAGTGCTCAGGCGCGATCTTGTAGGCCACGGTCGGCGCAATTATGAGTTGCGACAGGTCAACCCCGAGATTGCTGGAGCCGCATAGCAGGTTTGCCGGGTTTGCGCCGCAGCGTCCAGCCGGGATGACGCCGTTCGGGTAGTCGGTGTTCATGCCGCCGTTGCCGTAGACCGAGACGCCGAGCGAAATGTCCGGCCGCAGCATATGGTTGTAGCCGAACTCTGGGATTAAGAAATTGTTCGTGTCGTTCCCGTCAACCGAAGCGTCGAGGCTCCCTCCAGGAAAGAATCCGGCGCTTCCGACCCGCTCCGCATGACGATCCGGCCGGAACAAAGTGACGCCCGCGTCGATGCGGTCGCCGACGAAGACCATCGTCGCCGGATTGTTGGCGCCGCCGAAGGCATCGTCGGTCATAGCGGTCGCAGCCCCACCCATCCCGGACGCCTTCATTCCGTAGCCGTGGGCAAAGTACCCGTCCGTCGCCGACGCGATTCCCGGCGCGGCCAACGCCGCGCTCACCGCGACGCCCAGCGCAAGCTTCCGCATCACTTCCTCCTCCCTCTTGATGTACTTTTTGCTCAGACGAAAAGCGTCACGTCGGCGTCCTTCGCGATCGAAAGGAACGACGCCGCGCCGCAGTATTCCTTGACCTCCGGAATGAAGTCGTCGTGCGTGAAGCCGAACAGGTCGACGGTCATCTGGCAGCCGATCAGCTCGACGTCGGCCTCGACGCAGGCCTTGCGCAGCTCCTCGACCTTCGCCACGCCGTTGTTCGCGATGGTCTTCTCCATCAGCGTGGTGGCGAGCGTCTCGAACCCGGGAACGATCGCTTGCACCGCGTTCGGGATTTTCCAGTTGATGCTCTTGAACCAGTCGGGCCCGAAGGGCATCTTCATCGGCATTCCGGGGTTGCCGAGCGGCGAGACCTTGAGGCCGCTCAGGTCCTTGCGCAGCAGCTGCAGCCCGTAGAAGGTGAAGAACACCGACACCTTCCAGCCGAGCGCGCCTGCGGTCGAGGCGAGGATGAACGGGGGATAGGCCCAGTCGAGCGTGCCCTTGGTGGCGATGATCGACATCGCCGGAGTGCGGGTCTCGGAGCGCTTGGCGAGCGCTTCCTCGAGCTTTTGCGGCAGCAGCTCGTCGATGCGGCGCTTGATCAGGTCGTCGATCAGTGCGGCGTTCGGTGCGGCTTCCATCGTCTCCTCCTTCGGTTCGCTGCCGGCTGCGCCCGAGGACGCATCGGCATATTCGAATCTAATAATAATCTAGGAATGCTGACGTCCGTGGGAGGGTTTTTCCATTAAGCAATTCTTATGCATGCATAAGCCTATCTGCCGACCTTCGCCGGCCGGCCGAGCAGCTGGCGGCGGATCCCGGCTACGTCGCGCTTCGCGGGCGCGAACGGAAAGGACAGGATGTCGGTCGGGCTGGAATCGCCGTAGGGACGGTTGCAGGCCGAGATCTCCTCGTCGTCCTTTCCCGGGCA
>JAKALD010000007.1 GCA_021813275.1 Pseudomonadota bacterium | reverse complement strand
CAGCGACGGCCGGTGCATGTCGTCGAGGTTGGAGTTGATCACCGTCCTGAGCGCGCGCTGCTCGTCGTAGCAGCTCATCTCGCAGCGCGCCGCGCCGACGCAGCTCATCGAGGTGCGCATCGCCGCGCCCGCGCCGCCGAGGTCGAAGCCGGCCTCGTTCAGCTCGTCGAAGGCCGCCTGCACGTTCTCGGTGGTGGCGCCCTGGAACATGATGTCGCCGCTCTGGCCGTGGAAGGCGATCAGGCCCGAGCCGTGCTTCACCCAGATGTCGCACAGCTTGCGCAGCAGCGCAGTCGAGTAGTGCATGCCCGCCGGGGGCTGCACGCGCAGCGTGTGGAACTCGGCGGCGGCGGGATAGACGGGCTTGCCCTCGGCGTCCTTCAGCTCGGTGAAGCGCGGGATTACCCCCGCGCCGTAGCCGAATACGCCCACCGTGCCGCCCTTCCAGTAGCCCTTCTTCGTGCGGTACGAGGTCTCGAGCTGGCCGAGCAGGTCGGCCGCCATGTCGTTGTCCTGCGCGAGGCGCTTGAGGCCGGTCACGAAGCTCGGCCAGGGGCCCTTCTCGAGCTCGTCGAGAAGCGGCGTCTCGTGCTGTTTCTTGCTCATGCTCGACCCTCCTTCGGAGATCCGCGCCCGGTGGCGGGCTTTCTTGCGGCCCGCGCCCCGTCAAAACACCGACAGATCCGCGTGATCGTATGCGCTCGACCTCGGCGCGCACATCAGCCAGTGCGGGAGCCGCGGCCCGCCCAGGCGGGGAGTGGCATACCTAGCCGAACGGGTAGGTCGCGATCCGCCTACCGGGGAAGTGTCCTGGCCGGCCGATCGGTGCCACATTGGCAAGCTGGCCCGCAGGAGCGTTGCCAATGACCCCCCTCAACCCCCTCGCGAAGCTCACCGTTCCGCTGGGCGGCCAGAGCATCGAGCTGCACGAGATCGACTTCGGTGCGGGCGGCATGCGGCTGCTGCGCGTGCGCATCCGCGAGGGCAAGCGCTTCACCGTGTTCGACATCGATGTGCAGAGCGCGCGCGCCTGGGGCGAGGCGATGCTCGCCTGGTCAACCGCGTCCGGTTGCGAGCGCTCGCCGGGCGAAGGAGAAGCGCCATGAGCCAGAAAGCGACGCCCGCCGCAGATGCGAGGCTCGATCTCACCGGCCTCATCTGCCCCGAGCCGCTGCTCGGCGCCAAGCAGGTCGTCGACGACCTCAAGCCGGGACAGATCCTCGCCCTTGTCTCGGACTGTCCGGGAACGCGCGACGACCTGTTCATCTGGGCGCGCCACACCGGCAACGAAATCGTCCAGGTCGAGCATCAGGCCGCGAACCGCAACGTCTTCTACATCCGCAAGGGCAAGGGGCCGGCCTTGCGCGCCCAGGTGACCCTCGACATGCGCGGCGCGGTGTGCCCGGGCCCGATCCTCGAGGCGCGCCGCGTGCTCGAGGGCATGAAGCCGCGCGAAGTCCTGCGCCTGCTCACCAACTGTCCCGCGGCGCGCGACGAGGTGCGCACCTGGACCGCGGCGACCGGCGTCGTGCTCGCCGAGGCGCGCGAGATCGGCGCGGGCGAGTGGGAGTTCCACCTGCGCAGGGGGTAGAAGGTGCGCGTCAAGACCGTCTGGTTCCGCAAGCAGGATGCGCGCGCGCCCGAAGAGGCCGCGAGCGTGCTCGCGGCGACGCTGTGGCGGCTCTCCGACAAGCTCGTCGACGACCTCTCGCGCGCGGGCTACGACATCGTCACCCCGGCGCGCGGCTTTCGCATCCTGGCCGAGGTGCTCGCCTTCGGCCTGCACCTGTGCGATCGCAGGGCGTACGCACGCTGGCCTGAGAGCGAGCGCGCGGCGCTCGTGCAGGCGATCGGCGCGCGCCTCGGCGAGATCATGGCGGAGAACGTGCGCGCGCTCGGCGATCCCGGCGAGGGCGACATTCGCGGCGAGTTCATCGCGCTGCTCAACCGGCGCGCGGAGGATTACGCCGAGTTCGAGCTGCCCGAGTCCGGCGCGAGCTTCCCGGCGCTGCGCTACCTCGCGGCCGAGGTCCGCGAAGTCATGGAGCGCGACGACCAGCACTGGATCATGGACCAGGTCATGGACGTCGAGATGCCGGAGCTGCTCGGCGCCCTGAACAAGGCCCTCGACGGCCTGCTCCGGCCGCGCGCCGCGGCGCGCTGACGCGGTGCCGGGCCCGTTCGACCTCGAGGACGCGCGCGCCTACCGCGCCTGGCGCGCGCAAAAGCTCGAGCGCAACCGGGCGCAGCTCGAGGCGCAGCTCGTCGAAATCGCGGATCCGCACGCCCTGAGCGCGCCCGAGCGCGCGGCACTCCTTACGCGCTGCTCGCAAAGCAACTTCGCCGTGTACGCCTGCCCGCCGCGCGCCGCGGCGCGCCAGGACGCGGCGCGGATGCTGGCCGCACAGCTCGGTCTCGCGCGGCTCGATCGCCACCATTTCGCCGAGGACGACGGGGTCTCCGCGATCACGCCCGGAGGCGGCCGGCGCGGCGAGTTCATTCCCTACACCGACCGTGCGATCGGCTGGCACACCGACGGCTACTACAATCCCGCCGTCCGGCGCATTCGCGCGATGACGCTGCATTGCGTGCGGGACGCGCTCGAGGGCGGCGAGAGCGCGCTGCTCGACCATGAGGTCGCCTATATCCTGCTGCGCGACGAGGACCCCGATTTGATCCGCGCGCTCTCCGCGCCCGACGCGCTTATCATCCCGCCGCGGCTGGAAGGCGAGGCCGTGGCGCGCGCAGCCGGGACCGGCCCGGTGTTCAGCGTCGATCCCGGGGACGGGAAGCTCCACATGCGCTACACCGCGCGCGGCGTGAACATTGCCTGGAAGGACGATCGCGCGACGAGCACCGCGCGCGCGGCGCTCGAGCACGTGCTGCAGGATGCGTCGCCCTGGATCTTGCGGCTGCGGCTCGCGCCGGGGATGGGGATCGTGTGCAACAACGTGCTGCACGCGCGCAGCGCCTTCCGCGATGCGCCCGAGCAGCACCGGCTGCTGTACCGCGTGCGCTCCTACGATCGGATCGCCGAAGTCTGAAAGGTCACCATTCGGCGTACAGCACGCCGGCTTCGGCGCGACTCGGGTAGCGCTTGAGCGGCCGGTCGCCCTTCGCGACGCAGCGCCCGCTCGCGAGATCGAAGCGCCAGTCGTGCTTGGGGCAGTGCAGCTCGCCCCCCTCGATCGCCTGGAGCGGGATGTCCGTGCCCTCGTGCGGGCAGCGGCTGTCGTAGACGGAAACGCCACCGTTCGAACGGTGCACGAAGACCGTCCTGCCGTCGCACGCGACGCGCGCGGCTGCGCCTTCGGGGAACGCTTCGAGCGCGCCCACCCGATGCCATCGCGCGGCCGCCGGCTCCTCAAGGCGGAACTCCGGCAGGCCCGAGGCGAGCAGCACATCCACCGCCCAGACGATTTTCGACAGGCCGAGCGCCGGGAACGCCATCAGCATCGCATCGAGGATCTCGTCGCGGCTCGCGCCGTCGGCGAGCGCGCGCTTGACGTACTGCTTGAGCCCGCGCTCGGTCTGCGCGTGCACCTTGGTGATCACCGAGATGAGCGAGCGCGTCTTGGGATCGAGCTTGCTGCCCGCCTGCTTGAGGAAGCGGAAATAATGGCCCATCGCCTCGGGCCGCGCCTTCACCAGGTATGTCAGTGCGTCGCTCACCGCATCGTCCTCGCTGACCTGACGTCGCACGCATCATAGCCGAGGCGCCGCCGGTCCACGACAGCAAACGGGGGCAGATGCCCCCGTTCTGCTTCTCGAGCCGCGCTGCGATCAGTCGTTGGATTTCTGCCGGTCGCTGCCCTGGCTGGCCGAATCCTGGCTGCCGCTCGAGTCCTGGTCGGCCACGATCTGACCCCGGTCGGTCTTCACCGGCTCGGCTGCGAACGCCGAGGCGGTCGCGACGAGGAATAGACCAGCAAACAGGACGCTAAATATCGCTTTCATGGAGTCTCCTTTCAGGTCTGTGGTTCAACTACGGGGATGGCGGCAGCGAGACCGTCCGCTCAGTCGGACTTCTTCTCGTCGCCGGTTTTCTGCTCAGAGGCGTCCTTCGCTTCCTCGATGTCCTTCTTTTCTTCCTGCGCGGCGGGCTGAGCCGGCGCCAGCTGCGCGGCGGGCGGTACCTCGGCCTGCGCCGGCGGCTGGGCCGGCTGCGCCGGGGCGGCGCTGGCGGGGGCTTCGGGCGCCTTGCTTTCCGGCTCGTTTTCCGCACCGCAAGCGGCGAGCCCGACCGCGATCAGCGCGGCCGTGATCAATCGAAGATTCATCGTTGCACTCCTTGGAGAATTTGGCGTTCGGCTCGACGCGGCCGACAGGCTGCGTCTGGGGGTCGATTGGACGCTCCGGCTGTAAGCGCAACATTTCCGTTTGCGCGCCTTGCATTTCGCCGACGGCCGCTGGCGTAACGCCGTGTATCGCCGCGCCCGCCTGCAACATGGCGTTACACGGCCGCGTGGCGCGCTCCCCGGCCGGGTGCTATATACACGCGCGATGGAGCGCCAGGACCACGTGCTGGTCGTCGATGACGACGCCGAGATCCGCAGCCTGCTGGCCGAGTACCTGGGCCAGAACGGCTACCGCGTGTCGCTCGCGCGCGACGGGCGCGAAATGCGCCAGGCGCTCGAGGCGAGCCGGCCCGACATCATAGTGCTCGACGTGATGCTGCCGGGTGAGGACGGCCTCGCTTTGTGCCGCGACCTGCGCGCGCGCTCGGATACGCCGGTGATCATGCTCACGGCGCGCGGCGAGGAGCTCGACCGCATCATCGGCATCGAGATGGGCGCCGACGATTACCTGGCCAAGCCGTTCAATCCGCGCGAGCTGCTGGCGCGGATGAAGGGCATCCTGCGCCGCGCACGCGCGCTGCCGCGGGAGCGCAACGGACCGCAGCGCCTGCGCTTCGCCGGATGGGTGCTGGACGTGGCTGCGCGGCATCTGGTCGCTCCCGACGGGGTGATCGTGTCCCTGAGCGGGACCGAGTATCGGCTCCTGTCGGTATTCCTCGAGCACCCGAACCGGGTGCTCGACCGCAACCAGCTGATGGACCTCACGCTCGGTCGCGAGGCCACCCCGTTCGACCGCAGCATCGACGTCCAGGTGAGCCGCCTGCGCCAGCGCCTGCGGGACGACGCGCGCGAGCCGCGCATCATCAAGACGGTGCGCAACGGTGGCTACGTACTCGCTGCGACGGTCGAGCGGCTCGCCTGATGCGCCTCGTGCCCGCCTCGCTGTTCGGGCGCACGCTGCTCGTGCTCGGCGTCGGGCTGCTGCTCGCGGAGTTCGCGACCGTGCTGATCAACGTGCTCGACCGCGGCAGCTCGGTGTACCGCCTCGCCTCGCAGCAGGTCGCGATGCGCATCGCCGAGGCGGCGAAGGTGCTCAACCGGGTGCCCACAGACGAGCGTGGGGACGTGCTGGAGGAATTCAACAGCCGCGACCTGCGCATCGTGCTGAGCGCCAAGCCGATCGTCGTGCCCCAGGGTCCGGAAGAGCTCGACCCCTACGAGCGCGCGTTCGCGACGACGGTGCAGCGCGATCTCGGCGCACCCTGGCGCACCGACGTGGAGATCACCGCGCGCCTGCGCTCCGTGCGGCCTTCGCCCAGCGACACGGAGGCCAGCACCCGCTTGGGGCAGTGGCTCGCCAGGAACTTCTACTTCCTGCTGCCCGATACCTTCACGATGGTCACGCAGATCGGTCTGCAGGACGGCACGACGGCGGTGTTCTACGCGCGCGTTCCACAGGAGCCGCTCAGGCGCCTCGCGACGCTCGTGCCGCGCCTGTTTCTGACGCTGCTCATCTTCTTCGCGCTGGCGGGGCTCGTCGTGCGCACGATGACGCTCCCGCTTGCGCGCCTGGCGCGCGCCGCCGACGCGCTCGGCGCGGACCCCGAGGGGCCGCCGCTGAGGGCGAGCGGTCCGCGCGAGGTGCGAAGCGTGATCGACGCGTTCAACCGCATGCAGTCGCAGGTGCGCGGCTATCTGGTCGAGCGCGCGCGCATGCTCAGCGCCATCTCCCACGACCTGAAGACGCCGGTCACCCGCATGCGCCTGCGGGCCGAGATGCTGGCCGACCCCGCGCTGCGCGCCAAGTTCGTGCGCGACCTCGACGAGATGGAGGCGATGGTCGGCGCGACGCTGGAGTTCTTCCGCAGCCTCGGCAACGAGCCGCGGCGCCAGCCGATCGACGTGCGCGCGCTGATCGAGAGCCTGTGCGAGGACTGGCGCGAGAGCGGCCACGATACGAGCGTGCAAGGAACGGCACGCGTGCCGTACAGCGCGCACCCCCAGGCGCTGCGGCGCTGCCTCAACAATCTGATCGAGAACGCGCTTCGCTATGGCGAGCGAGCCGACGTCACGATCGAGGACGACGGCCGCACGCTACGGGTGAGCGTGCGCGACCAGGGCCCCGGCATTCCCGCCGCGGAGCTCGAGCGCGTGTTCGAGCCGTTCTTCCGGCTCGAGACCTCGCGCAACCGGGGCAGCGGCGGCGCGGGCCTCGGGTTGAGCATCGCACGCAACATTGCCCGCTGGCACGGCGGCGAGGTCACGCTGCGCAATGCGCCCGAGGGGCGTGGTCTGATCGCAGAGCTGGTCCTGCCGCGCCCGCCCGAGGCTTCGAAGGCCTAGGGGGCGCGGGGTCAGGCGCTTCTCACTCCCGCGTCGCTACGTCGGTCGCCGGCCGCCGCCCGCCAGGCTGCCGTCGAACACCATCCCCGGCGCGAATCCGAAGACGCGCTCGAGATTGAGCTCGCGGATCAGCTGATCGACCGCGGCCTGCCCGTGCTCGCGGCTCACCTCCGCGAGGATGAGCTTCGCGCCGTTGGCGTTGTAGAAGCCGCCGAAGTCGGCCTGCACCTTGAGCAGCTGGCGCGCCTTGTCGAGGGTCATCGCGCGTCCGGGTCCTCTTCGGGGTCGACGTCCGCGTCGAGCTCGTCGCGGTCGATCACGCCGCGCAGCTCGCGCCCCGACTTGCCCGAGTGCACGCCCTTCCGTTCCTTCTCGTGGTCGGCCTGGGCACGCAGCAGCGCGGTGACGCACTCGAGCAGGTCGTCGAACTCGGCGATCTTCCCCATGGCGGTCGATGTTACGCCGATTACGCGGTGAGGCGCCGGTACACCTCGGCGACCTTCAGCGGCAGGCGCGCCACGTCGGCGACCACGGTGTAGTTGACAGCGCCGTACATGCGCGGCAGATAGCCGCGCGCCTCGCGATCGATGGTGATGCAGAACGGGTGGATGCCGGCGCGTTTCGCCTCGACGAGCGCCTGGCGCGTGTCCTCGATGCCGTACTCGCCGCGATACCCGTCGGAGAAGTCGTCCGGCTTGCCGTCCGAGAGCGTCACCAGCAGCCGGGTGCGCGCCTGCTGCGCCGCGAGGATGGCGCTCAGGTGGCGGATCGCCGCCCCCATCCGCGTGTAGTCGAGCGGCTGGATCCCGGCGATGCGCCGCTCGACCAAGGCGTCGCAAGGCTCGTCGAAGCGCTTCACCCGGTACACCTCGCAGCGCTTGCGCGTCACGCCCGAAAAACCGTAGATCGCGTAGCGGTCGCCCAGCACCTCGAGCACCTCGGTGAGCAGCACCAGCGCTTCGCGCTCGCAGTCGTTGATCCAGCCCTTGGTAGAGCCGGACATGTCGACCATGAACAGCACCGCCATGTCGCGCTCGTGCCGCGCGCGGCGCGCGAACACGCGCTCGTCGAGCTCGGCGCCGGCGCGCAGCGCCGCGAGCGCGCGCACCAGCGCGTCGAGATCGACGTCGTCGCCGAACGGCTCGCCGCGCAGGCGCTTGTCCTCGCCGCGCAGCGCCTCGAACGAGCGCCGCAGCTGCCGCACCTGCGGCCGATAGCGCGCCCGCGCCGCCGGCACGAATGCCGGATCGCCCGGGTGGACGTCGCGCTCGCGCAGCACGCACCAGCCCTTGCGGTACTGCTTGCGGCGGTGATCCCACTCGTCGTAGAGCAACGCGCCGGCTTCCTCTTCCGCCGGGCGCTCCTCGGAGGCGGGCTGGGCCTGCGCAGCCGCGCCGCAGGGCCCCTCGCCCGCAGGCTGCAGCAGATCCTCGGGCAGCCGCCCCAGGTCCTGGAGCACGGACTCGGCAAGTCTCTTCAGCTCCTGCGGCGGAGCGACCGGCTGGCCGCCCAAGGTCACCGCGATCTCCTCGCCGCCTTCGGCGGACTCGAGCCGCAGGCGCGGCGTCTCTCCGGCCGCCGGCGAGGCGCCTTCGTCGCGCGCGCCGCGCAGCTCCTCCTCGAAGCGCGCGAGCGCGGCGCGCAGCAGGCGCTTTTCGCGCGCGAGGCGCTCGTCGCGCACCGCAGCCGCGCACGCCGGATCGAGCATGCCGAGGAACGGCCACGCCGGAGGCTGCGCCGAGCGCGGCAGCGTCGCGACAAGCGCGGCGCTGTCGGCGGCGCTCGCCCCGGGCCTGCGCAGCTGTCCGGCCGCCTGGGCCCACTCGGGGCCCAGGGCGGGCCTCGCCAGCGCCTGCAGGTCGCGGTGAAGACCGGGCAGCCCGCGCTCCAGGCGCGCCGCGAGGCGCAGCGCCTCGAGCACGTTGAAAAGCGCGAGCGCCCGCTCCTCGCGCGGATACGCCGCTTCGGGCAGATTGAACGTGCCGTGGCGGGTTTGCGCCCAGAGCAGCGCCGCGCTCAGCTTGTAGAGGCGGAAATTGTCAGCGTGGCTGGGCAACAGGGCGATGCGCGCGGGCAGATAGAGCGTGGCCGTGTCGGTCCAGGCGCTCTCCGCGGCCTCGAGCCTCAGCCTGCGCCCGGCGAGGCCCGCAACGAACAGCTCGAGCACCGGCGCGACCTCGTCGAAGGCGATGCCGCGGCCGCGCTCGCGGCTGCGCTCGACGAACGCGTCGAGGTCCTTCAGCTCGGCGCTCGCGCGATACAGCCCCTCGCGGTCGTGAACCTCCATCGCGGCGAGCAGCCAGCGCTCGGCGCCGGCGAAGCCGAGCTCGGCCACCGCGCGCGCGGCGAGCGCCGCGAACTGGTAGGCGAGCTCGGGGCTCGATTTCGCGGTGACCGCCGCCCACTGCAGCACGAAGTCCTGCAGCGCGCGCCCGCGCGCGGCGAGCTCGTGGGCGATTCCGGCCGCGGTGCGCCGCGAGGAGAGCACCGCGCCGATCAGCTCCTCGAAGCGCTCCTCGAGCTCGGCCGCCGAGAGCGGCGCGTCAGAAGACCGAGGTGACGAGCTCATTGAGCGCCGCGAGCATCTCGCGCTCGTCGGTGAGCGCCTGCGAGATCGCGCCTTCGCAGGCCGCGCGCGGCGCCACGCCCTGCGCGATGAGCTTGCCGGCGTGCACCAGGAGGCGCGTCGAGGCGCCCTCGTTCAGGCCGTTGCCCTTGAGGTTGCGCGTCATGTGCGCGAGGCGCACCAGGCGCTCGGCGGCGGCTGCGTCGATGCCGCTCTCGCGCGCCACGATCGCCGCCTCGAGCTCCGCGGCGGGGTAGTCGAAGTCGAGCGCCACGAAGCGCTGGCGCGTCGACTGCTTGAGCTCCTTCAGCACGCTCTGGTAGCCCGGGTTGTACGATATCGCGAGCATGAACTCCGGCGGCGCGTGCAGCACCTCGCCGCGCTTCTCGATGAACAGCGTGCGCCGGTCGTCGGCGAGCGGGTGAATCACGACCGTGGTGTCCTTGCGCGCTTCGACGATCTCGTCGAGGTAGAGCAGCGCGCCGATGCGCACCGCGTGGGTCATCGGCCCGTCCAGCCACACGGTCTCGTCGGCCGTCACGAGGTAGCGGCCGACGAGGTCGGCCGCGGTCAGGTCGTCGTGGCAGGCCACCGTCACGAGCGGCCGTCCCAGGCGCCACGCCATGTACTCCATGAAGCGCGTCTTGCCGCAGCCGGTGGGGCCCTTGAGCAGCACCGGCACGCGGTTGCGGTGCGCCGCCTCGAACAGCTCCGCCTCGCCGCGCACCGCCCGGTAGTAGGGCTCCTCGCTCACCATCAGCGCGGTCGCCTCAGCCGCGCGAGGTGCGTTCACCAGCCCTGCTCCTTCAGCGAGTCGTACATCCGGTCCTGCTGCTCGGCGTGCTGCGCGGCCTTCTCGCGCGCCTCGCGCTCCAGGCGCTCGCGGTAGGCGCGCTTGCGCCGCTCGGCCGCGTCCTCGCGCACCTTGAGCGTGGTCTCGCCGAACAGCGACTGCCTGAGAAAGCGCATCGCGAGCTTGAGGCAGGCGGCTCGCCCACCGTCGGGCCGCTCGAGCGCTTCTTCAGCACGATGTCGCGCCACTCGCGGTTCGCCTCGTCGTAGGGCTCGATGCCCTGCTCGCGGCGGTACGCGGCGATCGTCTGCTCGTGCGGCTCGTTGTGGCCGAGGCAGTGCTTCTCCTTCACCACGAAGTAGGAATCCTCGACCGCGCTCGCGTCCTTCTTGCGCAGCGCCACGCTGCCGAGGGGATAGTAGCGGCAGGCGGCAGGCCGGTCGGCATAGATGCCGCAGCCCTCGGGCGTCAGGTGCAGGCACGCGGTCGAGCCCTCCTTGCGCGCGAGCTTGAGCCCCGGCATGCCCTGGCCGTCCATCTGGAAGTCGACCGTGTAGCGGTCGATCGCCTCGCGCGTGGTGATGCCGGAATGCGGCGCCATGCGCACGATGTCCCAGGGCGTGAGCAGGATGTCGGCGTTCTCGCAGCACTTGTTGAAGCAGGCAATGCCCTTGTGGCAGCGAAAGCGCAGCGTGTCGTGCTCCCACATCTGCACCGGAACGACCGGGCTGTGCGGCGGCATCTCGAGGCGGAATTCGTTTTCCGTGGACATCGTCGGGGTTATCTGTTCCGGAAGGACCAGAGCCCGTGAATTCTACGCGTCCCCATCGTGTGCAGAAACATCGCCGCGCCTTTCGTCGCCTCGCTCCGGTCGGCCGCGCGCACCCTGTTCGGCTCCGCGGCACCCGGCTCGGTCCGCTCGCGGCTGCAACCGCGTCGGCGCCCATCGGCCGCTCCTATAATGCCGGGCAGCGGCGCGGGTAGGGCAGCGCGCTTTCTCGTGCTCGCGCGCCTCGGGGGGAGTGGACCATCCTACGCAGCCTGCTCAGGTCGGTATTCGCGAGGGCAAACGGCCGGCAGGGCCGGACGCTCACGCTGCGCGCGCAGCTCGATGTGGTGCGCGCCGAAATCGCCGGGCTCTCTCTCGAGGACGCCGCGAGGCTGCTCGAGCGCCGATTCGCCCGCGGTGCCGCGGAGCCGGCGCAGCAGTACATGCTCGGCAGCCTCCTGCTCAGGCTCGATCGGCCGGAGGAGGCGGCGCACGTGTTCTCCGCATCGTGCGCAATTTCTCCGCCGCAAGCGTTCTGGCATCACTGCCGCGTCGGCGAAGCGCTGGCGCGGGCGCGCATGGCTCGGGCGCGCGGCGTGCGCGCGCCGCTGCTGCCGCTGCGGGATCGCGCGCGCGGCGCGCTCGTGTCGGTCGTGATGTGCAGCATCAAGCCCGAGCGCTTCGCGCAGGCGAGCGCCCAGTACCGCGAGCTGCTGAAGGACGTGCCGCACGAGATCGTGGGCATCCATGACGCGCGCTCGCTGTGCGAGGGGTACAACCGCGGGCTGCGCCGCAGCAAAGGCGAGCTGGTGGTGTTCTCGCACGACGACATCCGGATCATCTCGCGCGATTTCGCCGCCAAGCTTTATGCCGGGCTCGCCGAGGCGGACCTGCTCGGCGTCGCCGGCAGCGACTGGATGAGCGGAACGACCTGGGCCGCAAGCGGCGGGGCGCATACGCACGGCCAGGTCGCGCATCCGAACGAAGACGGCGCGGGTTGGGAGGTCGCGGTGTATGGCGTGCGCGCGCGCAGCGCGCGCGGCATTGAAGCATTCGACGGAGTGCTGTTCGCCGCGCGGCGCGATGCCGCCGACCGCGTCGGCTTCGACGAGGAGCGCTTCGACGGCTGGCACTTCTACGACCTCGACTTCAGCTTCCGCGCGGCCCAGATGGGGTACCGGCTCGCCGTGCGCAACGACCTGCTGCTTTGCCATTTCTCGAGAGGCCGCTACGACGAGGCCTGGAGGCGCTACGCCAAGCGCTTCACCGCCAAGCACCGCGGCCGGCTCAGGCCCAGGCCCGCGCCTTCGCTGCAGAGCGCGAGGTTTCTGACCGACGACCTCGAGGAGTGGCCTGACCTGACCGAGCAGCTTATCGCGCTGCCGGGTGACCCGGACGGCTGAGCGCGACCCCGCGGCCGCGGGCGACAAAGACCCCCGCGCGGCTTGCCGGGCGCGGTTTTCCAGTCCTTGTTGTCGAGCGCGAAGTTGACCATCGCGCGGCGAAGGACTGCGCGCCCGGAATTCTCTGAGCGCCTCGGAACAGCCTGCAGCGCAGCAATACCGGCGCGTTCGCCGCCCGCGCGATGGTGCGCTTCGCTGTCCTTGAAGTGCGCCGACGTAGGTCTATATTGAGACGAGCGACCCCGAGCTGCCGGCGACCGAGGCGAGCAGGCTGGGCGCGCGGCCTGCCGGCGAGGACGCGATTCGCAATCCGAGGAGAGGAGGATCCGTCATGCCTGCCGTGCTGCGTCCCGACCCTACGTTCTACCCGTCGCCGCGCCTCGCCATGGAGGCTCCGGACGAGCGCTATGCCTACGTGGCTTTGCTTCGAGCCGACAAGTCCCGACCCGATGCGCTTGCGGTCGTCGATCTCGCGCCGGGCTCGGCGAGCTACGGCCGGCCGGTCCACAAGGTGGAGCTCGGCCACGTGGGCGACGAGCTGCACCACTTCGGCTGGAATGCCTGCAGCTCGATGCTCTGCCCGCTCAACGGTCATCCGTTCACCGAGCGGCGCTATCTCATCGTCCCGGGGCTGCGCTCCTCGCGGCTCTATATCGTCGACACCAAGCCCGAACCGACGAAGGCGGCCATCGTCAAGGTGATCGAGCCGGAAGAGGTCGTGAAGAAGACCGGCTACTCGCGGCCGCACACCGTGCATTGCGGGCCGGAGGGCGTCTACATCAGCACGCTCGGCGGCAAAGGGGCCGACGGTACCGACGGCGTTCCCGGAATCTTCCTTCTGGACTGCGAGAGCTTCGAAGTCCTCGGGCGCTGGGAGATGGAGCGCGGCGACCAGCGCCTGAGCTACGACTTCTGGTGGAACATCCCGCACGACTACATGATCTCGAGCGAGTGGGGGCTGCCGCCGCAGTTCGAGAACGGCCTGGTCGCCGAGGACCTGCTCGGCAACCGCTACGGCCATCGGCTGCACTTCTGGGACCTGCACCGGCGACGGCATCTGCAGACCATCGACCTGGGCGCCAACCACCAGATGGCGCTCGAGGTCCGGCCGGCGCACGAGCCGACGAAGGACTACGGCTTCGTCGGCGTCGTGGTCGATACCACGAACCTCGAAGCCTCCATCTGGACCTGGTACCGCGAAAACGGCAAGTTCAAGGCGAAGAAGACCGCGGTCGTCCCGCCCGAGCCGGCCGATCCGGCGCAGCTTCCGGATCTGCTCAAGTCGTTCAAGGCCGTGCCGCCGCTGATCAGCGACATCGACCTCTCGCTCGACGATCGGTTCCTCTACGTCGCCTGCTGGGGGACGGGCGAGCTGCGGCAATACGACGTGTCCGACCCGATGAGCCCCAGGCTCACGGGCTCGGTGCGGGTCGGCGGCGTCGCCCGGCACACGCCGCACCCGAGCGGCACGGCGTTCGGCGGCGGCCCGCAGATGGTCGAGATCAGCCGCGACGGCGAGCGCGTGTACTTCACGAACTCGCTCTACAGCACGTGGGACGACCAGTTCTATCCCGGCGGCGTGCCCGGGATGATGGCGATGGCGAGGGCCAACGGCGGCCTGGCGCTCGATCGGAACTTCTGCGTCGAGTTCGAGCCCGGCTACCGCTCGCACCAGGTGCGCCTCGAAGGCGGCGACTGCTCGACCGACTCGTTCTGCTTTCCGTCAGCCTGAGCGCTCCGCGTGGGCGAGCTGGCGGAGAGCCTCGGCCGGCACGCCTGGGTGTGGTCGGCGGTCCTGGCGCTGGGCGCGTTTCACGGCGCGAACCCGGCGATGGGCTGGCTCTTCGCGGTATCGAACGGCATGCAGGCGAGGCGCACGCGCGCGGTGTTCGCGGCGCTCCCGCCGATCGCACTCGGGCATTTTCTCGCGATGGCGGCGGCGCTGCTGCCCGTCGCGCTGCTCGGTTTGTATCTCGAGCGGCTCGGCGAAATCCAGCTCGCGGCAGGGTTGCTCGTGGCGGCGTTCGGCCTCTACAAGCTCTTCGCCCGGCGGCATCCACGCTTCCTGACGCGGATCGGGCCGTCCCACCTCACGCTGTGGTCGTTCCTGATGGCGACCGCGCACGGGGCCGGTCTCATGCTCGTGCCGGTCATTCTCGGACTGTGCGCGGGACCTGGCGCCGCGCATGGCGGCCACCAGGCGCTCCTCGAGATCGCCCGCGGCGGTCTCGGGCTGACACTCGCCGCCGCCAGTGTTCACACGCTCGCCATGGTGGCGACGGGCGGCGCGCTCGCTTGGCTCGTCTACCGGCACCTGGGGCTCGAGCTGCTGCGGCGCTCGTGGTTGAACGTCGACCTCCTCTGGGCAGCGCTCCTCGTCGCCGCGGGCGGCGTCGGCGTCGCGGCGGCGGCGCGCGGGTTCGCCTGAAGAAGAGGGCGTTCGGGACTGCCGAGCGTGCGACCGTCGTTCGTGCGCGACACCTGCGCGCGCGGCGCGGTTACATATTGTCACGCTTCAGTCGGATACCGATCTCGCTCCCCGCTGTCCAAGCGGTCAAGGAGGACGCGATCATGAGACTCGTGAAAGCCACCTTGGCGCTGGCGGCGCTTACGCTGGTGAGCGCCTGCGTGGCCGTTCCGGCCGGACCCGGGTATTACGATCGGGACGACTACTGGGCGGCACCGGGGTACTACTACCCCTACTACGGCCCGAACATCGAGCTCGAGCTGCACGGCGGCGGCTGGGATCACGATCGGCATTGCCACCCTCGGCGAAGCCCGGAAAAACAAGAACCCCCGCCGGTTTCCCGTGCGGGGGTTCCAAGTGGAGGGTTCCCGCTTTCGCGGGACCACGCCCGCTGCGCGGGCCCCGCGCAACGTCAGCGGGCCGAGTGGCCCACCAGCTTGACCTCCACCTTCTCGCCCGCTTCGAGCGAGCCGTAGTAATCGCGCAGGATCTGCAGGACCTCCGGACGCGAGAATTCGGCGGGCACTTCGGCGCCCTCGGACAGCCACTTGCGCAGCTTCGTCCCGGACACGAGCAGCCGGTCGGCGTCCCCATGCGGACAGGTCCTGGCCGAGGCCATCCCGCCGCACTTGTAGCACCAGAAGGTCCAGTCGATCTTGAGCGGCTGCGTCTCGAGCGCATCCTTCGGGATCTCGTCGAAGATCTTGTGCGCGTCGAACGGCCCGTAATAGCTGCCCACGCCCGCGTGGTCGCGGCCGACGATCTGATGCGAGCAGCCGTAGTTCTGCCGGAACAGCGCGTGCAGCAGCGCCTCGCGCGGGCCCGCGTAGCGCATGTCGAGCGGGTAGCCCGCCTGCACCACGGTGTTGGCCTGGAAATAGCGCTCGATCAGCGTCGCGATCGCGCGCGTGCGCACTTCGGCCGGAATGTCGCCCGGCTTGAGCTTGCCGAGCAGCGAGTGGATCAGCACGCCGTCGCAGGTCTCGATCGCCACCTTGGCGAGATACTCGTGCGAGCGGTGCATCGGGTTGCGCGTCTGGAAGGCCGCCACCTTGGCCCAGCCCAGGCGCTCGAACTCGGCGCGCGTCTCGGCGGGGGTCATGAACAGCTCGCCGTATTTTTCCTTGAAGCCGCCGTCGCTGAGCACTTTCACCGGGCCGGCGAGGTTCACGTCGCCTTGCGCCATCACCATCTTCACGCCCGGGTGCTCGAGATCGGTCGTGCGGAATACCGACATGCACTCGTGCGCCTTGTCGATGCGGTACTTCTCGGTCACGCGCATCGTCGCGAGGATCTCGTCCGTATCCGGGTCGACGAGCGCCACCTCGGCTCCGGTGCGAACGCCGTCGGCGAACACCTCGTCGGCGGAGAGCGTCACCGGGATGGGCCAAAACAGCCCGCTCGCCATGCGGTAGCCGTCGCACACCCCTTCCCAGTCGGCGCGCGTCATGAAGCCGTCGAGCGGGGTGAACCCGCCGATGCCCATCATGATGAGGTCGCCTTTCTCGCGCGAGGTGACGCGCAGCTGGGGCAGCGTCCTGGCGCGCGTGCGCTCCGCTCTGAGCGCGTCTGCGGTGAGCGCGAGCGGCCGAAGCGCGCCCCCTCCGTGCGGCCGTACCAATCCGGGCATGATCGACTCTGTCGGGTTATGCGATGCGGGTGCGAGCATGCGCGCCGACGGCCTTCACGCCGCGGCGTGCACGCTCTGGTCTCCGCCCGCATTGTTCCGAAGGCAACGCCGGGCCCACAACTTCAGAATTTTAATGGATTGATCCACGTCACTGATTCAAGGGCTTAACTCGGTTTCGCGGAGCGCCACGCGCGCCCGGCCCGAGGCCCGTCGGCGGCGTTGCGCGCGGTCGCGCCGTCCCGCAAAATGCTCGCGCCCCCGCGGGGCGAGCGCCGATGAAATCGCCACAATCCCCAGAGGACGACGCCGCGCAGGCGGCGCTGGACGGGTGGCTGGTGCTGATCGCCAGCCTTCCGACCGAGAACCCGCCGGCGCGCATGCTGATCCTGCGCACGCTCGAGTCGCTCGGCGTGGCGATGCTGCGTGAGGGCGTCTATATCCTCCCCGACCACGAGGATAAGCGCCGCGCGGTGGCGCATCTCGCCGAATACGTGGTCAAGAACGACGGCAGCGCGCAGGTCTTCCGCGCGCGGAGCCTCGATGCCCCGCAGCAGGGGGCGCTGCGCGCGCTGTTCGACCGCTCGGCGCGCTACGAGGCGCTCGTCAAGGTGATCGAGGGACTCAGGCTCGGATTCGGCGTCTCCGATCCCGCCGCTCTCGCTCGCGTGCTGCACAAGCAGCGCCGCGAATACGAGGCCGTCGCGGCCCTCGATTTCTTCCCGAGCGCGGCCCGCGAGCGAGCCGAGACCGCGCTCGCCCGGGCGGAAGCGGCGATCCGGGACCTCCTTTACCCGCCCTCGTCCGCGCAGACGCGCGCGCCGGTTGAGCGCCTGCTGCGGCGCAGCTGGGCCACGCGCCGTCCGTTGTGGGCCGATCGGCTCGCCTGCGCCTGGCTGATCCGCCGCTTCATCGACCCGGAGGCAATTCTCGTCTGGCTGGACAAGGGCGAGCCGTGCCCGCGCGAGGCGCTCGGCTTCGCGTTCGCCGGCGCGCGCTTCGACAACAGCGAGGCGCGGGTCACCTTCGAGGAGATGCTGGCGCGGTTCGAGCTGGGCAAGAACCAGGCACTGGCGAGGATCGGCGCGATCGTGCACTTTCTCGAAGTTCAAGGCACCGTGGTCCCCGAGGCGGCCGGCGTGCAGACCCTGCTGCAGGGCGCCTCGCGCCGCTCGTCCTCCGAGGACGAGCTGCTGCGCGAAGCGGAGAAGACCTTCGACCTGCTGTACGACGCGTACTACGAGCCCGGCGCGCGCTGAGGCCCGGAGGCCGGCCGCCGCCTACTGCTTCAGCTCCTTCTGCTCGATCTGGCGCTCGGTCCGCAGGTCGCGCAACCGGGCGTCGATCATCGACAGGTCGTAGAAGCTGCCGTCCCCGGCGGCGCGCGCCAGCTGCAACTGCTCGATGGCCCCCGGCAGATTCCCGCGCAGGTAGTAGGCCTCGGCCTGCGCCTGGTGCTGCAGCAGCTGCTTGCCGAGCCCGGCGTACGCCCGCGCCTTCAGCCCGAACAGCCGCGCGTCGTGCGGGTAGAGGCGCAACCCTTCCGACACGACCTGGAGTGCCTGGGCGTCCTGCCGGCCGTCCTCGAGCGCGCTGGCATAGGCGTAGAACGCGATGCGGCTGTAAGGAAATGCCGTACGGGCGTTCTTCAGCGTGGCGAGCTCGCCCGCACGGTTGCCGAGGGCGCGCGCCACCCGCGCAGCGAGGGTTTCGATCATCGGGCTCGCCACGCCCGTAGCCCGCAGCTTCGCGAGCGCCGCCTCGGCCTGCTTCGGCTGGTTGGCGCGCAGCAAAGCGGTGACTAGGCCGTAGCGCGCGTCGGCCTCGTTCGCGTAGCGCCCGTCGCGCAGCGCGCTCGAGAAGCGCAGCACGGCGTCCCGCGGATCGTGTTCCTCCGCGCGCAGCTTGGCGCGCACCAAGCCGTACTCTACGCTGTCCACGTGCTGGCGATACGGATAGTCCGCCGCCCGGTTCTCGGCGTCGGCGATGCGCTCGGGGGTGAGCGGGTGATCGCGTAGCCACCCCGGAATGCTGCCGTCCTCCGACAGGGCCGTGTAACGCTCCAGCTTCTTGAAGAATTCCGCCATGCCCCGCGGATCGAAGCCCGCCTTGACCAGGCGCTGAAAGCCGATGCGGTCGGCTTCGCGCTCGAACTCGCGCGAGTACGTGAGCTGCGACTGGACCAGGCCGCCCTGCGCCGCGGCCGCGGCGCCGGCCGCAAGGTCCGGACGCGAATGCCCGGCGATGATCGCGGCCGCGAGCGCGAGCATCGCCGGGATCTGCATGCGCTGCTGCGCCGCGAGCATGCGCGCCATGTGGTTCTGCGCGACGTGCGTGATTTCGTGGGCGAGCACGGCGGCGAGCTCCGACTCGTTGTCGGTGGCCTGAATCAGGCCGGTGTTCACGCCGATGAACCCGCCCGGCAGCGCGAAGGCGTTGATCTCGGGATCGCGGATGGGCAGGAAGTGGAACGTCGGGTAGGGGCTCGGCATGGCCGCCACCAGGCGGTTGCCGATCGTGTCCAGGTAATCGATGACCTCGGGATCGTCGAGGTACGCGGGATCGGCGCGGATCTGCTGCGCGGCCTGTTCCCCGATGCGGTGCTCGAGCCGCGGCGAAAGCACGGCGGACGCGGGGTCGCCCAGATCCGGCAGCCCGTCGGCGAAGGCGCGCGGCAAGGCCAGCAGCAGCAAGACCGGCAGCAACGCCTTGAAACGCATCCACTTATGATACCTTGCGCAGCGACGAGTTCCGTGCGAGAAGCTGCCGTGGCTGCAAAGCGTTCGAGCGTGCTGACCCACTTCGACAGGAAGGGGCAGGCGCACATGGTCGACGTCGCGGCGAAGCCGACGACGCGCCGCGTCGCGGTGGCTTCGGGGCGCGTCCAGATGCAGCCCGCCACTTTCCGCCTGCTGGCTCAGGGCGGCGCGAAGAAGGGCGACGTGCTCGGCGTCGCGCGCGTCGCGGCGATCCAAGCTGCCAAGCGCACTCCCGATCTGATCCCTCTCGCGCACCCGATCCCGATCAGCCGCGTCGCGGTCGAGTATTCGCTCGATGCCGCTCGCAGCCGCGTGACGCTGCGCGCGACGGTCGAGTGCCGCGGGCGCACCGGCGTCGAGATGGAGGCCCTCACCGCGGTGGCCGTCGGCCTGCTGACGATCTACGACATGCTCAAGGCAGTCGATCGCGGCATGACGCTGCTCGACGTGCGGCTGGAGGAAAAGCGCGGCGGCAAGTCCGGCCACTTCCGCCGCGGCGCGGCGTGACGCGAACGGATCTCGAATCCACGCAGCCGATGAACATATAGACACGTTTAATATCCTCCGCTCTTCTCGCGCTTTCGCGGAGTCATTAAGATTGGATCAATCTCGTTGGTGATCGGCTTGGCGGCGCCGATGAGGCGAGCCCGCCGGCCCAGAAGCGTGGCCTACGCGGCGGCGCGCGACGAGTGACACAAAAGAGCCCGACGCGCCTGCGAGCGGGCGCGGGTCTTAACATGGAGGAGGTATCGAGAATGGATGTCGTACGCAGAGTGTTGCTGAAGGGCGCGAGCGCCACGGGCGTCGCCGCCGCAGCGCTCGCCGCCGGCCTGCTCAGGCCGCAACGCGTGCTCGCGGCCCAATGGGACCAGAACGCCTTCCGGGCGAAGTCGGCCGCCGACGCGCTGAAGCAGCTGGGCGCCGAGAGCGCGGCGCAAAGCAAGGAGGTGGTCCTGGAGGCTCCGCAGATCGCCGAGAACGGCGCGGTGGTGCCGATCGAAGTCTCGAGCAACGTTCCCGGAACCAAGTCGATCGCCATCGTCATCGACAAGAACCCGTTCCCGCTGTCGGCGAAGTTCGATTTCGAGGAAGGCGCCCTGCCCTACGTGAAAGTGAACGTGAAAATGGGGCAGACGTCGGAGGTGCGGGCGATCGCCGAGGCGAACGGCAAGTATTACGTCGCCACGCGCGAGGTCAAAGTCACGATCGGCGGTTGCGGGGGCTGAGGAGAACGCCATGCCAGGACCAATGAAGATGCGCGCCACCATGATGAAGGGCGACACCGCCGAGGTGCGCGTGCTGATGAGCCACCCGATGGAGACCGGACTGCGCAAGGGTCCGGACGGCAAGCTGATCCCGATGCACTTCATCGAGATCGTGACCGTGAAGCTGAACGGCAAGGTCGTCATCAACGGCCAGACCAGCCAGTCGGTCTCGCGCAATCCGGTGTTCGCGTTCCGCCTCAAGGGCGCCAAGACCGGCGACAAGCTCGAGATCAGCTGGCTCGACAACAAGGGCGAATCGAACAAGATCGACGGCGCGATCGCCTGACCGGCGTCGTGCCGCGGGCGGCGCGCGGTCGGAACCGCGCGCCGCCGCGAGCCCGCGGCACACCCCGGCCTGCGGGAACCGGCGCCATTTGGACTTGAGGAGGAGGAAACATGCGCAAATCGCGAACTTTCATGCTGGCCGCCGCCGGCGTCGCCGCGGCGCTGCTGCTCGGCCAGAGCCTTCAGGCGTCTGCCGCCGCCGAGGGCAACCGCGAGCTGGGCCGCGCGCTGGCCTACGACAATAAGAAGGGCAATTGCCTCGCCTGCCATCAGATTCCGACCGATCCCGCCACGCAGTCGCCCGTCTCGAAGGACTACACGGACGCCACCATCGGCCCTCCGCTCATCAAGATGGAGGCGCGCTTCCCGGACAAGGCAAAGCTTCGCGCTCAGATCTGGGATCCCATGGTCAGGAATCCGAACACGGTGATGCCGCCGTTCGGGATCCACCATATCCTGACACCGAAGGAGATCGACCTGATCGTGGATTACATCTACGGTCTGTGAACGGGGCGCGGCGGACGAATCATCGCCGTACGCCCGTTCCCCCGCGACAAGAAACAAGGAGGAGACGATGCGAAAACTGATACTGGCCCTCATCGGGCTCGGCGCGCTCGCCGGCCCGGCCGCGGCTCTTGCGTCGCCGGAGAGCGACCGCGAGGCGCTCGTCCGACAGTTCGAGAAGCACTTTCCGGAGCTGAAGCCCGGGGATTATGTGTACGGGGCGCTGGCGTTCAGCCCGGACGCCAAGGCCCAGTACGAGTCCATCATGGAGTTCCCGCCCTTCCTCGAGGAAATCGACCAGGGCAAGAAGATGTGGGAAACGCCGTTCAAGAACGGCAAGACCTACGCCAGCTGCTTCCCCAACGGCGGAAGAAACGTCGCCGGGCACTACCCCTACTACGACGACAAGCTCGGCAAGGTCGTCACTTTCGAGATGAAGCTCAACATGTGCCGCGAGGCGAACGGCGAGAAACCCTACGGCTACGGCGACATGAAGACCATGGGGCTGCTCGAGTCCTACGCGCGCACGCTGTCCGACGGCATGCGCGTCGACATCAAGGTGCAAGGGTCCGGCGCCGAAGCGGCCTACGAGCGCGGCAAGAAGTTCTTCTACACGCGCCATGGCCAGCTCAACTTCGCCTGCGCGTCCTGCCACGTGGACAGCGCCGGCAAGGTGCTGCGCACCGAGCTCCTGTCTCCGGTGGTGGGCCAGGCCACTCATTGGCCGGTGTTCCGCGCGGCGACCAACGTGGTCACACTGCAGAAGCGCTACGCCGGCTGCCTGAAGAACATTCGCGCGGTGCCGCCGAAGCCCGGCAGCGAGGAGTTCAACGATCTCGAGTACTTCCATACCTACCTGAGCAACGGGCTGGTGATGCACTCGTCGGTGTTCCGGAAGTAGGTCGGAGGGCAAATCATGGAAAAGACTCTCGTTGCAATGGCTCTTGCCGCGGCTCTCGTTCTCGCGGGCTGCCAGGGAGCGACCGCGGTCCGGACGACCGATCCGAACGAGGCGCTCGCGCAGGCGCAGGCGGACGTGAAAGCGGCCGCGGCGAAGGACGCGCTTTGGACTTCGGCCCAGCAGGCGCTCAAGGAGGCCGAGGCGGCGGCCAAGAAGGGCGACAGCGCCGCCGTGCTCAAGTACTCCGAGATCGCGAGCGATCAGGCAAGGCTCGGCCTCGAGCAGACCCGGTATCCGCTGACCCACTGACGGGCCGCGCCCTCGCGCAGGCAGGCCGCGCGAGCCGCGAACGGCCGTCGTTTCATGGGATCACTCGATAGATGAACCGCCGCGACTTTCTGAGGCTGCTGGCGATCGCCGGGTCGGCCGGCGCCACGCTGCGACCGGGGCTCGCCGATGCCAAGGCCGCGGACGAGCTCTACGGCGTGCCGAAGTACGGCCAGGTTCGCGTGCTGCACATCACCGACGTGCACGCGCAGCTCCTACCGATCTATTTCCGCGAGCCCGACGTCAACATCGGCGTCGGCCAGGCGGCCGGCAAGCCGCCGCACCTGGTCGGCGAGGCGCTGCTGAAGTACTTCCACATCCCGCCCGGCGGGGCTCTCGCGCACGCCTTCACCTACCTCGACTTCGTCGCCGCGGCGCGCCGCTACGGCAAGGTGGGCGGCTACGCGCATCTCGCCACGCTCGTGAAGCGCCTGCGCGCCGAGCAGCCGCACGCGCTGCTGCTCGACGGCGGGGACAGCTGGCAGGGGTCGGCCACTTCGCTCTGGAGCAAGGGAGCCGACATGATCGGCGCCCAGAAGCGGCTCGGCGTCGATCTCATGACCGCGCACTGGGAGTTCACCTACGGCGCCGAGCGGGTGCAGCAGGCGGTCGCCAAGGAGCTTTCGCCGATCGAGTTCATCGCGCAGAACGTGAAGACGGTCGATTTCGAGGACCCCGTCTTCACGCCCTACTCGCTGCGCACGGTGAACGGCGTTCCGCTCGGCATCATCGGGCAGGCCTTCCCCTACACGCCGATCGCGCACCCGCGCTATCTGATGGCGCAGTGGACCTTCGGGATCCAGGAGCGCCGGCTGCAGAAGCTGGTGGACGAAGTGCGCGCCAAGGGCGCCAAGGTGGTGGTGCTGCTCTCGCACAACGGCATGGACGTGGATCTGAAGCTCGCCACGCGCGTCCGCGGCATCGACGTGATCCTCGGCGGCCACACTCACGACGGCGTGCCGGCGCCCAGCGTGATCGCGAACGGCGGCGGCCGCACGCTGGTGACGAACGCGGGCTCGAACGGCAAGTTCCTCGCGGTGCTCGATCTCGAGGTCGGCTCCGGGGGCCTCGCGGGCTACCGCTACAAGCTGCTCCCGGTGTTCGCGAAGCTGCTGCCGGCGGACCCCGACATGGCCGCATACATCGAGGAGGTGCGCAAGCCGCACGCCGCCAAGCTTGGCGAGCACCTCGCGGCGACCGAGGGGCTGCTCTACCGGCGCGGCAACTTCAACGGCACCTTCGACCAGCTGATCCTCGACGCGCAGCTCGCGGTGAAGGACGCGCAGATCGCCTTCTCGCCGGGATTCCGCTGGGGCACGACGCTGCTGCCGGGGGACGCGATCACCTACGAGCACCTCATGGACCAGACCGCGATCACCTACCCGTACAGCACGCTCAACGAGCTGACCGGCGAGCAGATCAAGGCGATCCTCGAGGACGTGTGCGACAACCTGTTCAACCCCGATCCCTACCTGCAGCAGGGCGGCGACATGGTGCGCGTGGGCGGCATGACCTACGCCTGCGACCCGAACGCGCTGATCGGCGCGCGCATCCGCGACATGCGGCTCGCCGGCAAGCCGCTCGAGCCGCACAAGAAGTACAAGGTGGCGGGCTGGGCGCCGGTCACCGAGGGCGCGAGCGGCGAGCCGATCTGGGAGGTCGTGGCCGGCTACCTGCGTGCGAAGAAAACAGTGCCGCCGGTGCGGCTCAACCTGCCGCGGCTGATCGGCGTGCGAGGCAATCCGGGCCTCGCCTGAGGCCGCCGGAGCGGGCGCGCGGCGCATCAGCGCGCCGCGCGCTCGGCGAGGAGGCGCGGCAGCAGCTCGGTCAGCTCGTCCGCCGCTTCGTAGTTCTCGTAGATCGCGCCGCCGCGCTCGAGAATGCGCGCGCCGACCGCGTCGCGGAAAGCCGCGTCGCGACCGAGACGCAGCACCTTGGCCACGTAGTCCTCGAAATCGGTCGCGATGCAGTCCGTCAATCCCATCTTGCGATAGAAGCCCTGCACGCCGCGCCCGGCCAGCATGCGGCCGGGCAGCGTGACGAACGGGCAGCCCGCGGCGAGCACGATGATCGCGGTCACGCCGCCGCCGAAGTGGAACGTGTCGAGCGCGGCCGCGGCATGCCTGAGGATGCTGTAGAACTCCTGGGGATTCGCCCAGGGCATGAAATTGACGCGCTCGAGCACGTCGGGAAACGCGGCGGCGATGCGCTTCTTCACCTGCAGGTCCCACGCGGGCGAGTCGCGATCCTGGAACATCACGACTTCGCCCTCGGGGTCGCGCCGCAGGATCTCCGCAATCGCGCGGTCGAATTCGGGATGGATCTTCTGCAGCTTCATCGGGCACACGTACAGGTGCCGGTCCGGCGACACGCCGAGCGTCGTGCGGTCGAGCAGCGGCCCGGTCGCGTCGGGCCGCTTGATCACGAGCGGCAGCGACCGCAGCCGGAGCAGACGCTCGCTGTAATGCGCGTCCGCATCGGGACGCTCCAGCAGCTCGCTCGAGAGATAGTAGTCCACGCTCGGGATGCCGGTCGTCACGGGATGCCCGGCCATGCAGATCTGCACCGGCGCGAGGCGCGCAAAGGCGAGGAAGTAGCTGATCGGGTGCATGCCGATGTCGGCGTAGAGCAGCGCGTCGAGCTCGAGCTTGGCCATCCTCGCGCGACATTCCCCGAGCTCCCTCTGCCAGAGCGCGAGGTGGCGTGAGCGCGCCGCGGCGAGCTCCAGCAGCTCGGGATCGAGCACCTCGCCGAAGCTGATGAGGTGCACGTCCAGCTCCCCGCGCTCGAGCAGCCGGCGAATCAGCTCGTTGTAGTAGAAACCCACCGAGTGCCGCCGGAAGAAGGCCGAGGCGAACCCGACCCGGATGGGACCGGGCGTGCGCGCCCGGCCGGGCATGCAGTGCGGCGCGCTGAACGCGAGCCCCGGACAGGCCTTCAGGTAGATCCGCGCGAGCCGCTCCTGCAGCAGGCGGTCGTTCATGCCGATGTACGCGAGGTAGAACGGCAGGTAGGAGACCTCGACTTCCGGGTGCTCCATGCGCAATTCGATCGAATCCAGCTTCGCGAGCTCGCGCTCGTAACGCGCGCGCGCCTCGCGCACCTGCTCGGCCGACCCGTAGACCGCCCGCAGCCCGGCGAGCGCGCTCTTGATCAGATACGCCGGGCGCATGTCGAGCCTCGCGCTCAACTCGTACCATGTCCTCGCCTCGGCCTCGCGCCCGAGCGCCACGAGCGCGTCGCCCACCGCTGCGAAGTGCGCCGCTTCGGTCTGGTCGAGCTGCGAGGCGAGCAGAAAGCAGCCGAGCGCGCGCTCGCGCTCGCCGGCCTGATACAGCCGCACGCCGGAATCGTGATAGCGGCGCGAAATCTTCGGCTCCAGGCGGCGCGCCTCGGCGAGCCGGTCGCGCGCCTGCGGCTCGCGGCCAGCCTCGAGCTCGGACATGCCGAGCAGCGCGAGCAGGTCGGGGTTCTGCGCCAAACGCTTCAGCGCGGAGCGCAGCAGTGCCGCGCTCTCGCCGAACTTGCCGAGATTGTGCGCGAGCAGCGCGCGCCGCGCCATGTCGCGCGCGCCCGCGTCGAGGCGCTCGACCGCATCCGGAGGCAGCGACAGCACGAATTGCGGAGGCGCCGGGACCGCGCCGTCGCCAAGGAGCTGCGCGAGCACTCGGCCGAACACCCGGCCTAGCATGCCGCCCCCTGCCGCGCGTCGCAGACCGCAAAGCTGCGCATATCGAAACGCTGCGTCATCCTTGCGGCTCGTCCGGGCACGCGGCTGACGGCTGTTGTCTACGGTCCCGCGGCGCGGTCTCGGCCGGCAGGCTCGGGAAAGCGCCGGCAGTCGAGGACCGTGAACGCGGGCAGGGGTCCGGGAGCGCGGCGCGCCTCCCACATCAGCGCGTAGGCGCGCTCCAGATTGCGCACGAAGCGCGGCGTGTCGAACAGGGGCAGCGCCGCGCGGCCGCGCACGAGCCGCGCCTTGAGCGCCGCGAGCCGCGGGCGATCTGCTGCGAGCGACACCGCGATCTCCTCGTACTCCTCGAGCGTGCCGGCGACCAGCTCCGGCAGGCCGGCGGCTTCGAGCAGGCTCGCGGCGACGCGCGCCGGAAACGCGTCGCCCGGGCAGGTGAGCACCGGCACGCCGGCCCACAGCGCGTCGCTCGCGGTCGTATGCGCATTGACGAAATAGCTGTCGAGAAACAGATCGGCGTGCGCGTGGCGCGCGAGATGCTGCGCGGGCGGCACGTAGCCGGCGAACACCAGCCGCGCGGGATCGACGCCCCTCGCCTGCGCCTCGCGCCGCAGGTTGGCCTGCGCCTGCTCGTCGCGCACTATGGCCCACAGCACCGCCCCGGGCGAGCGGCTCAGGATGCGCATCCAGACCGAAAAGATGCGCGGCTCGATCTTGTAGGGGCTGTTGAACGAGCAGAACACGAACGCCTCCAGCGGCAGGCCGCAGGCCTCGCGCGTGGGCGCCGCGGCGGGGATCGCGCGGTCGCAGTCGTTGACCTGATAGCTGTGCGGCAGCAGCGCGAGCCGCTCGCCGAACCAGGCTTCGCTCCCGGGCGGAGCGACCGCCGCGTCGCACAGTACGTAGTCGACGAGCCCCGCGCCCATCGTGCCCGGGTAGCCGAGAAATGCGACCTGCAGCGGCGCCGGACGCAGCCCGAGGATCGCCGGCCGCGAATCGAAGGTGAAGCCCTTCAGATCCACCAGGATCTGGATGCCGTCCGCGCGGATGCGCCGCGCAGTCTGCTCCACGCTCTCGCCGCGCACGTCGGTGAAGTGCTCGACCGAAGCCACGAACCGGCGCCGCTGCTCGCTGCCGTCGTCCGGCCCGAAAGAATACGCGAACGCCTCGAAGCGACTTCGGTCGTGGCGGGGAAAGAGCCCCGCCGCGAGGTGCAGCGTCGCGTGATCGTGGAAATCCGCCGATAGGTAGCCGATGCGCAGGCGCCCGTCGCCGCTCGCCGGAGGGTCGGGCGGCGCCGGCTCCCCACCCGGTGCCATGAAGCGCGCGGCGTAGCGCTGTGCCAAGCGCAACCGCAGCGCGTTCGGTACCGGCACCGAGTAGGCCGCGAAGGGATGGAACTCCCCGAACTCGGCTTCGCTCGGCGAGCGGTCCCAGCGCTCCAGCAGCTCGATCATTTCCGCCTCGCGCCCTGGCCAGTCGCATATCATCGCGCGCGCCGCATGCAGCTGGAAGCGCGCGTTCGCCTGCCCGGGCTCGAGCTCGAGCGCGCGGCGCAAATGCGGGATGGCGTCCCCCGCACGCCCCTTCGTATGCAGCAACTGCGCCAGCAGCAGCCGCGCGCGCGCGTCGTGCGGATCGAGCCGCACCGCTTCGTCCGCCGCTTCGATCGCGGCCTGGCGCGTGCCGCGCTCGCCGAGCACGACCGCCAGGTTCGTCCATAGCCGCGGGTTCGACGGCGTCAACGTCAGCGCGCGACGCAGCGCCGACTCGGCCGCTTCGAGCTGGCGCGCCGCGCGCTTGACCTCGCCGAGATTGCCGAGGAAATCCGGGTCGTCGGGCGCGTGCACCAGCGCGCGCTCGATCAGCTGCGCCGCTTCCGCGTGGCGCCGCTCGCTGTAGCGCACGAGGCCGAGCAGGTGCAGCAGCATGGGATTGTGCGGATCGCGCTGCAGCCGCTCCTGAAGGAGCGCCTCCGCAGCCGCGATGTCGCCCGCCTGGACCCGCGCCTGGATCCATGCGGCGAATTCGATGCCGGGGCTCCGCGGGCGGGCGAGCGAGCGGATGAAACGCCGCAGCATCGCGCGTGAGCCGCCGCGCCCCTCAGGCGCGCACGACGTGCACCGGCGCGGGCTCCGATCGTGGCGGCGCCCCGGCTCCGTGAGCGCATTGCGCCAGATACCCGATCGCGCTTCCCGGCATGTCCTTCGGTTCCGTCGATTCCGCGTTGCAGGTCGGAGCGAGTGTATACGAAAGGCTCGGCGAATCCGCCGAGCCGCCGATCGGCTCGACGACCGCTGTAGACGCGCGCCATGCAGCGTGTAGAGCGACGAATTCTGCCGATGCTGACGAATTTGGTCAGCTCGTCGACGCCGGGGGGTCGTGACAAATTCCACGACTCGCTAATGGCCAATCCGGAGAGGGCAAAATAGCCTTTAACTTCAGGCCGCTATTGGCTGGCTCAGCCGTCCGCGGGGAATGCAAGGTCTGGCATGTCGCTTGCGTCGAACACTCGGGTCCGGCTCGTTCCGGGCTTATCCAAGACTTCACAGGAGAAGCGTATGAGGTCATTGCAGAAGGGCTTCACCCTGATCGAACTGATGATCGTGGTGGCGATCATCGGTATCTTGGCGGCGGTCGCTCTGCCGGCCTATCAGGACTACACCATCCGCGCGAAGGTCTCCGAGCTAATCCTGGCCGCGAGCGGCTTCCGCACCTCGGTCACGGAGAAAGCCCAGACCGACGCCACCTTGGCCAACGCCGGCCAGGGCCTGTCGGTGACGGTGGTGGGCAAGATCGTTGGCGGCACCGTCACGCAGACCGGCACGATCGTGATCGCCGGCAACGGCGCATCGACCTCGGTCGGCACGGCCGTCACCGTGACGCTGACTCCTACTTACACTCAGGGAACCGTCACCTGGACGTGCACGGGCACGCCGGTCAAGTACTTGCCGGCTTCCTGCCGCTAAGCTTCGCCGTCCCACCTGGAAAGCCCCTCTTCGGAGGGGCTTTTCTTTTTCTGCTCGCCGGCGTGCCTTTCTCAGTTGCGCTCGCGAGCCAGGAGCTCGCCGACCGACTGCACGACGCCGGCCCAGTCCCCCGGGGCCGCCTGCCTGAACAGTTGCGCCGAGGGGTACCACGGCATCGTCGCTCCCGCGAGCCCGAAGCGCCATTCCGGTGCCTGCGAAAGCAGGATGCAGGTGCGCTTGCCGAGAGCGCCCGCGAGATGCGCCACCGTCGTGTCGATGGTCACGACAAGGTCCAGCGCTTCGATCAGCGCCGCGCATTCGTCGAGATCGTTGCCGGCCTCGGGCCAGTGCCGGAGCCCGAGCAGCCCCGCGAGCTGCGCAACGTCCTCTTCCACGTGTCCGTACTGCAGGCTGATCCATTCCGCCGGAGCAGCTTTCGCGAGGGGGGCAAGCGCCATGACCGGAATCGAGCGCAGGTGCCCGCGCGTGCGCAGCGTCCCGCCGTGCCAGCTCAAGCCGACGCGCGCGCCCGGGCCGAGCGCCGCGAGCCGCTCGCGCCAGCGGGCCACCTTGCCCGGATCGGCCTGCAGGGTGCGTCCGGCAGGCGGAAAATCGCCCGCGTGCCGGCGGAAGAAACGCGGCAGGCTGCCCATCGCGACCCAGCGCGCACCGCGCGGCATGCCCGCCTCCGCCCGGCGCACCTCGATGTCGCGGAAGGAGCGGGCGAACAGCCGTTCGAGCTTGGGCGCGCAGGCGAGCGAGACGCGCGAAGCGCGCCGCGACAGGTCCGGCAGGCACGTTGCGAACATGATCTGGTCCCCCAGCCCCTGCTCGCCCGCCACGTGCACCGCGACCCCCGCCTCGCCCGACCACCACTGCGCGCGTGGAGGCACTTCGACCGGCGGCTCGGGAAACGTGAGGCGGCGCTCGTAGGCGTCCCAGCCTTCCGCCAACCGACCGCTCATGAGCAGCGCGTAGCTCACGTTGAGAAGCGCATCGACGGCCTGCGGGCGCCGCGCGAGCACGCTGCGGTAACGCGCGAGGGCTTCTTCGAAGCGACCGAGGTCGCGCAACGCGTTCGCCAGCGCGCTTTCGGTCTCGAGCGACTCGGGGCGCAGCGCAAGGGCGCGCTCGAACAGCTCGCGCGCCGCATCGAGCGCGCCTTGCTCGCGGCGCAGCAACGCGAGGTTGTGCAGCCCCTCGACGCAGCTCGGGTCGCTGTGCAGCGCTCGGGCATAGCTCGCCTCGGCAGCGGCGAAATCGCCGCTGTTCGCCTCAGCCAGCCCGAGCGTGCTCAGGATCCCCGCGTCGCGCGGTCGCGAAAGCAGCGCCGCCTCGTACTGCGCGATGGCCTGCGGGTGACGGCCGAGCTCCATCAGGCAATGCGCAAAGCGCAGGCGCAGAGCCACGCTCACGCCGCGATCGATGCCGGCCTCGCACAGATCGAGCGCCTCGGCGCGCCTGCGGGTGCGGAGCAGCCGCTCCGCCAGGGCGATGCGAACCTCGGGGTCCTCCGGTCGCAGATGCAGCGCCAGCTGCAGCTCGTCGATCGCGCCCTCTTCGTCGCCGCATGCCTCGCGCGCCTGCGCGAGAAGCAGGTGGACGGCCGCGCGCGGCTCTCGATCCAGCGCCGCCTCGAGCGCCGTGATCGCGTCGGCGTAGCGCCCCTCGCGCAGGGCTCGCTCGCCTTGCAGGATCGGATCGCGTGCGCCGTCGGTCGCGACGCCCGTCGTCTCCGGGCCGCCCGACTCGCCGCCGGCGCCGGTTGATGGCGCTCGACCGATTCTGCGCAGCCAGCCGGGCACGCGCATCAGAGCAGTCGCGCGCGACCGGCTCGCGCGTGCTCCTCGCGCGGCGATCGCGCCGCGCCGCACGGGTTCCGGCTAGCCGGCCGGCCGTGCATCGAGCGCCTCTTCGACTCGCGCAATGACGGGCTGCCAGCTCTCTCCAGGCCGTTGGCGGAACAGGCGCACCGAGCCATACCACGGCATGCGCTCGCCGCGCACGCCGTAGCGCCATTCCGGGGCGAGCGGCGCGAGCACCCATGCCGGACGGCCCAAGGCGCCCGCCAGGTGCACGAGCGCGGTGCACACGCTGATCGTGAGCTCCAAGGCACAGAGCACTGCCGCGGTTTCCTCGTAATCGGAGACCGCCTCGGGCCAATGCACCAGCGGCAGCCCGCTCGCGCGCGCGAAATCTTCTACGTCCTCCGCGCGCGCATCGTACTGCAGGCTCACCCAAGCCGTGTCGGGCCGCCCGAGCAGCGGCCGCAGTTGCTCCAGGCTCACCGAGCGGCGCTCGCGCCCGGTGTCGCGCGTGCCGCCCTGCCAAGACAGGCCGATCACGCTGCGCGCGCCCAATTCGGCCAGCCTTGCGCGCCAACGCTGCACGCGCGCCGGATCGGCCACGAGGTAGCGCTCGCGGACGGGAAACGCCTCCCGGGAAGGGCGCAGATACAGTGGCAGGCTGCCGACCGGGATCTGGCAGTCCGCCGTCCCGAGCGCAGCGAGCCAGGCGCCATCGTCGAACTGCGTCCCCGCGTGCACACGCGCGCTCGGGAACGAGCGCCGATACAGCCCGGCGAGCTTCGGGTGGCAGTCGATGATGCAACCCCCCGCGCGCGCGATCACTTCGGGCAGGCAGGACGCGAACATGATCTCGTCGCCGAGCCCCTGCTCCGCGTGCACCAGGATGGTCTTCGCAGTGAGATCGCCGCCCTCCCAGCGCCGCAGCGCGAAGTCCCGCTGCGGCCGGTCCTCACTGCGCAGCCGGATCTCGTAGTCGACCCAGCCCTCGGCATAGCGACCGAGCGCGAGCAAAGCCAGGGCGCGATGCCAGCGCCACGGCCCGCTATCCGGATCGCGGGCCAGCGCGGCGTCGAATTCGTGCAACGCTTCTTCGGTGCGGCCGAGCGCGTTCAGCGCCAATCCGCGCCCGCCGTGCAGGTCGGCGTCGTCCAGGCCCAGGCCGCGGGCGAGGTCGAATTGCTCCAAGGCGCGTGGCGCGTTCTGGGTGACGCGCAGCAGGACCGCGGCGTGCGCGGCGTGCGCGGCGGCGCAGTCCGGCACCTGCTCGAGAATGCGCGCCAGCCGCTCGAGCCCTTCGGTCGTGGTGGCCAGGCTCGCGTAGCCTTTGAGCGCCGCTTCGCAGCCGGGATCGTGCTCGAGCGCCTCGGCGAACGCCACCATCGCGCCCACCGCCTCGCGGCGCGCCCGCAGCAAGTGCCCCAGGTTCGCCAGAATGCCGGGATTCACGGGAGCGCGCGCCAGCGCCGCGCGATAATGGCGCTCGGCCTCCTCGAGGCGACCGGAAAGCGCCGCGACGTTGCCGAGATCGGAGTGCACGTCCGCGCTCGACGGATCGAGCTCGCACGCGGCCTCGAGGGCGCGGCGCGCCTGGTCGAGCCGGCCGACACGACCGAGCGTCCTGCCGATCCGCCAGCAGGCTTCCGCGTCGGCGATCCCGGCTGCGCTCAGGCGCGCGAACAGCGCGGCGGCCGCTTCCGCATCGGCACCCTCCTCCGCCGCGCGCGCCAGCTCGGCGAACCCGGCGCCCTCGGGCCGCGGTGGCGAAGCGACTGCCAGCGAGCGTTTTGCCTGGCTCCAGATCCTGCCCAATATGCTCATGCCCGGCTCACCAATTCTCCAGCACTCACCGTTCGCAGGCTAGTCCCGCGCGACTCCGCTTGGCACGCTGACCGACCTGCCGACCTTCCGTGGAACCAATCACGCCGCGGCCGACGCGTTCCCGTCAGCGTTGCTATGATACCTGCCGTGCTTGCCTCGCCTGGCGCATGCCGGGGCCATAGTTCCCGCTGCAAGGCATGGCACAATGATGGTGCGCACAAGGTGTTGCGAAGGAGATCACGATGGCATTGTTCGGCGGCCCCTCCGGCAAGGAGATCGACGCGTTCGCAAAGGACCTGGCGCAGACCATCGCCAAGCGCTACCCGCCCGCGCTCGACGCCGCCCCGGA
>JAKALD010000187.1 GCA_021813275.1 Pseudomonadota bacterium | reverse complement strand
CAAGCCGGTGGCGGCGCCGTTCGTCGACTACGAGGCATTCCTCGAGCGCGCGCCGCAGGAGTTCGACTACGTGCCGCACGAGGAGGACGACCCGGTCGCGATGTGCTACACCTCGGGCACCACCGGCCGGCCGAAGGGCGTGGTGTACTCGCACCGCTCGACGGTGATCCACTCGCTGGTCGCCAATCAGCCCGACTACTGGGGCCTGTCGGCGAAGGACCGCGTGCTGGCGGTGACGCCGATGTTCCACGCCAACAGCTGGGGAGTGCCCTACCTGTGCGCCATGATGGGCATTCCGATGATCTTTCCGGGCCCGCACTTGCACCCCGAGGACCTGCTCGATCTCATGGCCGCCGAGAAGCCCACGTACGCGCTCGGCGTGCCCTCGATCTGGATCGGCATGGTGCAGTTGCTCGAGTCGCGGCCGGAGCGCTTCAAGCTGCCGCCCGGAATGCGCATGCTGGTGGGCGGCGCGGCGATGCCCGAGGCGATGATCCGCACCTACGCGAAGCACGGCGCGCAGGTGACGCATGGCTGGGGCATGACCGAGATGAGCCCGCTCGGCACCGGCTCGTACCTCAAGCCGGAGCTGCAGCATGTCGACGAGGACGAGCGCTTCGCGCGCGCCGCGATGGCGGGGATACCGGTGGCGATGGTCGACCTGCGCATCGTGGGCGAGAACGGCGAGCAGCCTTGGGACGGCAAGAGCGTCGGCGAGATCCAGGTGCGCGGGCCGTTCATCGCCGGCGGCTACCATGAGGTGCCGACGGACCCGGAGAAATTCACCGCCGACGGCTGGCTGCGCACGGGCGACGTCGCGTCGCTCGACGCGCACGGCTACCTGCGCATCGCCGACCGCACCAAGGACCTGATCAAGTCGGGCGGCGAATGGATCAGCTCGGTGGACATGGAGAACCTGCTGATGGCGCACGCCGCGGTGCAGGAGGCGGCGGTGATCGCGATCCCGGACGCGAAGTGGGGCGAGCGGCCGCTCGCGTGCGTAGTCCTCAAGCCAGGCAAGCGCGCGGACCCCGAGGAGCTGCGCGCGCATCTCGCGCCCAGGTTCGCCAAGTGGCAGCTGCCCGATCGCTTTGAGTTCATCGATGCGATCCCCAAGACCTCCACCGGCAAGTTCTGGAAAGTGAAGCTGCGCGAGCTGTATCGCTGAAGCCGCGCCGCCGGTGCTTGCGCGACGCGGCGCATTGCGCGCAAGATGGCCGCAACTACGCGGGGCCCCGATGACGGCACAGGCGAATTGGACATTCCCGGCGGAGCTCCAACCCAGGGCGGAGGAGCTGCGCTTCGACCTCGACGCGGCGCTCGACGCGCTGGTGCTGGTGCGCACCGAGGTCCCGGAGGATGCGTTCACCGCGGGCATCCTCGGCACCGAGCGCACCGGCAACGGCGTCGTGATCCGCGAAGACGGCCTGGTGCTCACCGTCGGCTACCTGATCACCGAGGCGACCTCGGTGTGGCTCACCACCAACCGCGGCGCGGCGCTGCCGGGCTTTCCGCTCGCCTACGACCAGGCGACGGGCTTCGGCCTAGTGCAGCCCCTCGGCAAGCTCGACGCGGGCATGCTCGCGCGGGGCAGCGCGGCGCGCTGCCGCGTCGGCGACGAGCTGGTGGTGGCCGGGCACGGCGGGCGCGCGCACGCGCTCCTGGCGAGCGTGTTCGCGAAGCGCGAATTCGCCGGCTACTGGGAATACCTGCTCGAGGAGGCGCTGTTCACCCGGCCCGCGCACCCGCAGTGGGGCGGCGCCGCGGCGATCGGCCTCGACGGGAAGCTCCTCGGCATCGGCTCGCTGTTCGTGCAGGAGAAGCAGGACGACGAGAGCATCGAGGGCAACATGCTCGTGCCGATCGACCTGCTCGAGCCGATCCTCGACGACCTGCTCAAGCTCGGCCGCTCGAGCCGCCCCGCGCGCCCGTGGCTCGGCATGTACACCACCGAGGTCGCGGACCACCTGGTGGTCGCGGGCCTCGCCGACGGCGGGCCGGCCGATAGGGCCGGGCTCGAAGTCGGCGACCTGCTGCTCGAGGTGGCGGGCGAGCGCCCGAGGAACCTCGCGCACCTGTTTCGCAGCGTGTGGCGGCTCGGCCCGGCGGGCGTCGCGGTGCCGCTCACCTACGCGCGCAACGGCACGATCTCGCGCGCGGTGCTGCGCTCGGCCGACCGCAACGACTTCCTCAGGAAGCCGCACCTGCACTGAGCGCGCCTTCAGGGCGCGAGCCGCAACCCGAACCCGGATGCGAGCGCCGAGAAGCTGAAGAAGGCGAGCGCGGTCGATACGAGGATCGAGGCGGCGATGCGCTCGGCATCCGCGCCCTGGCGCTCGGCGAACAGGAACGCCGTGCCCGCCACCGGCAGCGCCGCGGCGAGCACCAGCGTGCGCACTTCGAGCGCCGGCAAGCGGAACACGAACGCCGCGACGAGCGCGGCGAGGTACGGGTGCACGAGCAGCTTCGCGCCCGAGATGACGAGCACGTCGGCGCGCGCCACGCGCGTGCCCGGGCGGTAGAGCGACACGCCGATCGTGAAGAGGGCCACCGGCACCGCCGCGTCGGCGAGCAGTTCGAGCAGACGCTCGATCGGCTGCCAGAGGCTCCGGCCGAGCGCCGAGAAAGCAGCGCCGGCGATCACCGACCAGATGAGCGGGTTGCGCGCCACCCGGCCGAGCGCGCCCGCGAGCGCCGCGCCCAGGCCGCGTCCGCCGTGCTCCGCGAGCGAGCCGAGCGCGAGTGCCGCCGAGACCACCACCAGCAGGTCGGCCATGCCCGCCGCGATGAGCGGCGCGAGCGCCGCCTTGCCGAGGATCGCGGGCAGCAGCGCAAAGCCCATGTAGCCCCAATTCGACCACGAAGCCGCGAGCCCGGCGTAGGCCGCCTCGCGGATGTTCTCGCCCACGCCGCGCGCGACGAGCAGCGCCATCGCGGCGAGCGTGGCGAGCCCCGCCGTCATGTAGGCGAGGAACACCGGCAGGTTCACGAGCTCGTCGAAGGGCGTGCGCGCGCTGAAGCGGAACAGCAGGCACGGCAGCGCGAAGTACAGCACGAAGGTGTTGAGGGCGGGCACCGCGCTCTCGGGCAGCACGCGCACGCGCTCGGCGAGGTAGCCGCACAGGATCAGCGCGAAAAACGGCGCCGTGACGGTAAAGATTGCGAGCATGCGAGGCGCGCAGTGTAGTGGAATCGGGGCCGCCCGGGCGCGGCGCGCGGCGAAACGGCGCGCTTGAGCCGCGCGGCGCTTGCGGCTAGAGTGGGCGCCCCGCAGGCGTACCCGGAATGCGAAGCGATCGCGTGATTCTGTTCGACCTCGGCGGCGTGCTCGTCGAGGCGAGGGGCCGCGAGGCGCTCCAGGCGATGCTGCCGCGCGCGCTCGCGCCCGAGGCGATCATGGCGCGCTGGCTCGCCTCGCCCGCCGTCGGGCGCTTCGAGCGCGGGCTGATTCCGCCCGAGACGTTCGCGGCCGAGCTCATCGCCGAGTGGGATCTCGCGCTCGGGCCGCGGGAGTTCATCGAGTCCTTCGCGGGCTGGGTGACGGGGTTCTTCGACGGCGCCGAAGCGCTCGTTCGCTCGGTGCGCGCGCGGCACCGCGTCGCGTGCCTCAGCAACGTGAACGCGGTGCACTGGGAGCGCTTGCCCGGGCTCGCCGAGCTCTTCGACGCGGTCTTCGCCTCGCACCTGACCGGGCTGATGAAGCCCGAACGCGAGGCCTTCGAGCATGCGCTGCGCAAGCTCGACGTCCGGCCCGAAGCGGTGTGCTACTTCGACGACCTGGCGCAGAACGTGGAGGCCGCACGCGCGCTCGGCATTCGCGCCTTCCGCGTGGAAAGCCTGCCGGAAATCGAGCGCGCGCTGCGCGCGGAGGGGCTGTGGCCGTGAGCGAGAGCTGGTACGCGCGGCACGTCCTGCCCTACGCGACCGATCTCGCTTGCGGCAGCCGGTTCGTGCGCCGCCAGCGCGAGAAGGTCGTGCCGCGCGCGCACGGGCGCGTGCTCGAGGTCGGCATCGGCACGGGCCTCAACCTGGCGCACTACGACCGGGCGAAGGTCGAGAAAATCGTCGCCGTCGAGCCCTCGCTCGCCATGCACCGGCTCGCCCGCAAGCGCATCGCGCGCGCCGGGCTCGAGGTCGAGCTCGTCGGCGTGTCCGCCGAGACCATCCCGCTCCGGGACGCGAGCGTCGACTCGGTGCTCGTCACCTACTCGCTGTGCACCATCGCCCACCCGGTCGCGGCGCTCGAGGAAATGCGCCGCGTGCTCGCCCCGGGCGGCCGGCTCATCTTCTGCGAGCACGGCCGCGCGCCCGACGAGGGCGTGCGCCGCTGGCAGGACCGCGTGACGCCATACTGGATGAAGATCGCGGGCGGCTGCCACCTCAATCGCGACATTCCGGCGCTGCTGCGCGAAGCGGGCTTCGAGTGCCTGGACCTCGAGACGGGGTATCTGCCCGGGCCACGGATGCTGACGTACAACTATTGGGGCGAGGCGGCGGCGCGGTAGTGCGCCGCGGAACGCGCCGGCCGCCGTCGGGCGCGCCGCGTATCATCCCGAGATCGATCCGGCCGAGGAGGCAAGCCATGGTGGTGACCGTCTTCCGTTCGCGACTGAAGCCCGATGCGCAGCAGGAGTACATGCAGTGGGCCGGGCGCATGGCGGAGCTCGCCCGCAAGATGCCGGGCTACGTTTCGCACAAGGGCTTTGTCGCCGAGGACGGCGAGCGCGTGACGATCGTCGAGTTCGAGTCCGAGGAGGCGCAGCGCGCCTGGCGTCTCCATGCCGAGCACGCCGAAGCGCAGAAAAAGGGCCGCAAGGACTTCTACCAGGAGTACCGCGTCCAGGTCTGCGAAGTGAAGCGCGAGAGCGCGTTTCCGAAGAAGTGAGCGTCCCGGGCGCGAAGCGCTTCGCGCTGCCGCGCAGGGTTGCAGAAGGTACGCAGCCTCCTGGTTTTCTTATCAATTCGTCTAGCTTACAAAAGACTGACTAAAGAGTAGATTTCCCTCCGGGGGGATCTCACTCATGGAGCAAGCGGCGGCGGCGCGTGCGCCGGCGCAGGAGGCATGCCGCGCCGAGCTCAGCGCAGCACAGCTCGCATGGCTCGTCGCGAGCCTGTGCCGCATCCATCGCGTGCCGTTCGACGCGGGCCTCCTGCTCCAGCAGTTCCCGCCGCCGCACGACCGCGCGACGCTGCTCGAAGCCTTGGGCGCCTACGGCTTTCGCGCGGGTGAGGCGCGGCCCGCCTGGGAACGGCTCGAGGCCGCTCCGCTTCCGGCGATCGCATTCCTGCGCCCGGCGGCGGAGGGCGGCGCCGACGAGCGGACCGACACCGTCCCGGGCCTGATCCTCAAGCACGATGGCGAGCGCATCCTCTTCGTCGAGGCGTGCAGCGAGCTGCCGCGCACCCGGCTCGCGCGCAACTTCGAGGAGTTCTTCGAGCCGTCGGTCATCCTCGTCGCGCACGAGCGCGCGGCGGAAGAGCCGGTGCAGGGCTTCGAGGACGAGCAGCGGCCCTTCGGCTTTCGCTGGTTCGTCCCGGAGCTTCTCAAGCACCGCGCGATCTGGCGCGACGTGCTCGTCGCATCACTCGCCATCCAGCTCGTCGGCCTCGCCACGCCGTTGTTCACCCAGGTCGTGATCGACAAGGTGGTCGTGCACCACACCGAAAGCACGCTGCTCGCGGTCACGGTGGGGCTGGCGATGTTCCTGCTGTTCAACGTGGTGCTGAGCTGGATGCGCCAGTACCTCGTCATTCACACCGGCAACCGCGTGGACGCGGTGCTCGGCAGCCAGGCGCTGCGCCACCTGCTGCGCCTGCCGCTGCCGTACTTCGAGCATCGCCCCACCGGCGTCACGGTGGCGCGGCTGCACGGCATCGAAACGATCCGCGAGTTCGTCACCGGCGCGGCGGTGGCCTTCGTGCTCGATGCGCCGTTCCTGCTCGTTTTCCTCGCGGCGATGTTCTGGTACAGCTGGCAGCTTTCCCTGATCGCGGTCGGTTGCCTGGCGCTGATCAGCGCGCTGAGCGTCGCGGTGACGCCGGTCCTGCGCGACCGGATCAACCGCCAGTTCATGCTCGGGGCGCGCAACCAGGCCTTCCTCACCGAGTACGTCGCCGGCGCCGAGACCGTGAAAGCGCTGCAGTTCGAGCCGGCGCTCGAGCGCCGCTACGGCGAATACCTCGCGGCCTACCTCGCGGCGGGTTTCCGCACGCGCAACCTCGCGAACAGCTATAACACGCTCGTCAACGCGCTCGAGCAGGCGATGGCGATCGCGATCCTCGCGGCCGGTGCATTGCTCGTCATGCGTGGCGAGGGCTTCACCATCGGCATGCTGGTCGCCTTCCAGATGTTCGCGAACCGCATGGCGCAGCCGATGCTGCGGATCTCCGGCCTGTGGCAGGAATTCCAGCAGGCGAACATCGCGGTCAAGCGCCTCGGCGATATCATGAACGCGCCCGCGGAGCCCTACGCGCTCGCGCCTTCACGCTCCGCGTCCGAGGCTGCCGGGGCGCTCGCGCTGCAGGGGCTTTCGTTCCGCTACGGCGAGCGCCATCCCTACCTGTTCCGGAACTTTTCCGTCGCCATTGCGCCGGGAACGCTGCTCGTCGTCACCGGGCCTTCGGGCTGCGGCAAGAGCACGCTCGCCAAGCTGCTCCTCGCCTTCTATCAGCCGACCGACGGGCGCATCCTGCTCGACGGGCGCGAGCTGCAGCAGCACTCGGCCAACGAGCTGCGCGCGGCGTTCGGCGTCGTCCCGCAGGAGACGGTGCTCTTCTCCGGGACCGTCTACGACAACCTCGCCATGGCGAGCCCGCAGGTGGGGTTCGAAGACATCGTCGCCGCCTGCCGGCAGGCCGAGATCCACGACGTCATCGAGGCGCTGCCGCAGGGATACCAGACGCTGCTCGGCGAGCACGGCGTCGGCCTCTCGGGCGGACAGAAGCAGCGGCTCGCCATTGCGCGCGCGCTGCTCAGGAAGCCGCGGATCCTCATCTTCGACGAGGCGACGAGCAGCGTCGATGCGCCGACCGCCGAGGCGCTCGCGCGCACCGTGAACGGGCTGAAGGGCACGGCGACGATCATCTTCATCGCGCACCACGTGCCGAGGGGGTTGGAGGTGGATAGGACGGTGAGGTTCGAACGGGCGCCGGGAAGAGGCGGGATGAAGGACTCGGCATAGGGGAGGTCGATGTGCATGCATCTACTGAATTGAGCCTGGGGAGTCGACCACAATGATGGGCCTATTCCTTCTGTT
>JAKALD010000186.1 GCA_021813275.1 Pseudomonadota bacterium | reverse complement strand
GATGTTCCGCCAGGACCTGCGGCACATCAACACCAATTCCGACTCGGAGGTCCTGCTGAACGTGCTCGCGCACGAGCTCGAGAAGGCCTCGGTCCGCCTGCGCCTGGACGCGCAGACGATCTTCACGGCCGTCGCCAACGTGCATCGCCGCTGCCGCGGGGCCTACGCGGTGGTCGCGATGATCGCCGGCTACGGAGTGCTCGCGTTTCGCGATCCGTACGGCATCCGTCCCGCGGTCATCGGCTACAACGAGACCGACGGCGGCACCGAGTACATCGTGGCGTCGGAGTCGGTGGCGATCGATGCGCTCGGCTTCCGCGTCCTGCGCGACGTGGCCCCGGGCGAGGCCGTGTTCATCGACGAGGACGGGAACTTCTACAGCCAGCAGTGCGCGCCGAGCGCCTCGCTCAATCCCTGCATCTTCGAGTACGTCTACCTCGCCCGCCCCGATTCGCTGATCGACGGCGCCTCGGTCTACGAGGCGCGGCTGCACATGGGCGAGAAGCTCGCCGAGAAGATCCGCCGGCAGTACGGCCACCTGGACATCGACGTGGTGATCCCGATCCCCGACTCGAGCCGGCCCTCGGCGATGCAGCTCGCGCTCGGACTGGGGGTGGTCTACCGCGAAGGCTTCGTGAAGAACCGCTACATCGGGCGCACCTTCATCATGCCGGGGCAGGCGGTGCGGCGCAGGTCGGTGCGCCAGAAGCTGAACGCGATCTCGCTGGAGTTCAGGGGCAAGAACGTGCTGCTCGTCGACGACTCGATCGTGCGCGGCACCACCAGCCGCGAGATCGTGCAGATGGCGCGCGAGGCGGGCGCGCGCAAGGTCTGCTTCGCCTCTGCGGCTCCGCCGGTGCGCTTCCCGAACGTATATGGCATCGACATGCCGACGCGCGCCGAGCTCATCGCCGCGCACCGCACCGAGGACGAAGTGGCGCGCGAGATCGGCGCCGATGCGCTCATCTACCAGGACCTCGAGGCGCTCAAGGAGGCGGTGCGCCGGGTGAACCCGCGGCTCACCAGCTTCGAGACCTCGTGCTTCGACGGCTGGTACATCACCGGCGACGTCACCAGCGACTACCTGCAGGCGATCGAGAGCCGGCGCGACGCGGCGCGCGACTCGGGCGACGAGTCCGAGGCGGCGCAGCTCGACCTGAACCTCGTCTCGGCGCAGTAGCCGCCTTTACCGGCGGCGCGGCGCGGGCTATACTTTTTGCGCGCCGATTTGAAATCACAGCTTGCGGGCGCGTAAAAAATGCTGCTAAAGCGTGCCGTAGACCCGGTCCGCGCAGCCGGGTTTTTTTACGCCCGCAAGCCGAGGAAACCGCGATGAATGGCAAATTCGAGCTTGCGACCCTGGGCGTGCGTGCCGGACAGACGCGCACTTCGTTTCACGAGCACTCCGAGCCCCTGTTCCTGACCTCGAGCTTCGTGTTCGACGACGCACGGCAGGCCGCCGCGCGCTTCACCGGCGGCGAGGAAGGCTTCGTCTATTCGCGCTTCAGCAATCCGACCGTGAGCATGTTCCAGGACCGGCTCGCGGCGCTGGAGGGCGCGGAGGCCTGCGTGGCCACCGCGTCCGGCATGTCGGCGATCCTCGCCCTGTCGATGGCGCTGCTGAAGGCCGGCGACCACGTGGTGTGCTCGAACGCCGTGTTCGGCGCCACGGTCCAGCTCTACTCGGGAATCCTCGCGCGCTTCGGGGTCGAGACGAGCTTCGTGCCCGCGACCGATCTCGCGGCCTGGCAGCGCGCGGTGCGCCCGAGCACGCGGCTGTTCTTCCTGGAGACGCCCTCCAACCCCCTCACGGAGGTGTCCGACATCGCGGCCATCGCCGCAATCGCGCGGCGCGCCGGCGCGCCGCTCGTCGTGGACAACTGCTTTTGCACGCCTGCGCTGCAGCGCCCGCTCGAGCTGGGGGCGGATCTGGTGGTGCACTCCGCCACCAAGTACCTCGACGGTCAGGGCCGGGTGCTGGGCGGGGCGATCCTCGGCTCCAGGAAGCTCGTCATGGACGGCGTCTACGGCTTCCTGCGCACCGCCGGTCCGTCCCTGTCGCCATTCAACGCCTGGGTCATCCTCAAGGGGCTCGAGACGCTCGAGCTGCGCATGCTGGCCCAGTCGGCCAACGCGCTCGAGCTCGCCTCCTGGCTGGAAGCCCATCCGGGCGTGCTGCGGGTGCACTACCCGGGGCTGCCCTCGCATCCGCAGCACGAGCTCGCGATGCGCCAGCAGCGGGCCGGCGGAGCCGTGCTCTCGTTCGAGGTGAAGGGCGGGCGGACGGCCGCCTGGAGGCTGATCGACGCGACGCGCCTCATCTCCATCACCGCCAATCTCGGCGACGTGAAGACGACCATCACGCACCCGGCGAGCACCACGCACGGGCGGATTTCAGCCGAGGCGCGCGCCGCCGCGGGGATCGGCGAAGGGCTGGTGCGCGTGGCGGTCGGCCTGGAGACGCAGGAGGATCTGCGCGCCGATCTCGGCCGCGGGCTGGGCTGAGTCAGCCTAGAGCATCACCAGGCGCAGCGCGCCGCCTTCGGCTACGAGGTAGCCGCCGCCCTCGTACCAGTCCGGCAGCACCCAGCGCTCGCAGCGCCGGCCGGCAACCTCGAGCTCGTGGCGTCCCGGCCGGTGGGTATGCCCGTGAATGAGCCGCGTCACCCGATGCCGCTCGAGCGCCTCGCGGAGCGCGGCCGCGTTGACGTCCATGATCTCAGGCGGCTTGGCGCGTTTGTCACGCTCGCTCGCCGCTCTGAGCGCGAGCGCCCGCGTGCGCCGCTCGGCGAGCGTCAGGCCGAGGAAGCGCTCCTGCCAGCCGCGGTCGCGCACCTCGGCGCGGAAGCGCCGGTACGCCGCATCGTCCGTGCACAGGGTGTCGCCGTGCGTGAGCAGCGTCGCGACGCCATCGACAGTCGCGATGCTCGGATCGGGAAGCGCCGTCGCCCGGGCGGCGGCGAAGAACGCGTCACCGAGCAGGAAGTCGCGGTTGCCGTGCATCACGTGCACCGCGGTTCCCGCCCGGGCGAGCTCGCCCAGCGCGGCTGCGACGCGGCGCGCGAGCGTGCCGTCGTCTGCTGCCAGCTCGTCGTCACCGATCCAGTAGTCGAACAGGTCGCCCAGCACGTAGAGCGCGGCGGCGTATGCCGCCTGCTCGCCGAGGAAGCGTTGAAACCGCTCGCTGGCCGCAGGGCGCCCCTCGGAAAGATGCAGGTCCGAGATGAACAGCGTGCGCGGCACGCCCTACTTGCCGCCCACGATCGTCATCGACTCGATCACCACCGGCTCGCGCGGCACGTCCCGCGAGAACGGCCCTCCGGGACCGGTCGGCAGGTGCGCGATCTTCGTCACCACGTCCATGCCGGACACGACCTTGCCGAACACCGCGTAGCCGTGACCGTCGCCGCGCGGGTCGCCCCAGTTGAGGAAGCTGTTGTCGTTGACGTCGATGAAGAATTGCGCGGTCGCCGAATCGGGATCCGAGGTGCGCGCCATGGCGACGCTGCCGGGCTCGTTCTTCAGCCCGGCCTTGACCCCGAGCTCGGCCTCGTTCGGTATCGGCGCGCGCGTCGGCAGGTGGCGGAACTTCTGGTCGTAGCCGCCGCCCTGGATCATGAAGCCGTCGATCACACGGTGGAAGATCGTGCCGTTGTAGTGCCCGCCGCGCACGTACTGCAGGAAGTTCGCCACGGTCTTCGGCGCGGCGGCGGGATAGAGCTCGAGCCGGATCAGCCCGAGGCTGGTCCGGACGTCCACTTGGGGGTCAGCCGCCAAGGCCGTGGACCCGACGACCGCGGCGCACAGCATCGCCAGCGGCTTGCACAGATCGAACAGTCTCATAGCGCTCCTTGAACCGCCCCGGACCGGCGCCCGCCGGCCCCTCGTAGATGATCTTCCAGGCGCCGCCTTCCTTCGCCCAGTACTGCTTCTTGCTCATCACGTTCGACAGGTTGTTGGAGCGGTAATCCTGCGTGAAGCTCACCACCACGAACCGCTCGCGCGGGTAGCGGAGCATCGACACGTCCGAGAGGTCGACCTTGATCCACGCCTTCGCGGAATTGACTTGCCGCTTGTGCGCCGCCCATTGCGCGTAGTCCTCGCCGTCCGAGTGGAAGCGCCGCGAGTAGTGGCTCAGGTAGCGCGCCGCGTCGCGGCTCTGCCAGTCCCGGCGCCAGGCCTCGACTGCCGCGGCCAGCGAGCGCCGCTCGGCCTCCAGCGACGCCGCGCTCGTCCAATCGATCTGGTCGGCGATGATCACGGGAGTCTGGTCGATGCGCACGAAGCGCGCCAGGGATTCGAGGTCGGGATTGGCGAGCACGATGCAGCCGTTGCTCGCGCGCGGCGGGCGGCTGTAGGTGTCCGACGGCGTGCCGTGCAGCCAGATGCCGTGCCCGCTGCGCCCCTGGCTGCGGTCCCACGAGTTGGGGTAGTTGAGCGGGAAGGCGCCCACGCCGTAGAAATCGGTCAGCTTCTGGCGCGGCAGGTGCGCGGTGACGTGGTACACGCCGATAGGCGTCTTCTCGTCGCCTTCGCGCATCTTGTCCACGCCGCGCTTGCCGAGCGTCACGTAGTAGTCGGCGACGTAGCGCGGCAAGCCGTCGACGTTCTGGAACACGTACAGCCGCGAGAGCTTGGAGTCGACGACCAGCGCGTATTTCTCCTCCGGGCTGAGCTGCAGCACGTACTGCGGCATCCGGGTGGAGGAGGGGCGGTCGCGCAGCGCGCGCAGCCGCGCGAGCGCCTCGGCGCGCAGCCCTTCCAGCTTGTCGTTCGGCACGACCATCGTGGCGGCTGCGTTGCCGAAGGTGCGCAGCGGACGCGTGCGCGCGAGCAGCAGGTCGCCGCGAATCAGGTAGCCCAGGCGGAACGTCGGATGCGCCGCGAGCAGCGCATCGACGCGTCGCAGCGCGAGGTCGAGCTGATTGCGCTCGACCGCATTCACCACCCCGGACAGATCGAGCTCCAGCGGGTCGTGATCGCGCAGCGCCTGCGCGAGCACCCGGCCGAACGGCGCGCAGGCGAGCAGCGCGGCAAGGGCGAGGCGCAGCGCGATCGCGCGGCCCATCAGCGCCCGACCCGCTCTTCGCGGATCAGCCAGCGGCCGCCGGAGCGCTCCAGGACGAGCGTCTTCGTGGTCGTTGACCGGATGAGATTGGAGCGGTAGGTCTGGCGGAAGGTGACGGTCGCGGTCCCGTTCGCGGCCACGTGAACCTCGGGCGAGGCGATCGTCACCGAAATCTCCTTCGGTGCCTTCAGGCGCTGGCGCCGCAGCTTCTCCCAGGTGGCGCGCGATTGGCCTCTCGGCGTGTCGAAATCCTTGGCGTAGAACGCCAGGTAGGCATCGGCGTCCTGCCGCGACCACGCCTTCGCCCAGTTCTCGACCGTGGCGACGATCGCGCGCTCGGGCGGCGCGGCGCCCGCGGCTTCGCTCTGCCCGGGCTGTGGCGCCTTGCCGGCCGATGGCGTCGCAGCGGGCGTTGCCTGTGCGGTCTTGGTCTGCGGCGGTGTGGCTTGCTTCGTCTTCGGCTGCTCAGGCTTGGCCGGCTCGGAATTGTTTCCGGCGCCGCCTGCCGCAACGGGCTTCGCCTGCTCCGGCGTCGCCTTGGCGAGCGCGCCCGGAGCCGGGGCGGCCGCGACGCGCTGCGCCTCCTTGATGGAGCCCGGCGGGCCGCCGATCAGCTCGCGCATGAGCGCGAGCTTGTGCTGCGCGTTGGAATTCGTCGAATCGATCTGCAGTGCCTTGTCGTAGGCGCGCCCGGCGAGCGTGGCGTACACGTCGCCGAGGTTCTCGTATGCGGTCGCATAGCTCGGATGCGTGCGGATCGACTGCTCGAGCGCTTCGCGCGCCTTTTCGTATTCGCCCCGCGAGGCGTAGATCACCGCCAGGTTGTTGTACGGCTCGGGGAGCTCGGGGTAGTCGCGAGTTAAATTGCGGAACACGGTCACCGCGTCCTTGTCGTCGCCCTGCTCGGTGAGGATCACGCCTTTGAGGAAGCGCGCCTGCGGGTCGTTCGGTCGCGAGGTGAGAATCTTGTCGACGCGCTCGAGCGCCTGCTGGTAGGCGCCGGCCTTGAGCAGCTTGTCGGCCTCCTGGAGCTCGTCGCCCAGCGCCATCCGCGAGGTGAGGGCGATTCCGATGAACACGGCGAGGCCCAGCTTTCGAAGGGCCGGCCCGAGCGCCGGGCGCAGCGCGGATGAGTTCAGCATTGTGTTATACTTTTCAAGGCCCTACGAAGAAAAGCCATTCTAGACCAAGCCCCGCGTGTCCACAACTTCGCGGGCGCCTGTTGCAGCGCACGGTCCCAGCTTCGAGCGCCGCCCGAACTCTCCAACCCGAGTGACGCGCACCGCGGCGATCCACCTTCGTCCATGCTGAGGATCTACAACTCCCTCGCTCGCGAGCAGCAGGATTTCGTGCCGATCCGCGCGGGCGAAGTGCGCATGTACGTGTGCGGCATGACCGTGTACGACTACTGCCATCTCGGCCACGCGCGCGTCATGGTGGTGTTCGACACGGTGCGACGCTGGCTGCGCGCCTCGGGTTACCGCGTGACGTATGTGCGCAACATCACTGACATCGACGACAAGATCATCCGCCGCGCGGTGGAGAACCGGGAAGGCATCGATCAGCTCACCGCGCGCTTCATCGCGTACATGGACGAGGACGCGGCCGCGCTCGGCGTCGAGAAGCCCGACTTCGAGCCGCGCGCGACCCAGTACGTGCCCCAGATGCTGCAGATGATCGGCCGGCTCGAGGGCAACGGCCTCGCTTACCGCGCGGCGGACGGCGACATCTGCTTTCCGGTGCGCAAGTTTCCCGGCTACGGCGCGCTCTCGGGCAAGTCGCTGGACGAGCTGCGCGCCGGCGAGCGCGTCGATGTCGACGCGGGAAAGCAGGATCCGCTCGACTTCGCGTTGTGGAAGCGCTCCAAGCCCGGGGAGCCGAGCTGGCCCTCGCGCTGGGGCGAGGGGCGACCCGGCTGGCACCTCGAATGCTCGGCGATGAGCTGCGCGCTGCTCGGCGAGCACTTCGACATCCACGGCGGCGGCCAGGATCTGCAATTTCCGCATCACGAGAACGAGATCGCGCAGTCCGAGGGCGCGAACGGCACGCGTTTCGTGAACTACTGGATGCACAACGGCTTCGTGCGGGTCGACGACGTGAAGATGTCGAAGTCGCTCGGCAACTTCTTCACCGTGCGCGAGATCCTCAAGCTGTTCGATCCCGAGGTCGTGCGCTTCTTCATCCTGCGCGCGCATTACCGCAGCCCGCTCAACTACGCGGACGCTCACTTGCACGACAGAT
>JAKALD010000006.1 GCA_021813275.1 Pseudomonadota bacterium | reverse complement strand
GATCGTGGTGAGCCCGCCCGCCTTGTTGCCGGGCGACGGATTGTTGTTCATCTCGTTGCCGTTGCGCCGCGTGTAGTCCTCCCACCACTTGATGCGGCGCACGAGCTTCTCGCCCACTTCGCGCGACACCGCGCGGCGCGTGAGCAGGTGCTCGGCGCCGTAGATCTCGGGGGTCTCGGAGAGGATCGCGCTGCCGCCGTGGCGAACGAGCAGGTCGACCGCCGCCCCGAGCGCCGGGTTCGCGCTGATGCCCGAGTAGCCGTCGGAGCCGCCGCACTGCAGCGCCAGCACGAGATGGCTCGCCGGCACGGCCTGGCGGCGCACCTTGTTCGCCTCGGGGAGCAGCGCCTCGACGCGCGCGATGCCCTCGCGCACGGCCTTCGCGGTGCCGCCCTTCTCCTGGATCGTGAAGGCGCCGAGCCGGTCGGCGCGCTTGAGATGGTGCGCCGCGAGCAGACCCGCGATCTGGTTCGCCTCGCAGCCCAGGCCCACCACCTGGAGCGCGAAGAAGTTCGGATGCCGTGCGTAGCCCGCCATCGTCCGGCGCAGCACGTCCATGCCCTCGCCCTCGCTCGCCATGCCGCAGCCGGTCTTGTGGGTGAGGGCGACCACGCCATCGACGTTCGGGTAGGCGTCGAGCCGGTTGCGGAAGTGATCGGCGATCATGCGCGCGACGGTCGCCGAGCAGTTCACGCTCGTGAGGATGCCGATGTAATTGCGCGTCGCGACGCGCCCGTCGGCGCGCACGATGCCTTCGAACGTGGCGGGCTGCGCCACGTATTCGGTCGGGCGCGCGTCGGCGCAGAACGCGTAGTCGCGCTCGAAGTCCGCCATTCCGAGGTTGTGCACGTGCACGTGATCGCCCGCGCGGATGTCCTGGGTGGCGAAGCCGATGATCTGGTTGTAGCGGCGCACCGGCGCGCCGCGCGCGACCGCGCGCACCGCGATCTTGTGCCCGGCGGGCACGCGCACCGCGGTGCGCACGCCGTTCTCCTTGAGGAGCACGGTGCCTTCGGGAATTTGGACGCGCGCGATGACCACGTCGTCGGCGGGATTGAGCCGGATGGTGAGATCGGCGGCTTGCATCATGATCGGCCTCGTTGCTTGAAGCATCACGGCGATGTTAGCCGCTTCGGTTGTACCAAAAGTTAGGCGTTGCACTGCGGCATCATGATGCCGCAGTGCAACGCATTGTTGTTCTTAATGATTGTCGCGGGGCACCATCGGCCCGCTCTTGCCGACGAGGAAGTCGAGGTCCGCGCCGTCGCTCGCCTGCAGCACGTGGTCGATGTAGAGCTTCCAGTAGCCGCGCTTGAGCGCCGGCTCGGGCGCCTTCCACTTGGCGCGCCGGCGGGCGAGCTCCTTTTCCGGGACCATGAGCTCGAGCCGGCGCTGCGCGACGTCGAGCTCGATCATGTCGCCGTTCTCGACCAGCGCGAGCGGGCCACCCGCGGCCGCCTCCGGCGCGACGTGCAGCACCACCGTGCCGTAGGCGGTGCCGCTCATGCGCGCATCCGATATGCGCACCATGTCGGTGATGCCCTTCTTGAGGAGCTTGGGCGGCAGCGGCATGTTGCCGACCTCGGCCATCCCCGGATAGCCCTTCGGGCCGCAGTTCTTCAGCACCATCACGCAGCGCTCGTCGATGTCGAGCTTCGGGTCGTCGATGCGCTTGTGGAGATCCTCGATGTTCTCGAACACCACCGCGCGGCCGCGGTGCTTCATCAGCGCCGGGGTCGCCGCCGAGGGCTTGACGATCGCGCCGTCCGGGCAGAGGTTGCCGCGCAGCACCGCGATCCCGGTGTCCTTTTTGAACGGCTTCTTGAAGGGGAAGACCACGTCGCGGTTCCAGCAGGGCGCGTCCTTGTTGTTGTCCCAGATCGTGCCGCCATTCACCGTGAGCGCGTCCTTGTCGAGCAGGCCGTTCTCGCCCAGCTCGCGGATCACCGCCGGCAGGCCGCCCGCGTAGTAGAGGTCCTCCATCAGGTACTTGCCCGAGGGCATGAGGTTGACGAGCGTGTGCACGCCGCGGCCGAGCCTGTCCCAGTCCTCGAGCTTCAAGTCGACGCCGATGCGCCGCGCGAGCGCGATGAGGTGGATGACGGCGTTCGTCGAGCCGCCGATCGCGGCGTTCACCCGGATCGCGTTCTCGAAGGCGGCGCGGGTCAGGATCCTCGAGATCGGCACGTTCTCCTTCACCAGCTCCACGATGCGCCGGCCGGCCATGCGCGCGAGCACGTTGCGGCGCGCGTCGACCGCGGGGATCGCCGCGTTGCCCGGCATGCCGACCCCCAGCGCCTCGACCATCGAGGCCATCGTGGAGGCGGTACCCATGGTCATGCAGTGCCCGTGCGAGCGGTGCATGCAGGACTCGGCCTCGTGGAACTCCTCCAGCGTGATCTTCCCGGCGCGCAGGTCCTCGGACATCGACCACACGTTCGTGCCCGAGCCGATGTCGGTGCCGCGGTATTTCCCCGAGAGCATCGGCCCGCCCGAGACGCCGATCGCGGGGAGGTCCACGCTCGCCGCGCCCATCAGGAGCGAGGGCGTCGTCTTGTCGCAGCCCATGAGCAGCACCACGCCGTCGAGCGGATTGCCGCGGATCGACTCCTCGACGTCCATGCTGGCGAGATTGCGGTACAGCATCGCGGTCGGCCTGAGCAGCGTCTCGCCGAGCGACATCACGGGGAACTCGAGCGGGAAGCCGCCCGCCTCGAGCACGCCCGCCTTGACGTGCTCGGCGATCACGCGGAAGTGCGTGTTGCACGGCGTGAGCTCGGACCAGGTGTTGCAGATGCCGATGACCGGACGGCCGTCGAACTGGTCCTGCGGCACGCCGCGGTTCTTCACCCAGCTGCGGTAGATGAAGCCGTAGATGTCCTCGCGCCCGAACCACTGCGCGCTGCGCCGCTGCGGTTTCTTCGTCTTCGCCATAAGTGCCTCAGTACGTGGCTCGACCGCCGGAGATGTCGAACACCGCGCCGGTCGAGAAAGAGCAGTCCTCCGAGGCGAGCCAGCAGGCGAGCGCAGCGACCTCCTCCACCTGCACGAAGCGGCCCATCGGGATCTTCGCCAGCATGTAATCGATGTGCTGCGCGGTCATCTGGTCGAAGATCGCGGTCTTCGCCGCCGCCGGGGTGATGCAGTTGACCAGGACCCCGGCCTGCGCCAGCTCCTTGCCGAGCGACTTGGTGAGCGAGATGACGCCCGCCTTGGAGGCGCTGTAGGCCACGGCGTTCGGGTTGCCTTCCTTGCCCGCGACCGAGGCGATGTTGACGATGCGGCCGTAGCGCTGCTTCACCATGTGCGGGGCCACGGCGCGGCAGCACAGGAACTGGCTGGTGAGGTTCACGCGCAGCACCTTCTCCCACTCCTCGATCGGGTACTCGACCGTGGGCGCGTTGAGCCCCGCGATGCCGGCGTTGTTGACGAGCACGTCGATCCGGCCGTACACCTCGAGCGCGCTCCGGGTCGCGCGCGCGACGGCCGCGGGATCGGTGACGTCGATCGCATCGCCCGTCGCCGAGCTGCCGAGCGCCGCGACCGCCGCGGCGAGCAGCCTGTCGTCGCGGTCCCAGACGCGCACCTTCGCGCCGGAGGCGATGAGGCGCTGCGCGATCGCGCGCCCGATGCCCTGCGCGCCGCCGGTGACGATCGCGCAGCGGCCGCCGAGGTCCAGTTGGTTCATTTCGATCCTTTTCCGGTGTGGCGCGGCGGCTGCCGAGGCGATGACGGTGCGGGGTGGTCGCGCCGCAGGGAGCGCAGGCAGCGTAGCCAGCGCCCGGGGAGCGGTCAAGAGGCGAACCGCAAGGTGCGGTGCTGCGCCGCAGGCCGACGCGCGCGTGGCACCGGGGCTATAATCGGCTCCCTTTCGAGGCGCCCCGGGAGCTCGTGTTCATGGCAGGTAGGCTGGCCGGCAAGGTCGCATTCATCACTGCCGCGGGACAGGGCATCGGGCGCGGCGCGGCGCTCGCCTTCGCGCGCGAGGGCGCGCAGGTATGGGCGACCGATCTCAACGCCAAGACGCTCGCCGTGATCGAGGGCCAGCAAGGGATCCGCACGCGCGTGCTCGACGTCACCGACGAGGCCGCGATCGCGAAGGTCGCTGTCGAGGCCGGCGCGGTCGACGTGCTGTTCAACTGCGCCGGGTTCGTGCATCACGGCACGATCCTCGACTGCACGCCCAGGGACTGGGACTTCAGCTTCAATCTCAACGTAAAGTCGATGTACCTGGTCACGCGCGCCTTCCTGCCGGGGATGCTGCAGAAGGGCCGTGGCTCGATCATCAACATGGCCTCGATCGCGTCGAGCCTCCGCGGGCTGCCGAACCGCTTCGTCTACGGCGCCACCAAGGCCGCCGTGATCGGGCTCACCAAGGCAATCGCCGCCGATTATGTGAAGCAGGGCGTCCGCTGCAACGCTATCTGCCCCGGGACGGTCGACACCCCGTCGCTCCACGAGCGCATCGCGGCGTTCCCCGATCCGGTGAAGGCGAAGGCCGATTTCATCGCCCGGCAGCCGATGGGGCGGCTGGGCACGGTCGAGGACATCACCGGGATCCTGGTCTTCCTCGCCTCCGACGAGTCGCTGTTCGCGACCGGGAATGCGTATTCGATCGACGGTGGTATGACGATTTAAGAACAACGCTGTGTTGCGCTGCGGCGTCGCACGCCGCGGCGCAACACCTTACTTTCAGAAAAGGCGTTTCTCTAGGGGATTGAAATATGAGACTGTGTCGCTACGGCAAGGGCGGGTTCGAGAAGCCGGGGGTGGTCGATGCGGAGGGGAGGCTGCGCGACCTGTCGAAGGTGGTGGCGAACATCGGACCGAACGAGCTTTCGCCGCGCGGCCTGAAGATGCTGCTGAAGATCAAGCCGGAGTCGCTGCCGGTGGTCAACGGCAACCAGCGCCTCGGCGTGCCTTACGTCGGCATCGGCAAGTTCGTGGCGATCGGGCTCAACTACTCCGACCACGCCAAGGAGGCGAACCAGCCGATCCCGAGCGAGCCGGTGGTGTTCCTGAAGGCGACGACCTGCATCAGCGGGCCGTACGACGACGTGATCCAGCCGCGGAGCTCGACCAAGCTCGACTGGGAGGTCGAGCTCGGCGTGGTGATCGGCAGCAAGGCGCAGTACGTCCCGGAGGACGAGGCGCTCGCCCACGTCGCGGGCTACTGCGTGGTCAACGACGTCTCCGAGCGCGCATTCCAGATGCAGTCCTCGCAGTGGGACAAGGGCAAGGGCTGCGACACCTTCGGGCCGATCGGACCCTGGCTCGTCACGGCGGACGAGATCCCCGATCCGCAGGGGCTCGACATGTGGCTCGACGTCAACGGCAAGCGCATGCAGACGGGTAACACCCGCACGATGATCTTCTCGGTCGCGAAGCTGGTGTCCTACGTGAGCCACTACATGACACTGCTGCCCGGGGACATCATCACCACCGGTACGCCGCCGGGGGTCGGGCTGGGCATGAAGCCGAACCCGGTGTTCCTCAAGCCGGGCGACGTGATGGCGCTCGGCATCAGGGGACTGGGCGAGCAGCGCCAGAAAGTGGTCGCCTGCCCCGGCTGACGGGCGCCCGGCCGTGAGCGCCCCGCGCATCGACCGCCGGCGTCTCTGGGACTCGCTCATGGAGCTGGCGCGCATCGGCGCGACGCCCAAGGGCGGGGTGCGGCGGCTGACCCTGACCGAGCTCGACCGCCAGGCGCGCGACTTGTTCACGCGCTGGGCGCGCGAGGCCGGCATGGCGGTCGAATTCGACGCGATCGGCAACCTGTTCGCGCGGCGCCCGGGCACGGAGCCGACCCGCGCGCCGGTGGTGATGGGCAGCCACCTCGATTCGCAGCCCTCCGGGGGCAAGTTCGACGGCGCCTACGGCGTGATGGCGGGACTGGAGGTCGTGCGCACGCTGAACGATGCCGGGGTGCGCACGCGCGCGCCACTCGAAGTCGTGTCCTGGACCAATGAGGAGGGCTCTCGCTTCGTGCCGACGCTGATGGGCTCGGGGGTGTTCGCCGGGGTTTACCCGCTCGCGGAAGTGCTCGAGCAGCGCGACGCGGAGGGCGCCTCGGTGCGCGAGGCGCTCGCGGCGATCGGCTACGCCGGAAACGCCGCGCCGCATCCGGTCGGCGCCTACTTCGAGGCGCACATCGAGCAGGGGCCGGTGCTCGAAGAGGCCCGCACCACGATCGGCGTGGTCCAGGGCGCGCTCGGGCAGCGCTGGTTCGACGTCGTCGTGACGGGCATGGACGCGCACGCCGGCCCCACGCCCATGGAGGCGCGCAAGGACGCGCTGCTCGCGGCGAGCCGCATGGTGCTCGAGGTGAACCGCGTGGCGACCAGCCATCCCGACTACGCGCGCGGCACCGTGGGCTCGATGCAGGTGAAGCCGAACTCGCGCAACGTGGTGCCGGGCGAGGTGCGCTTCACGATCGACTTGCGCAGCGCGCGCGACGCCACGCTCTCGGCGATGGTCGCCGAGCTCGAGCGGCGCGCCCGGGCAATCGAGGCGGACTGCCGGGTGGCGATCGCGATGAAAGAGGTGGTGTATTTCCCGCCGAGCGAGTTCGCGCCCGAGCTGGTCGGATCGGTCCGCGCGGCGGCCCGCGAGCTGGGGCTCACCCACCGGGATATCGTGAGCGGCGCCGCGCACGACGCGGTCTACCTGGCGCGCGTCGCGCCGACCGCCATGGTGTTCGTGCCCTGCGCGGGAGGCATCAGCCACAACGAGACCGAGAGCGCCACGCCCGAGGATCTCGCCGCGGGCTGCGACGTGCTGCTCAAGGCCGTGCTGGCGCGCGCCGGCGCGGTGACGACATAGGAGGCGGATCATGAACGAAAGAGCACATCCCGAGGCGCTTGGCCGCTCGCTTGAAGACTCGGCGTTCTTCATGCCGTTTTCGGCCAACCGCCAGTTCAAGAAGGCCCCGCGCCTGCTCGCGCGCGCTGACGGCATCTACTACTACACTCCGGAGGGGCGGCGCCTGATCGACGGCACCTCGGGGCTGTGGTGTGTGAACGCCGGGCACTGCCGCAGGAAGATCGTCGAGGCGGTGCAGAGGCAGGTCGCGACGATGGAGTTCGCTCCGCCCTTCCAGATGGGCCACCCGGCGGCCTTCGAGTTCGCCGATCGCGTGGTCGAGCTCGCGCCGCCCGGCCTCAGGCGGGTGTTCTTCACCAATTCGGGCTCGGAGTCGGTCGACACCGCGCTCAAGCTCGCGCTCGCCTACCACCGCGCGCGCGGCGAGGGCCAGCGCGTGCGCCTGATCGGGCGCGAGCGCGGCTACCACGGCGCCAATTTCGGTGGCACCGCCGTGGGCGGGATCGTGGCCAACCGCAAGATCTTCGGCGCCCTCGTCGCCGGGGTCGACCACCTGCGCCACACCCATGATCCCGCGAGGAACGCCTTCTCGCGCGGCCAGCCGCGCCACGGCGCGGAGCTCGCCGAGGACCTCGAGCGGCTCGCCCAGCTCCACGATCCGTCTACGATCGCGGCGGTCATCGTGGAGCCGGTCGCCTGTTCGACCGGGGTGCTGGTGCCGCCCGTGGGCTACCTCGAGCGGTTGCGCGAGATCTGCGACCGGCACGGAATCCTGCTCATCTTTGACGAGGTGATCACCGCGTGGGGGCGGCTCGGCAAGCCCTTCGGGGCGCAGCATTTCGGCGTCACCCCGGACCTGATCACCACGGCCAAGGGCATCACCAACGCCACCGTGCCGATGGGCGCGGTGCTCATGAAGGAGGATGTCTTCCGCGCCTTCATGACCGGGCCCGAGGGCGCGATCGAGATGCCGCACGGCTACACGTATTCGGCGCATCCGCTCGCGTGCGCGGCCGGGCTCGCGACGCTCGACGTGTACGCGGAAGAGGGACTGCTCGGCCGGGCCGCGGAGCTTGCCTCCTACTGGGAGGACAAGGCGCACGCGCTCAAGGGCTTGCCGCACGTGATCGACATCCGCAACATCGGCCTGATCGCGGCAATCGAGCTCGCGCCGCGCGCGGGCGCGCCCGGCGCGCGCGCGTTCGACGCGCACGTGCGCGCGTTCGAGAAAGGCGCCTACGTGCGGGTCGCCGGAGACATCCTCGAGCTCGCGCCGCCGCTCATCATTGAGAAACCGCAGATCGACGAGCTGTTCGCGATCGTGCGCGAGGTGCTCGAGTCCATCGCGTAGCGCCGGACTCGAGCGGTAGCGGGCCGAGTGCCGTCGAGGGTCCCCTACGTTCGCTTAGTCGCGTTCCCGGGGGGTACGGGGGGACACCCGAGTGGCGTCGAGGGTCCCCCCGTGCTCACTTCGCCGCGGCGCGCACCACGCCGAGCCGCCGGCCGCGCGCCGTGGTCTTCAGGCGCGGCGGCGCAACGAGGTCGCGCACGAAGGTCGGCAGCGCGAACACGCCCTCGTGGGTCTCGCCGTTGTAGAAGCGCAGGTCGGCGAGCTTGCGCTGCTCGATGCGCCGGTCGATTTCGTCGGCGGTGAACGCCTTGGGGTCGAGCTTGTCCGAGCAGACGGCCATTGCCCACTGGGACCCATAGAGCGGGATGTACATCGTGTAGGGACGCACGATGCGGAACACGCCGTTCAGGCGCTGCGCGAGCTCGGCGACCCGCTCGGGGCGCGCCACCGGCGCCCCGATGTGCAGCACGAGCGCCCCCTGCGGGGCGAGCGCCTGGCGGCACTGCTGGAAGAACTCGGTCGAGTACAGCGCCTCGGCCGGCCCCATCGGGTCGTTCAGGTCGAGCGCGATCAGGTCGAAGCGCTCGCTCGTCTCCCGCACGAAGCGCATCCCGTCCTCGATCAGCACGCGCAGCCGCGGGCTGTCGAAGGCGCCGCGATGCACCGCGTGGAAGTGCTCCTTCGCGACCCTGATCACGTCCGCGTCGATCTCGACCATGGTCACCTGCTCGACCGAGGGGTGCTTGAGCGCTTCCTCGGAGGAGCCGCCGTCGCCGCCGCCGACGATCAGCACTCTCTTCGGCGCCGCGTGCGCGGTGAGCGCCGGGTGGACGAGGTTCTCGTGGTAGACGAACTCCTCGCGCTCGGAGGTCATGTTGAAGCCGTCGAGCCGGAAGAGCTTGCCGTAGTGCGGCGTGTCGTAGATCTGCATCTTCTGGAAGCGCGTCTGCCACTCGCCCAGCATGCGGCTCGCCTTGATGTAGAACCCGGTCGAGTCGTTGAGCGGCTCCATGAGCAGGTGCTCGCCGCGCTCGATCGCGTGGCGCGCGACCTCGGCCGGCGCGAAGTGCGCCACGATCGCCTCGAACAGCTGGCGCGCCTTGGCCGAGTTGTCGGCGCTGTAGTTGCAGACGTAGACGTCGAGCGTGAGGCCCTGGCGCTCGGGCCAGGTATGGATCGCGACGTGCGACTCGGCGAGCACGACCACGCCGGTGAACCCGCCGCCGGCGAACTGGTGAAAGCTCGCGTCGAGGACGGTGAGGCCGGATTGGTTGACGAATTGCACGCAGCGCTCTCGGAAGCGCTCGCCCTCGAGCAGGAGCTGCGGATCGCAGCGGCAGCCGCTCAGGTCACCGATGAGATGCAGACCGTTCATTTTTCGTCCCCCCGATAAGCGCGAAGGCGCAACCCAGCGCCCTGGCCAGGCTGCGCCCTTTCGTTGCGCCGTGCGGCGCGAAAACGAAAAGCGTGCGACTCGTTCAATTCGTGCAGAACCCCTCTTGGGCCGCCCCGCGCCGCCGAAAGCGTCGACGCGAAGCTAGGCGCCCGTTCCAAATTGACGCCGGATCTGCGCAGCGGCCGCGTCGATCAGGCATCGAGCGATCGAGATTTTACTTGGGATTTTAGGCAATTGGAATACATCGAACCACGCGGCGGCCTCGATTTCCCCGGCGCGCGGACGGATTTCGCCCGCCGTCCATTCGCAGGTGAACGCGATCATCAGCGAGTGCGGAAACGGCCAGGGCTGGCTCGCGAAGTAGGCGACGTTGTCGACCGCGACACCCACTTCCTCGGCGACCTCGCGCGCGAGCCCCTGCTCGAGCGACTCGCCCGGCTCGATGAATCCTGCGAGCGCGCTGTACATGCCGGGCGGGAAATGCGGGCCGCGCGCGAGCAGCAGCTCGCGCCCGCGCCGCACGAGCGCCATCACCGCAGGCGCGATCCGCGGGTACGAAGCGAGGCCGCAAGCGGGGCACACGCGCACGGTCTCATCGGCCTTGGGCGCGGTGGGCGTGCCGCAGCGGCCGCAGTACTGGTGGGTGCGGTCCCAATCGACGAGCTGCAGCGCGCGCCCCGCGAGCGCGAGCTGCGCATCCTCGAGCACCGTGTACAGGGCGCGCAGCCCCTCCCAGGCCATGCCGGCGGGCGCCGGACTGCCGGCAGCCACTTCCGCCGTGCTGTAGCGGGTGCCCGCCAGCTGCCCGACCTCGAGGCTGCGCAGCGGCTGCAGCCCGAGAGCGTTCGGGCGTTCCGCGGGCAGGCGCGCCCAGGTGGCGCGCACCGGTACGCGCAGGTCGTCGGAGGGCGCCGCGCGCGGCGGGCCCAGCTCGACCAGCAAGTCGTTGCCGCGGAACACGAGCCAGGTGCGCGGCCCGGCGGCCTGCGGTGCGGCCCCCGACGGGGCGAAGCCTTCGGGGCTGTGAAAGGGCAGCTCGATCACGGACCCGAGTCTAAGCCAGGCGGGTGCTCAGGCGAGCGCCCGCTCGATCAGCTCGGCGCCGCGCTCGAGCAGGTAGGCCTTGAAGGCCGCCGCCGCCGGCGAGAGGCGCTTGCGCTCGCGATGGATCACGAACCACTCGCGCATCACCGGAGTGCCCGCCACGCGCAGCACCGCGAGCCGCCCGGCGGCGAGCTCCAGGCCGACGGTGTGCAGTGACAAGAAGCTCACGCCCATGCCCGCCATCACCGCCTGCTTGATGGTCTCGTTGGAGCTCATCTCGATGGTCTCGGCCGGCTCGAAGCCGTGCTCGGCGAAGAAGCGCTCCATGGCGGTGCGGGTGCCCGAGCCGCGCTCGCGGATGAGGAAGGTATCGCCCGAGAGCTGCGCGAGCGCGATACGCCGGCGGTGCGCGAGCGGATGCTCGGGCGCGGCGATGATCGCGAGGGGGTGGCGCGCGAACGCGTGCGCCTCGGTGTCCAGCCCGCGCGGCGCGCGCCCCATCAGCACCAGGTCGGCGGTGTTCTCCGCCAGCTCGCGCACCACCGCCTCGCGGTTGCTCACCGCGAGCCGCACCTTCACCTCGGGGTGGCGGCGGCGGAACTCGGCGAGCACCTTCGGCGCGAAGTACTTCGCGGTGCTCGTCACCGCGATGTGCAGCTCGCCGCCGGTGCCCTTGAGCGCGTCGAGCGCCGCGCCCGCCTCGCGCAGCTGCTGCAGCACGATGCGGCTGTGGCGCAGCAGCTCCTCGCCGGCGCGCGTGAGATGCATGTTCCTTCCCATCTGCTCGAACAGCGGCAGGCCGACGTGCGCCTCGAGCTGCTTGAGCTGGATCGATACCGCGGGCTGAGTGAGATGCATTTCCCGCGCGGCGCGCCCGAAGTGCAGGTGGCGCGCCGCGGTCTCGAAGATGCGCAGCTGCTTGAGGGTCACGTGCTGCATTCCGGGCGGGAGCTGATTTCGAAAACGTTATGGGTTCGATTAGAACATTTAAGTAGTTCTTATCACAACCGCGGGTTAACGTGCGCCTCACGACAGACCCGGAGGGAGAGCGGCCATGGGCAAGCTCGAGCAGGCAGGCGGACGACCGGAGGCGCGCGAACGCTACCGCGCCGGCGTCATGAAGTACGCGCAGATGGGCTACTGGGACGCGGGCTACGTGCCCAAGGACACCGACCTGATCGCGCTCTTTCGCATCACGCCGCAGGAAGGCGTCGATCCCGAGGAGGCGGCCGCCGCGGTCGCGGGCGAGTCCTCGACCGCGACCTGGACCGTGGTGTGGACCGATCGCCTCACCGCCTGCGAGCGCTACCGCGCCAAGGCCTACCGCGTCGACCCGGTGCCGGGCGCGGCCGGACAGTACTTCGCCTACATCGCCTACGACCTGGCGCTGTTCGAGCCGGGCTCGATCGCGAACCTCACCGCATCGATCATCGGCAACGTCTTCGGCTTCAAGCCGCTCAAGGCGCTGCGCCTGGAGGACATGCGCCTGCCGGTCGCCTACGTGAAGACCTTCGACGGCCCGCCGACCGGCATCGTGGTCGAGCGCGAGCGCCTGGACAAGTTCGGCCGGCCGCTGCTCGGCGCGACGGTGAAGCCGAAGCTGGGCCTCTCGGGCAAGAACTACGGGCGCGTCGTGTACGAGGCGTTGAAGGGCGGCCTCGACTTCACCAAGGACGACGAGAACATCAACTCGCAGCCCTTCATGCACTGGCGCGACCGGTTCCTCTACTGCATGGAGGCGGTGAACCGCGCCCAGGCCGCCACCGGCGAGGTGAAGGGCACCTATCTCAACGTGACCGCGGGCACCATGGAGGACATGTACGAGCGCGCCGAGCTCGCGAAGGAGCTGGGCAGCTGCGTGGTGATGATCGACCTGGTGATCGGCTACACCGCGATCCAGTCGATGTCCAAGTGGGCGCGCAGGAACGACATGATCCTGCACCTGCACCGCGCCGGGCACTCGACCTACACGCGCCAGAAGACGCACGGCGTGTCGTTCCGCGTGATCTCGAAGTGGATGCGCCTCGCGGGCGTCGACCACATCCATGCCGGCACCGTAGTGGGCAAGCTCGAAGGCGATCCCAACTCGGTGCAGGGCTTCTACAACGTGCTGCGCGAGGACCACAACGCGGTCGACCTGCAGCGCGGGCTGTTCTTCGAGCAGGACTGGGGTGGACTGCGGAAGGTCATGCCGGTCGCTTCGGGCGGCATCCACGCCGGCCAGATGCACCAGCTGCTGCACTACCTCGGCGAGGACGTGGTGCTGCAGTTCGGCGGCGGCACGATCGGCCACCCGATGGGCATCGCCGCCGGGGCAACCGCGAACCGCGTCGCGCTGGAAGCGATGGTGCTCGCGAGGAACGAAGGGCGCGACATCTGGAACGAGGGCCCGAGAATCCTCGAGCAGGCGGCGCGCCACTGCACGCCGCTCAAGCAGGCGCTCGACACCTGGAAGGACGTGACCTTCGACTACGCCTCGACCGACACGCCCGATTTCGTGCCGACGGCCACCGCCGCCTGACCGGGAGAACCGCCATGAGAATCACGCAAGGCACCTTTTCGTTCCTGCCCGACCTCACGGACGCGCAGATCCGCGCGCAGATCGAGTACTGCCTCGGCCGCGGCTGGGCGGTGTCGGTCGAGTACACCGACGATCCGCACCCGCGCAACGCCTACTGGGAGATGTACGGCATGCCGATGTTCGACCTGAAGGACGCCGCCGGCGTCATGGCCGAGGTTGACGCCTGCCGCAAGACCTTCCCCGACCACTACGTCAAGGTGAACGCCTTCGACGCGACCCTCGGCTGGGAGTCGCTGCGCCTGTCGTTCATCGTCAACCGCCCGAAGAAGGAGCCCGGCTTCGGCCTCCTGCGCGAAGAGGGCGCCGGGCGAACGCAACGCTATTCGGTGCGCGCCTACGCCACCGAACGCCCCGAAGGCGAGCGCTACACCTAGCGCGCTCGCGCGAGGGGAGGACATGGGGGAGACGCGCGCATTGCAGCCGCAGGCCGGGCCGGAGGGGCTCGACCTGCAGGCGCTGTATCGCGACTCGAACGTCGCGGCCGCGCTCGAGGCGCTCGATCGCGAGCTCGTCGGCCTCGCGCCCGTGAAGACCCGCGTGCGCGAGATCGCCGCGCTGCTGCTCGTCGAGAAGCTGCGCCGCTCGGTGGGGCTCGAGGCGGGGCCGCCGTCGCTGCACATGTCCTTCACCGGCAACCCGGGGACCGGCAAGACGACCGTCGCGCTGCGCATGGCGGAAATCCTGCACGCCCTCGGCTACTCGCGGAAGGGCCACCTGGTCGCGGTCACGCGCGACGACCTGGTGGGCCAGTATATCGGCCACACCGCGCCCAAGACCAAGGAGGTGCTCAAGCGGGCGATGGGCGGGGTGCTGTTCATCGACGAGGCCTACTACCTGTACCGCCCCGAGAACGAGCGCGACTACGGCCAGGAGGCGATCGAGATCCTGCTGCAGGTGATGGAGAACCAGCGCGAGGACCTGGTGGTGATCCTCGCGGGCTACAGGGACCGCATGGGGCGCTTCTTCGCCTCCAACCCGGGCATGGCCTCGCGCATCGCGCACCACATCGACTTCCCGGACTACTCGGAAAGCGAGCTCTACGCGATCGCCGAGCTGATGCTCGCCGGGATGCAATACCGGCTGAGCGCCGGGGCGCAGGCGGCGCTGCGCGAATACATCGGCCTGCGGCGCGCCCAGCCGCACTTCGCGAACGCGCGCTCGATCCGCAACGCGCTCGACCGCGCGCGCCTGCGCCAGGCGAAGCGCCTGTTCGAGCGCCGCGGCGCGCCGCTCACGCGCGAGGCGCTGATGACGATCGAGGCCGAGGATGTGCGCGCGAGCCGCGTGTTCGCCGCGCGTACTGAGGAGAACCAGCCGTGACCGCTTTGCAGGCGCTCGTCTTCGACGTCGACGGCACCGTCGCCGACACCGAGGAGATCCACCGCCAGGCGTTCAACGCCGCCTTCATCGAGCTCGCGCTGTGGTGGGACTGGAGCGCCGAGGACTACATGCGGCTGCTGCGCGTCTCGAGCGGGCCGCAGCGCCTCGCGAATTACATCGAGACCCTGGCGGTGCCCCAGGACGAGAAGACGCGGCTGCACGGCCTGGTGCCGGCGATCCATGCCACCAAGACGCGCATTTACCGCGAGCTGATCGAGCGCGGCGCGCCGGTGCGCCCCGGGGTCGAGCGCCTGATGAAGGAAGCGCGCGCCGCCGGGCTGCGGCTCGCGCTCGGCTCCACCAGCTCCACCGCGAACGTCGAGGCGCTCGTCTCGGCCTCGCTCGGGCGCGAGGCGCTCGGCTGGTTCAGCGCGGTCGCGAGCGTGGACGAGGTGCCGCGCCGCAAGCCGGCGCCCGACCTCTACCTGCGGCTGCTCGGCGAGCTGCGCCTGCCCGCAGCCGCCTGCGTCGCGTTCGAGGACTCGGCGAACGGGGTGCAGGCCGCGAAGGCCGCTGGCCTGTACACGATCGCCACGCCGTCGCGCTGGACCGCGACGCAGGACTTCGCCGCGGCCGACCTGCTGCTCCACAGCCTGGGCGAGCCGCGCTCGCCGCTCGACCCGGCGACCGCCAAGGCGGTCGGCGCGCCGCAGCTCGGCGTCGCCCAGATCGCCCGGCTGCACGCCGCGCACACCGGGAGCGTGGCCTGAGGAGCCCGACCATGAACAGCCACGCGAAGACCATCACCGAGTTCATCATCGGCGAGCAGCGCAAGTCGCCCGGCGCCACCGGCGGCTTCAGCGCCCTGCTGAACGACATCCGCATCGCGTGCAAGCGCATCGGCAACGTCATCGGCAAGGGCGCGCTCGCCGGCGTGCCCGCGGGCGAGCTGCGGCGCGTCGCGAACGAGACCTTCCTGCGCACCAACGAGTGGGGCGGCCACCTCGCCGCGCTCGCCTCCGAGGCGAGCCCGCACATGCACCCCATTCCGCCGGCGTACCCGCGCGGCCGCTACCTGCTCGCCTTCGACCCGCTGTGCGGCGCGCCGGAGCTCGAGGTCAACGCGGTGGCCGGGAGCCTCTTCTCGGTTCTGCGCGCGCCCGAAGGCGTGACGCAGCCCGAGGAGAAGGACTTCCTGCAGCCCGGGGCGCGCCAGGCGTGCGCCGGCTACGCGATCTACGGCCCGACCATGATGCTGGTGCTCGCGCTGGAGAGCGGAGTGAACGGCTTCACGCTCGATCGCGAGATCGGCGAGTTCATGCTCACGCATCCGGACATGCGCATCCCCGAGGAGGCGAGCGAGTTCGCGATCGACTCCTCCGACGCGCGCTTCTGGGAGCCGGCGGTCAAGCGCTACGTCGACGAGTGCCTGGCCGGGGCGAGCGGGCCGCGCGGCAAGGACTTCAAGATGCGCTGGGCAGCCTCGCTCGTCGCGGACGCGCACCGCATCCTGCTGCACGGCGGCGTGTTCCTGTCGCCGCGCGGCGTGGCCGAGCCGCTGCGCGCCGGTCGCCACGAGCTGCTGTTCGAGGCCCATCCGCTCGCCTTTCTGATGGAGCGCGCCGGCGGGCGCGCGAGCACCGGCGACCGGGCGCTCCTCGAGGTCGCGCCCGCGGGCCTGCACCAGCGCACGCCGCTCATCTTCGGCTCGCGCGCCGAGGTCGAGCGCCTGGAGCGCTACCACCGCGACTACAACCAGCGCGAGTACGACGCGCCGCTGTTCGGCAGCCGCGGGCTGTTCCGCGCGCGCGCCGAGGCCTGAGGGGGGCCCCATGTCCGCCAAGCATCCAATCATCGCGATCACCGGCTCCTCGGGGGCCGGCACGACCTCGGTGTCGAAGACCTTCGAGCAGATCTTCTACCGCGAGCAGGTGAAGGCCGCCTTCGTCGAGGGCGACGCGTTCCACCGCTACGACCGCGCGCAGATGAAGGAGCGCATGGCCGAGGAGGCGGCGCGCGGCAACCAGCACTTCAGCCACTTCGGCCCCGAGGCGAACCTGTTCGAGGAGCTGGAGGCGCTGTTCCGCAGCTACGCCGAAAGCGGCCGCGGCCGCACCCGCAAGTACCTGCACAACCCCGAGGAGGCGGCGCCCTACAAGCAGCCGCCGGGGACTTTCACGCCCTGGGAGGACCTCGCCGAGGGCACCGACATGCTGTTCTACGAGGGGCTGCACGGCGCGGTGGCGCACGGCAAGCTCGACGTCGCGCGCCACGTCGACCTGCTGATCGGCGTGGTCCCGGTGATCAACCTGGAGTGGATCCAGAAGCTGCACCGCGACCGCGCGGCGCGCGGCTACTCGACCGAGGCGGTCACCGACACGATCCTGCGCCGCATGCCGGACTACATCAACTACATCACGCCGCAGTTCGCGCGCACCCACATCAACTTCCAGCGGGTGCCGATCGTCGACACCTCGAACCCGTTCGTCGCGCGCCACGTGCCCGCGCCCGACGAGTCGATGCTGGTCATCCGCTTCGCCAACCCGCGCGGCATCGACTTTCCGTACCTGCTGTCGATGCTGCACGACTCGTTCATGTCGCGCCCCAACACCATCGTGTGCCCGGGCGGCAAGATGGACCTCGCGATGCAGCTCATCTTCACGCCGATGATCTGGCGCCTGATGGACCGGCGCCGCCAGGCGCTCGAAAAGTAACCCCCCGGAGGAAGAGGAAACCAAATGGCACTGATCTCACTGCGGCAGCTGCTGGACCACGCCGCCGAGCACGGCTACGGCGTGCCGGCGTTCAACATCAACAACCTGGAGCAGATCCAGGCGATCATGCAGGCGGCGGACGAGACCGCGAGCCCGGTGATCCTGCAGGCCTCGGCCGGCGCGCGCAAGTACGCGGGCGAGGCGTTCCTGCGCAGGATGGTCGAGGCGGCGGTCGAGACCTACCCGCACATCCCGGTGGTGCTGCACCAGGACCACGGCGCGAGCCCGGCGGTGTGCCAGGCGGCGATCCGCTCCGGCTTCACGAGCGTGATGATGGACGGCTCGCTCCTCGAGGACATGAAGACGCCCGCGAGCTACGAGTACAACGTCAAGGTGACGCGCCGCGCGGTCGACATGGCGCACGCCGTGGGCGTGTCGGTCGAAGGCGAGCTGGGGTGCCTCGGCTCGCTCGAGACCGGCACCGCCGGCAAGGAGGACGGCGTCGGCGCCGAAGGCGCGCTCTCTCGCGCGCAGCTGCTCACCGACCCCGAGCAGGCCGCCGACTTCGTGCGCCGCACCGGGGTCGACGCGCTCGCGGTGGCGATCGGCACCTCGCACGGCGCCTACAAGTTCACGCGCAAGCCCACGGGCGATGTGCTGGCGATCGAGCGCATCCGCGAGATCCACGCGCGCATCCCCGGCACGCACCTCGTGATGCACGGCTCCTCCAGCGTGCCGCAGGACTGGCTCGAGACGATCCGCCAGTACGGCGGCAAGATCCCCGAAACCTACGGCGTGCCGGTGGAGGCGATCCTGCAGGGCATCCGCCACGGCGTGCGCAAAATCAACATCGACACCGACATCCGCCTGGCGATGACCGGCGCGATGCGCCGCGCCATGGCGAAGGACCCGGCCGAGTTCGATCCGCGCAAGTTCCTGAAGGAAGCGACGGTCGCGGCGCGCGCGCTGTGCAAGGAGCGCTTCGAGGCCTTCGGCTGCGCGGGGCAGGCGGCGCGCATCGCGCCGGTGCCGCTCGAGCGCATGGCGCAGCACTACGCTCGCGCCGCGCAGCCGCGCGCCGCCTGAGCGCGCGGCTTGGCCGCGGCGCGCCTTTCCCGGATAATCGCAGCCCGCAGCGGCTGAATTCCCGTCGCCGCGGCGCTCCCCCTCCTGTCTCGACCCTGGCCATGCAAACCGCACCCGCACCTGTCGTTTCCTCCCCCGTACAAGCCGCGCCTGACGTGCAGCGCGACATGGCGAACGCGCTGCGCGCGCTCGCCATGGACGCGGTGCAGGCCGCGAACTCGGGCCACCCCGGCATGCCGATGGGCATGGCAGAGATCGCGGTGGCGTTGTGGAGCAAGCACCTGCGCCACAACCCGGCCGATCCGCACTGGCCGAACCGTGACCGCTTCCTGCTGTCGAACGGCCACGGCTCGCTGCTCCAGTACGGCCTGCTGCACCTGACCGGCTACGAGCTGCCGATCGCCGAGCTGAAGCGCTTCCGGCAGCTGGGCTCGAAGACGCCAGGCCACCCCGAGCACGGCGTGACGCCGGGCGTGGAGACCACCACCGGCCCGCTCGGCCAGGGCATCGCGAACGCGGTCGGCATGGCGATCGCCGAGAAGCTGCTCGCCACGCACTTCAACCAGCCCGGGTTCGACGTGGTCGACCATCACACGTACGTGTTCATGGGCGACGGCTGCATGATGGAGGGCATCTCGCACGAGGCCTGCTCGCTCGCCGGCACGCTCGGCCTCGGCAAGCTGATCGCCTTCTACGACGACAACGGCATCTCGATCGACTCCGAGAAGGGCCACATCGAGCAGTGGTACACCGACAACGTGGCCGAACGCTTCAAGGGCTACGGCTGGCAGGTGATCCCGAACGTCGACGGGCACGACGTGGCGGCGGTCGACCGCGCGATCCGCAAGGCGACGCGCGAAGGCACGCGCCCGACGCTGATCTGCTGCAAGACCACGATCGCCAAGGGCGCGCCGCACAAGGCGAACACCGGTGCGGCGCACGGCGCGCCGCTCGGGGCCGACGAGATCGCGGCGACGCGCGCGGCGATCGGCTGGCCGTATCCGCCGTTCCAGATCCCGCAGCACGTGTACGACGCCTGGAACGCGCGCCCCGCAGGCCAGCGCGCCGAGCGCCGCTGGAACAAGCTGTTCGCCGCCTACGAGGAGGCGCATCCCGAGCTCGCGGGCGACTTCCGGCGCCGCATGGCGGGCGAGCTGCCGCAGGATTTCGATGCGCGCCTCGCAGCGCTGATCGGCGAGCTGAACGGCAAGGCCGAGACCGTCGCCACGCGCAAGGCCTCGCAGAACGTGCTCGAGACGCTCAAGCCCGCGCTGCCCGAGCTGCTTGGCGGCTCGGCCGACCTCACCGGCTCCAACCTCACCATGGTGAAGAGCTCGAAGGTCATCGGCCGCGCGGACGGCGGCAACTACCTGTTCTACGGCGTGCGCGAGTTCGGCATGTGCGCCATCATGAACGGCCTCGCGCTGCACGGCGGCTTCATTCCCTACGGCGGGACCTTCCTGGTGTTCTCCGACTACGCGCGGAACGCCCTGCGCATGGCGGCGCTCATTGGCGCGCGCGCGATCTACGTGTTCACGCATGACTCGATCGGGCTGGGCGAGGACGGGCCGACGCACCAGCCGATCGAGCACGCGGCGACGCTGCGCCTGATTCCGAACATGGACGTGTGGCGGCCGTGCGACACGGTCGAGAGCGCGGCGGCCTGGGGCGCGGCGTTGAAGCGCAAGAGCGGCCCGACCGCGCTGCTGCTGTCGCGCCAGAACCTGCCCTTCGCGAAGCGCGACGCGGCGATGCTCGCGAGCGTGGAGCGCGGCGGCTACGTGCTCGCCGAAGCCGAGGGCGCGCCGCGCGCGGTGCTGATCGCCACCGGCTCGGAAGTGCCGCTCGCGCTCGCGGCGCAGAAGCTGCTCGCGGCCGAAGGCGTCGCGACGCGCGTCGTGTCGATGCCCTCGACCAGCGTCTTCGACCGCCAGGACGCGGCGTACCGCGACGCGGTGCTGCCGCGCGGCGTGCCGCGCGTCGCGGTCGAGGCCGGCGTGACCGCCTTCTGGCGCAAGTACGTGGGGCTGGAAGGCGCGGTGGTCGGCATCGACCGCTTCGGCGAGTCGGCGCCCGCGCCGGAGCTGTTCAAGCATTTCGGCTTCACGCCCGAGCACGTGGCGGCCGCGGTGCGCGGCGTGCTGTAGTACGGGGATGATCTAGATCAAACAGGGGGGCGGCGGGCCGTTGGACGATGCGAGGTCCGGCGGCCGGCGCCGGCCGGCGGATCGATTTGTCGTGGAGAGGGACTATGGCCATCAAGGTAGCGATTAACGGGTTCGGCCGCATCGGCCGCAACGTGCTGCGCGCGCATTACGAGGACGGCAAGAAGCACGACCTGCAGTTCGTCGCGTTGAACGACCTGGGCGACGCCAAGACCAACGCGCATCTGCTCAAGTACGACACGGCGCACGGCCGGTTCAAGGGCAGCGTCGAGGTCGCGGAGGACGCGCTGGTCGTGAACGGCGACCGGCTCAAGGTGCTCGCCGAGCGCGACCCGGCGAAGCTGCCCTGGAGGGCGCTCGGGGTGGACGTGGTGCTCGAGTGCACGGGCCTGTTCACCAGCAAGGCGAAGGCGGGCGCGCACCTCGCGGGCGGGGCGAAGAAGGTGATCATCTCGGCGCCGGGCGAGAAGGACGTCGACCGCGCCATCGTCGTCGGCGTCAACGACAAGGCGTTGAAGGGCTCGGACACCGTGATCTCGAACGCCTCGTGCACGACCAACTGCCTCGCGCCGCTGGTCAAGGCGCTCGACGACCGCATCGGCGTGGTCGAGGGGCTGATGACGACGGTGCACTCCTACACCAACGACCAGGTGCTCACCGACGTCTACCACAAGGACCTGCGGCGCGCGCGCTCGGCCTCGCAGAATATGATCCCGACCAAGACCGGAGCGGCGGCGGCGGTGGGCCTCGTGCTGCCGCACCTGAACGGCAAGCTCGACGGCTTCGCGATCCGCGTGCCGACGATCAACGTCTCGATCGTCGACCTGACCTTCGTGGCGAAGAAGGCCACAAGCGTCGAGGAAGTGAACGAGGCGGTGAAGCAGGCCGCGCAGACCGACCTGAAGGGCATCCTGGAGTACAACAAGGATCCGCTGGTGTCCTCCGACTTCAACCACAATCCCGCGAGCTCGATCTTCGATTCGACGCTCACCAAGGTGACCGGCGGCACGCTCGTGAAGGTCACCTCGTGGTACGACAACGAATGGGGCTTCAGCAACCGGATGCTGGATGCGGCGGTTGCGCTCATGAACGCGAGGTAGCGTCGTGCGGTTCAAGCGCATGACCGACTTGGACCTGCGCGGCAAGCGGGTCCTGATCCGCGCCGACCTGAACGTGCCGTTCGACGACGCGGGCGCGGTGTCCGACGACACGCGCATCCGCGCCTCGGTGCCGGGGATCCGGCGCGCGCTCGAGCAGGGCGCGGCGGTCATGGTGACCTCGCACCTCGGCCGCCCCACCGAGGGCGAATTCAAGCCCGAGGACTCGCTCGCGCCGGTCGCGAAGCGCCTGGGCGAGCTGCTCGGCCGCACGGTGCCGGTCAGGGCGAGCTGGACCGGCGGGGTCGAGGTGAAGCCCGGCGAGCTGGTGCTGCTCGAGAACTGCCGCGTGAACAAGGGCGAGAAGAAGGACGACGAGGCGCTCGCCCGGAAGATCGCGGCGCTGTGCGACGTCTACGTGAACGATGCCTTCGGCACCGCGCATCGCGCCGAAGCGACCACTCACGGCGTGGCGCGCTTCGCGCCGGTGGCCTGCGCCGGGCCGCTGATGGCCGCCGAGCTCGACGCGCTCTCGAAGGCGCTCGCGAGCCCCGCGCGGCCGCTCGTCGCGATCGTCGCCGGCTCGAAGGTCTCGACCAAGCTCACCATCCTCGGCGAGCTCGCGAAGAAGGTCGACCAGCTGATCGTGGGCGGCGGCATCGCCAACACCTTCATGCTGGCCGCGGGAATGAAGATCGGCAAATCGCTCGCCGAGCCGAACCTCGTGGCCGAGGCGAAGCGGATCATGGCCGCGACCAAGGTGCCGCTGCCGGTCGACGTGGTGGTGGCGAAGAGCCTCGAGGACACCAAGGGCGTGACGAAGCCCGCGAACGCGGTGGCCGATGACGAGATGATCCTCGACGTCGGCCCGAAGACGGCCGGCGCGCTCGCGGCGGCGCTCAAGCTCGCCGGAACGATCGTCTGGAACGGCCCGGTGGGGATGTTCGAGCGCGAGCCGTTCGCCGCGGGCACCCGGGCGATCGCCATGGCGATCGCCGAATCGAAGGCCTTCTCGATCGCGGGCGGCGGGGACACGGTGGCGGCGATCAACAAGTTCGGCATCGCCGACAAGGTGAGCTACATCTCCACCGCGGGCGGCGCGTTCCTCGAGTTCCTCGAGGGCAAGACCCTGCCGGCGGTCGCGGCGCTCGAGGCGCGGGCCGCCGGATGAGCGTCGCCTCGCCCGCGGCGGGACGGATTACCGCTGGCGCGCCTTCCAGGCGCGATATTCGGCGAGGCGTATCCGGTAGCGCGCGATGTTCCCTTCGTGCAGGTGGCGTAGGTCGGTGAGCGCCATCTTCACGAAGCGCGGTATGTCTTCCGTGGGAACGAGCTGCGTAGCTGCGAGGCGGACAGCGGCCGCATCGACTGCGACGCCTTGGCGCACCAGCTCTCCGACGACCTCGCCCAGCTCCGCGCGATACTTGAGCCGAAACGGGTCCGGCTCAGGCAGCGTCCCGGCTACGGCCTTGAACTGCTCGCATGAGCGCTCGTAAGCCCACGTGAAGACATCGCGCAGCAAGTCCACGCGCGCATGCTCGTAGATTGCGAGCGTGCCTTCCACGTAGGCGCGCTCCGGGACGTCCACGAACGAAAGCGGGCAGAGATTGTTCTTGATGAACGGGATGTTGGCCCCGAGCCGCGAAACCCGTTTGTTCACGTCCTCGAACGGCTGCAGGTAAGGGATGTGCACCATCAGGAAGAATGCCTGTTCGAAGGGATCGAGGATTGCGCCGCCTTTCTTCAGGACGACCCGGAAGAGTTCCTCGATTTGCTGTGGTATCGCGAGCGGGCGGTAGACCGTGCCGCTGATCTCCACGATCCTGTCGCGCAGCCGGCCGCTCGCCGCCGGATCGGCCAGCAAGTTCTCGGAGAGCAGGGCGTGCAGGTTCATGAACGTGTAGAGGTTGAAGCCGATGTCTTCCGCCTGCTCGATCAGGAACTCGATGGCCCGTTTGTGGTTGAGGATCATCTGGGTCTCGAGCCGGTCCTTCCCATCCGCCTCGCGGCTGTGCTCGATCAGATTGAGCGTATCGAGTCGCGTGTAGGAGTTGCCCTCGAGCCGCGAGGAGGCCCAGGACAGGTCGATCAGCAGGCGGTTCATGATGTCGCGCGCGTAGGTGCCCGCCGGCCGCTGCGTGAACGGGGTGCGCCCGATTTCGCGCAGACGCGCGCGCCAGTCCGCGTCGTTCAGGTAGAACGTTTCGTTCGGCCGGTAGTTGTCGAGCAGCGAGCGGTCGTAGCCGACGGGGCGCCGCTGAGTGATCGGGCGGCGGACCCAGGCGCGGAGCATTTCCGACTCCCCTGTAATGGGAACGTGGACTTCCGCCTCGCCTTGGGCGAGCGGCGCTGGAGGGGGCGCTTGAGCTATGCCCTCCGCGGGGGCGCCAGAGAAATAGCGGGTTGCCGGCCCTTTGCCTTGCCTGCGGATGCGCCCTCGACGCTCCAGGTGTTTGAGCAGCCGCCCCAAGGACCGCGCGCTCGCGTCTTTGGCGAACGCGCGAACGAGAGTGCCGGGGCCCGCGCCCCCCGGATGCCGACGGATCTCGGACTCCAGGCGGGTCTTGAGGTCGCTGGCAAGCTTTTTTGGCATGATAGCCAGTCTTTTGGCTAGATGTTATATAACATGATGTGTAATCGTATAAATTTATTTGGCTAAAAAGTCAATATCTAGTCAATCTTTTGGCGTGATCGGGAAGAGAGCACCCAAGGATGCCTGAACTGCTGCGCTCGCTCAGGGACCGGGGCGCCAAGCGCGCGGCGCACGGCGTTCCCTACCGCCAGCTCCAGCCGGGGCGAGGCCGTCGGCGATCAGTGGGCGGCCTACATCAACCCCTCCCTGCAACACTCGAAGTGCGTTCGAACGCCGTGACGACGACTTCGCGCACTTCCGGCGGCTGTCGATGATGCCTCCGCGGCCGCAGCTGTTACCGGAATCCGCTCGCCGAGGATGGGAGCATCCGGGTCTCTATCGGTTGCAGCGTGACGCGACTCGGCAAAGGCTTCATATGCGGGTGCTAGACTGAAACAGATGCTCCGCAGCACCAAGATCGTCGCCACGCTCGGCCCCGCCTCGAGCTCCCCTGCCATCCTCGAGCGCATGATCCGCGCCGGGGTCGACGTGGCGCGGCTCAATTTCTCGCACGGCAGCTCCGAGGAGCACCTCGCGCGCGCCGAGCTGGTGAAGGACATCGGCCGCAAGGTCGGCCGCACGGTGGCCATCATGTGCGACCTGCAGGGCCCCAAGATCCGCGTCGGCAAGTTCCAGGGCGGGCAGGTGACGCTGCAGAAGGGCCAGCCCTTCGTGCTCGACGCGGAATGCGAGCTGGGCGACGCGCAGCGCGTCGGCCTGGACTACAAGGACCTGCCGAGCGACGTCGGCGAGGGGGCGGTGCTGCTGCTCGACGACGGCCGGATCGTGCTCGACGTTGTGGAGGTGAAGGGCAGCGCGGTGCACACCCTGGTGCGCCACGGCGGGGTGCTCTCCGATCACAAGGGCATCAACCGCCAGGGCGGGGGCCTGACCGCGCCCGCGCTCACCCCCAAGGACATCGAGGACATCCGCACCGCGGCGAAGCTGCAGGCCGACTACCTCGCGGTGTCCTTCCCGAAGTCGGGCTCCGACATGTACATGGCGAAGGAGCTGCTGCGCGCGGCCGGCGGCAAGGCGATGCTGATCGCCAAGATCGAGCGCGCCGAGGCGGTGGCGGAAGCGGCTCTGCTCGACATCATGCGCGCCTGCGACGGCATCATGGTGGCGCGCGGCGATCTCGCGGTCGAGGTGGGCGACGCCTCGGTGCCGGCGCTGCAGAAGCGCATGATCCGCATGGCGCGCGAGGAGAACAAGCTCACGATCACCGCGACGCAGATGATGGAGTCGATGATCGCGAGCCCGACGCCCACGCGCGCCGAGGTCTCGGACGTCGCCAACGCGGTGCTCGACGGCACCGACGCGGTGATGCTCTCGGCCGAGTCGGCGAGCGGCAAGTACCCGGTCGAGACGATCGAAGCCATGGACCGCATCTGCCTCGAGGCCGAGCAGACCCAGGCGCTCAACCTCGATGCCGATTTCCTGAACCGCGTGTTCACGCGCGTCGACCAGTCGATCGCCATGGGCGCGCTGTTCACCGCCTTCCATCTCAAGGTGAAGGCGATCGCCTCGCTCACCGAGTCGGGCTCGACCGCGCTATGGATGAGCCGCCTCAACTGCGGCGTGCCGATCTACGCGCTCACCTCGCAGACCTCGACGCGCTACCGCTGCGCCCTGATGCGCGACGTCTATCCGCTCATGGTGCGCTACGTCGGCCACGACCGCGAGGAGCTGCTGCGCGAGGCCGAGGGCGTGCTGGTCGCGCACGGGGTGGTGAAGGACGGCGACCTGATCGTCATCACCATCGGCGAGCCGATCGGCAAGGCGGGCGGCACCAACACGATGAAGATCGTGCGCGTGGGCGCGCACCTTAAGGGTTAGGGGCGCGGCCCGCTCTGGGTTACCGCGGCCCAGATCACGCAGCGCGCTGTGTCGCGCGCCCCTCGTACAGGTCGCGGCCGGCGACGAGCGCCTGGATCTTGCCGTCCGCGATGCTGCGCTTGAGCATCCAGAAGCCGCAGTCCGGGTGGACGTAACGCACGCGCCCCGCTCCGAGGGTGTTCTCCGCGCGCTCGATCGCACGCGCGACCGCCTCCGGCGTCTCGATTTCGGTGCGCTTCACGTCGATCACCCCGACGCCCAGCCCGATCTCAGGGCGCAGGCCCTTGAAGACCGCGAGCTCCTCGGCCGGCCGGTGCGCGCACTCCATGACCACGTGGTCGGCGTGCAGGGCGTTCAGGTAATCGAGGAGCTGCGCCCAGGTGCCGCGCTGGATGCTCTGGCCGCCGTAATTGCCGAAGCACAGGTGCACGGCCGCCTTGGCGCCCTTCGGCACCGCGTCGAGCACGCGGTTGATCGCCGCCGCCGCCCAGCGCCACTCCTCCGGGTGGCCCGGCAGGTTCGCCTCGTCGAGCTGCACGACGTCGGCGTCCAGGTGCGCGACCTGCGCGGCGAGCGCGCCGGCGAGCGCGTCGGCGAGCGCCGCGGTGTCGCCGTAGTGCCGGTCGAGCAGCGTCTTCGCGAGCATGTGCGGGCCGGTGACGGTGAACTTGAGCGGGCGCGTCGCGAGCCACTTGGCGCGCGCGCAGGCCTGCGGCAGGTCGAGCGCTCCGGGGCCGATCGGGCCGTCGACCACCCCCGGCGGGCGCGTGCGAAAGCGCATGCCGCCCTGGCGCCGGTAGCCCATCAGCTCGTCGAAGCCGAGACGCGTGCGCACGCCGTCCATCGGCCGCACGAAGTACTCGATCATGCCGTTGGTCTCGGGGTGGTCGACGTCGAAGCGGTACAGCTCGCCGTCGCACACTAAGTCGATTCCGGCCCGCTCCTGGATGTGCAGCACGACGCGCGTCGCGTCGGCGAGCGCCTGCTCGGAGGGCAGCGCGACGAGCCAGTCCGGGACCGGATAGGAGCCGACGACGGTGGTCAGGATGCGCGGTGCGGTCATGGGCGTCCTCCTGGCGCGATTATAATGAGCCGGTCGCGGAATTCACCAAAAGGTTAAAAGCATGAGCGGGCTGCCCGAGCGCTTTGCGGACGTCGCGGCGCTGGAAGACTTCATGACCGCGCCGGGCGCGGAGCTGGCGGCCGACCTGGCGCGCGCGGACGGCGACATCATGGTGCTCGGGGTCGGCGGCAAGATGGGTCCGACGCTCGCGCGCATGGCGAAGCGCGCCGCGCCGGGCAGGCGCGTCCTCGGCGTGGCGCGCTTTTCCGAGCGGGGCCTGCGCGAGCGCCTCGAGTCCTGGGGCGTGGAGTGCATCGCCTGCGACCTGCTCGAGCGCGCCGCGCTCGAGCGCCTGCCCAAGGCGAAGAACGTGGTCTTCATGGCGGGGCATAAGTTCGGCGCGAGCGGGCACGCGGACTTCACCTGGGCGATGAACGTCGCGGTGCCGTTCATGGTGGCCGAGACCTTCCGCGAATCGCGCATCGTCGCCTTCTCGACCGCCTGCGTCTATCCGTACGTCGACGTCGGGGGCGGGGGCGCGAAGGAAGAGCTCCCCGCCGCGCCGCCGCCGGGCGACTATGCCAACTCCTGCGTGGGGCGCGAGCGCATGTTCGAGTACGGCTCGCGCAAGTACGGCACGCCGGGACGGCTCATGCGCCTGTCGTACGCGATCGACATGCGCTACGGCGTGCTCCACGACGTCGCCGCGAGCGTGCTCGCGGGCCGGCCGGTCGATCTCACCATGGGGTATGTGAACGTGATCTGGCAGGGCGACGCCAATGCCCAGGCGCTGCGGCTGCTCGCGCGCTGCACCGCGCCGACTTCGCCGATCAACGTGACCGGCCCGGAGCGCACCAGCGTGCGCTGGCTCGCCGAGCAGCTCGGCGCGCGCCTCGGGAAGACGCCGATTCTCGCCGGGCGCGAGGCGCCTACGGCCTGGCTGATGGACACCGGCGAGGCGCAGCGGCTGCTCGGTGCGCCGCGCGTCGCGCTGCCGAAGATGATCGACTGGGTCGCGGATTGGGTGGCGCGCGGCATGCCCAGCCTTGGCAAGGAGACGCACTTCTCGACCCGCGATGGCCAGTTCTGAGCCCGTGTGCGAGCAGACGCTCGATCCCGGGCGGCTCGAGCCCCTGCTCGCGCTTTCGCGCGCGGCCGGCTGGAACCAGAACGAGGCGGACTGGCGGCTCATGCTCGAGTTGGGACGGGGCTGGGGCCTGGCGCGTCCGGATGGAACGCTCGTCGCCTCGACGCTGGTGCTGCCCTACGGGGGACGGTTCGCCTGGGTGAGCATGGTGCTGGTGCTCCCCGAGGAGCGGCGCCGCGGCCACGCCTCGCGGCTGCTGCGGCGCGCGCTCTCGGAGCTCCAGGCGCGCAGGCTGACCCCGATCCTCGACGCCACGCCCGCCGGCCGTGCGGTTTACGCGCGCGAAGGGTTTCGCGACACGTGGGGATTCGCGCGCTACGCGCTGCACGCGCCGCGCCTCGCGGCCGCCGCGATCCCGGGCGCGGAGGTGCGGGCGTTGGCCGACGCGGACTGGCCCGCCATCATGGAGCTCGACGCGCTGGCGTTCGGCGCGCGCCGCGAGCGGCTCCTCAGGGCGCTCGCGCTGCGCCTGCCGGCGGCCGCGCTCGTTGCCGAACGCGCCGCGCGGATCGTCGGATTTCTGCTCGGGCGCGACGCGCGCGAGGCGCGCCAGCTCGGGCCGCTGGTCTCGCTCGCGCCCGAGGCGACGCCGGCGCTGCTCGCCGGCGCGCTGGCGCGCGTTTCGCCGCCGCTGTTCATCGACATTGCGGATCATGCGCCGGCGCTGCGCGCCCGTGCCGAAGAGCACGGCTTCATCTTTCAGCGCCCTTTCACACGCATGGTGCGTGGGGACGATCACGCGCCGGGGGATCCCCGAATTATGATGGCGGTTGCAGGGCCCGAGCTGGGCTGAGACGGCGCGAATGGCCCAACTCAAGATCACGCGCGAGACGATCCTGAGCGGCGCGCTGCACGAATCGGCGCGCGCGCTGCTCGGGCCCGCGACCCGCTTCATGACTCCCGAGGAGCGCGCTCGCCAGCTCGCGGAGATGCTCGCGCGCGCGCCGCGGCACGGCCGCATCTGGGTGTTCGGCTACGGCTCGCTCATGTGGAATCCGGCGTTCCATTTCGCCGAGCGGCGCAGCGCGCTGCTGCACGGCTATCACCGCCGCTTCTGCCTGTGGTCGCGCGCGGGCCGCGGCAGCCCGTCGCGCCCCGGCCTGATGCTCGCGCTCGAGCCGGGCGGCAGCTGCCACGGGGTCGCCTACCGGCTGCCGCGCGGCGCGGTCGAAACCGAGCTGGACGTGATCTGGCGGCGCGAGATGCTCACGATGGCCTACCGGCCGGCGTGGGTGAGGGTGCGCACGCCGAAAGGCACGGAGCCGGCGATCGCGTTCGTCGCCAACCGCGGGCACGAGCGCTACGTGCGCGAGCTCGATTCGGAGGCGATCGTGTATTACCTCGCCACCGGAGCGGGCCCGCTCGGACGCTGCAGCGACTATCTGTTCGACGCCGTGGCGCACCTCGAGAAGCTCGGAATCCGCGACCGGCGGCTGGAGGCGCTCGCGCGGCGGGTGCGCGCCGCGAATCACGCGGCGCGGGCCTGCGCGCCTACTTCGGCATCTTGATCGAGCGGTCGAGGAACTGGTTGGTGTAGACCGTCTTCACGTCGAAGGGCTTCTCGATGCCGATATAGTCCTTCACGAGGTTGTAGTCGGACTGCATGCGCGCCGGGTCGTGATAGCCGAGCGCGACGGTGCGCGCGTACTTGTCGCTCATCAGCACCTCGACCTCCTCCCAGTTCTGCATCTCGTTGTCGTACTTGAGCGCGCCATTCGCCTCGACCAGCGCCTCGATGCACGGCTTGGGGTCCTTGACGCAGGTGTAGAAGGCGCGCTGAGTGACCTTGACGAACTTGCCGATCAGCGCCTCGTGCGCCTTCAGGAACGCGCCGTTCACGATCACCGAGTTGCCGTAGGGGTTGACCCCGGCGTCGCGCCAGGCGAGAAAGCCCATGTCGGCGCCGAGCTCCTTCTTGAACACGTGGTGCAGGTTGTAGAAGGAGGTGGTGATGTCGATCGAGTGCGCCTTGAGCGCCGCGAGCTTGGCGTTCGGGTCGATGTTCACCCAGGTCACCGAGGCCGGGTCGACGCCGTTCGCCTTGGCGACCGCGGGCCACATCGCGCGCGCCGCGTCACCGGCGGGGTTGCCGATCTTCTTGCCGGGGAAATCCTTGATCCCCTTGATGCCGGAGCTCTTCAGCCAGTAGAAGCCCTGCGGCGAATTGGCGTACACGTTGTAGACGGCCACGAGGTCCGCGCCCTTGCCCTCCGCGACCAGCACCGTGCCCATGTCGGCGAGCCCGATCGGGTTGGCGCCGGCGCCCACGCGCTGCGCCGCGAGCACCGAGCCCTTGCCGGGCTCGAGGTTGAGGTCGATGCCTTCTCTTGCGTACCAGCCCATCTTCTTCGCGTAGTAGTACGGAGCGTGGTCGCCGCCCGGCACCCAGTTGAGGATGAAGTCGAGCTTCTCGGCGGCGTACGCCGGCGAGGCCGCGGCGGCGAACGCGACGAGCGCGCCCGCGAGCAGTTTGCGCATGGTCCGGTCCTCCTTGGGGATGTGAGGCGCGATGGTATCGGCGCGCGCCGCCGGGTGTCAACGATCGGCCGCCGGAATTGACGCGCCCAGGCGCCTGCGCTACGGTAACCGTACGGTTAACTTCCCCCGCCCATGCCGCTGCACCGAAGCGATCTGCCCGCCGAGGTCCTCGCGATCCTGCGGCGCGGCAGCGTGATCCCCGCGCACCCGCTCGCGCTCGATGCCGCGCGTCGCTTCGATCCCCGGCGCCAGCGCGCGCTGACGCGCTACTACCTCGACGCGGGCGCCGGCGGGCTCGCGGTCGGCGTGCACGCGACCCAGTTCGCGATCCGCGAGGCGGGCCTGTACGAGCCGGTGCTCGAGCTCGCGGCGCGCACCGCGCGCGAGTGGGCGCGGCGCCCGGTCGTGCTGATCGCCGGGCTGTCGGGCAGGACCGCGCAGGCGAAGCGCGAGGCGCAGGTTGCCCTCGCGCACGGCTATCACGCCGGCATGCTGTCGCTCGCCCCGATGCGCGGCGCGTCGACCGAGGAGCTCGTCGCGCACTGCGCCGCGGTCGCCGGGGAGATCCCGCTCGTCGGCTTCTACCTGCAGACCGCGGTGGGCGGGATCGCGCTGCCGGCCGAGTTCTGGCGCCGCTTCGCCGCGCTCGACAACGTGGTCGCGATCAAGATCGCGACTTTCAGCCGCTACAGCACGCTCGACGTCGCGCGCGGCGTGGTGGCGGCGCGTGCCGAGGAGCGCGTGGCGCTCTACACGGGCAACGACGATCACATCGTGCTCGACCTGGTGACGCCGATCGCGGTGAAGCGCGGCGCCGAGGAGGTGCGCGTGCGCATCGTGGGCGGGCTGCTCGGGCACTGGAGCGTATGGACGCGGCGCGCGGTCGAGCTGCACGAGCGCGTGCGCGCCGCGGTCGCGGCAGACCGCGTGGGCGAGGACCTGCTCGCGCTCGATGCGCGCGTCACCGACTGCAACGCCGCCTTCTTCGACGTCGCGCACGACTTCGCGGGCTGCATCCCGGGCTGCCACGAGGTGCTGCGCCGCCAGGGGCTGCTCGAGGGCATCTGGTGCCTCGACCCGAAGGAGACCCTGTCTCCCGGCCAGGCCGGGGAGATCGAGCGGGTGTGCCGGGAGCACGCCGACCTCGCCGACGACGAATTCGTGCGCGCGAACCTCGCGCGCTGGCTCGCGTGAGCCGATTGACCTGCTAGGGAGGACGGCCATGGAGCGCTCCAGAGACACCCTGTCCCGCTACGCGCTCGCGGCGCTCGCGCACCTCGCGCTCCTCGCCGCCTGGTACCTGTTCGTCACGCTCGGCCACGTCCCCAAGTTCGTCATGCCCTCGCCCCAGGCGACGCTCGCCGCGGCGTTCGCCGACCACTACAGCTGGTGGACGAACGTCGCGGTCACCGCGACCGAGATCTACCTCGGCTACTTCCTGGCGCTCGCCGTGGGCGTGGCGCTCGCGCTCGCGTTCACCTGGTCGAAGACGCTCGAGGCGTTCTTCATGCCGCTGCTCGTGTCGATCAACATGATCCCCAAGGTCGCCTTGGGGCCGCTGATCATCGTGTGGTTCAAGTACGGCGTGCTGCCGAACTCGATCATGGCGTTCTCGATCTGCGTGTTCCCGATCCTGCTCACCACCGCGCGCGGGCTGCGCGAGATCGAGCCCGAGCTGCTCGACCTGGTGCGCTCGCTGCGCGGCTCGCGCTGGCAGCTGTTCACCAAGATCCAGCTCCCCGGGGCGCTGCCGTACATCTTCTCCGGCATGAAGGTCGGGGCGATCCTCGCCGTGGCGGGCGCGATCGTCGGCGAGTTCCTCGGCTCGGACAAGGGGCTGGGCTACCTGATGCTGCAGGTGCAGGTGACCCTGGACACGCCGGCGATGTTCATGGCGGTGATCTACATCACGCTGCTCGGCGTGCTGCTCTACGGCCTGGTGCTCGCGCTCGAGCACTTGCTGGTGCCGAAGGACGCGCGGGTCGATTGATGACCGAGCCCTTCATCCACCTCGCCGGCGTCAGGAAGGTCTACCGGCGCGGCAGGGAGGAGTTCCTGGCGATTTCGGACGCCACGTTCGACGTCATGGACGGCGAGCTGGTGTCGCTGGTGGGTCCGTCGGGCTGCGGCAAGTCGACGCTGCTCAAGATCCTGGCGGGGCTGCATCCGCACGACGCGGGCGAGGTGAGGGTGGGATCGGCCAGCCACCGGTTCGACCCGTCGCGCGACATCGGCATGGTGTTCCAGGCGCCGCTGCTGCTCAAGTGGCGCCGCATCCTGGCGAACGTCCTGCTGCCGGCGGAGATCCTCGGGCTGCCGATGGCCGAGAGCCGCGAGCGAGCGAAGGCGCTGCTCGCGCTGGTCGGGCTCGAGGGCTTCGAGGACAAGTATCCGTACGAGCTCTCGGGCGGCATGCAGCAGCGCGCGGCGATCGCGCGCGCGCTGGTGCACGACCCGAAGCTGGTGCTCATGGACGAGCCCTTCGGGGCGCTCGACGCGCTCACGCGCGAGAAGATGAAC